>NZ_WFQN01000094.1 GCF_015487065.1 Nitratifractor sp.
AAGCGGCGGAGCCCTGCGGGATCACTCCCCCGAAGCGATCCGGGGCGCTGCCTATGCCGAGGCCCTGCGCCACCCCAACTGGTCCATGGGGGACAAGATCACCATCGACAGCGCCTCCATGGTCAACAAACTCTTCGAACTCCTCGAAGCCTGCTGGCTCTTCGACACCGCCGCCGTCGACGCGGTAATCGAACGCCGCTCCGTCGTCCACGCACTGGTGGAGTTCGCCGACGGTTCGACTACTGCCCATCTGGCGGGTGTCGACATGAAGCTCCCCATCGCCTACGCCCTTGAGTGCCCCGTCACCGAGCCGATCCTGGAGCCGGTGAATCTGCTGGGAATCGGCCCCATCGCCTTCGAAGAGATCGATACGGAGCGCTATCCCCTCTGGCAGCTCAAAGAGGAACTCCTCGCCCATCCCCGCCTCGGCGTGGTTCTCAACGCCGCCAACGAAGCGGCTATGGAAGGCTTCCGGGCCGGCCGCTACGGCTTTGGCGCCATGGCCGACAAGATCCTCGAGGCCTGGCAGCACTTCCGCGATCAGGAACCCCAAAGCCTAGGGGAAGTGATGGCAATGGACCGAAAGGTGAGAGAGTATGTGTTTGCAAATTGAACTCTCTGAAAAACCCAAGAGTTACGCTTGCGTCATCCTGAACTCGATTCAGGATCCACAGTTTGATAGGGATTCCAAACCCTGGATTCCGGGTCAAGCCCGGAATGACGAAAGTTTTTCAGAGGATTCAATTAAAAATTATGGGATTACCTTCGGTAACGGTTTAAAAAAAGCATTGCAAAGCAATGCAAACCGAAACCATTCACCATTCACCATTCACCATTCACCATTTGAAAGCGATGCTTCCACCGCTCTTCACTCTTCACTCCTCACTCTTCACTGCAATAGTAGGAGCTTCCAATGAAGCTCCTACTATTGCATGGCTGGGGCGGCTCCGACTGGCCCCACTGGCAGGCTTGGCTGGCAAGCGAAGTGGCCAAAAATTATGGCACAGTGAGTTTCCCCCTGATCCAGCACCCCCACTACCCCCACCTCAACCGCTGGCGCAAAGAGGTGCTACGCCATCTGGAAGATTTCCGCCCCGATACGGTGGTCTGCCACTCCCTGGCCAATACCCTCTGGTTCCATCTGGCTGAGCGCAAAGAGCTCACCCCCGTCAAGCGGCTCTTTCTCGTGGCCATGCCCAGCCTGCAGACGGAGCTGGAGACCATCAGCAGCTTCTACCCCTGCCCCCTGCCCGAGTCCCTCTATGCAGAGGAGGTTCAGCTCATCGTCAGCGACAACGACCCCTACATCACCGTGGAGGAAGCCGAACGGATCGTCGCCCATTACCAAATCCCCCTGACCGTCCTGCCCGACGCCGGCCATATCAACGCCGAAAGCGGTTACGGAGAATGGCCGTGGATCCTTGAACAAGTGAGGAGTGAGAAGTGAGACGTGAGGAGTTATTAGCGCCCATGGCGAGCTTTCGTCGTTTGTCTTCAGTCGTTTGTCGTTTGGAGGAAGTCGGCAGTCGGCAGTCGGCAGTCGGCAGTACCAGGACCTTCGGTGACGTCGCAAGAAGTGTCGCCTTTGGCGACAAGTCAAAAAAAGCGTTGCAGAGCAACGCAAACCAAAACCATTCACCATCCACCATTCACCATTCATCCAAAAAAGCGTTGCATCGCAATGCATACCGCAATTCCTCATTCTTCATTCCTCATTCCTCATTTGCTCAGAAGGAGCGACCATGTCTCTCCTTCTGAGCATTGAATCCAGCTGCGACGACAGCGCCATCGCCCTGACTGAGATCGAAACCCGCAAGCTCATCCTGCACAAAAAGATCTCCCAGGAGATCGAGCACGCCCGCTACGGCGGGGTGGTCCCGGAGCTGGCCAGCCGTCTGCACGCCGTGGATCTCCCCAGACTGTTGGAAAGTGCCCAACCATATTTCGACGAAATCGCCGCCGTCGCCGTCACCAACGAACCGGGCCTGGCCGTCACCCTCAACGAAGGGGTGATGATGGCCAAAGCCTTTGCCACCTTCCAAAAACTCCCCCTGATCCCGGTGCACCACCTTAAAGGGCACATCTACTCCCTCTTCATCGAAAAGCCCACCCGTTTGCCGATGCTGGTGATCCTCATCAGCGGCGGGCACACGATGGTTCTGCGGGTGCTGGGACTGCAAAATATGGAGGTGCTGGCTACGAGCATGGACGACAGCGTGGGAGAGAGCTACGACAAAGTGGCCAAGATGATGGGACTGGGCTACCCCGGCGGCCCTATCGTGGAGGCCCTGGCCAGGGAGGGTAACCCCGACCGTTTCGAGCTTCCGGTCCCCCTGCGCAACTCGCCGCTCATCGCCTTCAGCCTCTCGGGACTCAAAAACGCCGTACGCCTCACCGTCGAAAGACTCGGCGGCCCCGAAGCGATGAGTGAACAGGATCGGCAGGATCTGGCCGCCGCCTTTCAACGAGCCGTCATCACTCATCTGAGCCAGAAGATCCGCAAGATCCTGGCCCGCGAATCGATCCCCGACGTGGCTCTGGTAGGGGGCGCCAGTGCCAACCTGGCCATCCGAAAAGCCTTCGACGTCCTTTGTGCCGACTACGGCAAACGGCTCCATACCGCTCCCCTGGAATTCTGCTCCGACAACGCCGCCATGATCGGCCGCTACGGCCTCGACGCCCTGGCAGCCAGCCTCACCTGCGAACCGGAGGAGATCACCGTCTCCGCCAACCGTAAACTCCAACCGGGGATGAAGTTGTGAACAGTTCAGTCATTGGTCATTGGTCATTGGTCATTAGGAGCGCCTACGGCACTTTTCGTCGTTTGAACAGAGGTCAGAAGGTAGGATCGCGCTTCGCGCTGGTGAGAAGGTGGGAAGATATCGTAAAATCTATACTACCCACCCTCTCACCCTCTCGCCCTCTCACCATTTTTGATCAAAGCGTTGCCACGCAACGCCTACCAAAATTCTCCATTCTCCATTCTCAATTCTCAATTAAAAATCGGTTCCTCACTCCTCACTCCTCACTCTTCACTCTTCACTCTTTTTTTTCAGGAGAAAAAAAATGAGCTCCCATCCTGTCTGGAATGTCGATCCCATCCTTCTCCACCTCGGTCCGATCCAGATCCACTGGTACGGTCTGCTCTTTGCCCTGGGGATCTTCATATCCTACACGCTGGTCATCAAAGAGGCTCGCTCCGAGGGGGTCGCTCCCGAGCGACTCGAGCCGATCTTTCTGCCGGTAGTCCTTGGGGTCGTCATCGGCGCGCGTCTGGTGCATTGCCTCTTTTATGAACCCGATTTCTACCTCTCCCATCCTCTAGAGATCCTCAAAATTTGGAAAGGCGGCCTCGCCAGCCACGGCGGGATCCTGGGAGGGATTCTGGGACTCTGGTGGGGAGCCAGACGGCAGAAGATCCCCTTTCTCTGGCTCCTCTCCCGTGTTACCGTGGCCGCACTGCCTGCGGCGGCATTGATCCGAATCGGCAACTTCTTCAATTCGGAGATTCTGGGCAAGCCCACCGAGCTTCCCTGGGGGATTGTCTTCGCCCGAGTCGATGCGCTCCCCCGCCATCCGGTGATGCTCTACGAAGCCGGCGGCTATCTGCTGATCTTCGCCCTTTTTTGGATCTATCTTCACCGTTCGGTGCGGGACCAAGCACTGGACTGGATGCTGACGGGGTGGGCCCTGGTGCTGGTCTTTGCCTGGCGGATCCTGCTGGAGTGGGTCAAGGTCCCCCAGGCCGATTACAGCACGGGACTGCCCCTCAATGTAGGGCAGCTGCTCAGCCTTCCCTTTCTCCTGCTCGGAGCGGGGATGATTCTTTACGGTAGAAAACTTCGCAGGAGGAACCGATGATCCAGTCCTTTGTCGAGGGTTTTGTCCTCGGGTTGGGAGCAGCCGTCCCCCTGGGGCCCATCAATGTGCTCATCATGAGCAACGCTCTGCGCCACTACGGCTCCGCCGTGGCCCTGGGCGCCGGGGCCATGAGCGCGGATATCACCTATCTGGTGCTGATCCTTTTCGGCCTTTTTCACTTCATGGAGGATCCTACGATCACCCTGGTCATGGGGGTGGCGGGATCGGCCTTTCTACTCTATCTGGCCTGGCTGATCTACCGGGGCCGCCACGAACCGGTCCATCTGCAGCAGGTCAAAAAGGTCTCCCTCCCCGGCAACTGGCTCAAGGGCTACACCCTGACGCTGCTCAACCCCTATACCGTCATCTTCTGGCTCAGCGTCTCCACCTACATCGCCACCAAGCACCTCCACCCCCTGGCGACCGTCGCCGGGTTGTTTGGCGCCATCCTCCTCTGGATCACCCTGATGCCCCTGATCATCCACAAGACCAAACATCTCTTCTCCCAACGTATCGTCACCCTCTTCTCTGTCACCAGCGCCGCGATTCTCGCTTTTTTCGCTATCGGAATGCTCTCCAACATCCTTTGGAAATGAGGAATTAGGCGTTGGAAATTAGGAATTTTTGCCAGTCAAATTATCAATCTCTATTTCCCTCTAATGCAACCCAGGTCCCTTGACAGAGTTGGGACTCTACGCTATTATCGCCCCGGATGGAAATAGATCATTCTCAATTCTCCATTCTCAATCCTCAATTGGATAAACGGGGTTGACTTGGTTTCGACTGGAGCAGTCGGGGCCGTGTGCATGTCGGAGCGGGCCACTCCGTGATCAAGCCCAAACGCGAAATAAACGCAAACAACACAGATTATCGCCCCGCTTACGCTGCTGCGTAAGTCATAACCCTTTTTAGGGGCCGTCTCACCGGTGACGCCATCTCAACCGGGTTCGAGGCGTCGACAAACCGATGGCTATACCGGCGGTCTGCCTAAGCCGCCGGCGAACCTTCAGGCTGGTCCTGCGCGGCTCTGGGTGTCGAGCGAGGCAGGACGAGATCCTATCGACACCGACTAAGCATGTAGAGTCACGGTCCTGGCTGTTTCAGGACAGGGGTTCGATTCCCCTCAACTCCACCATTTTTCTTCAAAAAAAAATCTTCTATACAATCGTTAAATATCTATTTCAATACCGCATTGCAGAGCATGCTGGGCTCGATAATAGAAATGCGTCGGATGATCCGGTTCGGATCGGTTTCCAGGGCAATCTCACAGTAGTCGGGGTAGTTGTCGTCCCGGCCCATGGCGATATTGAGAAGCGCTCCGTAATCGGAACGCCAGTAGTGAAGTACGTTGCCGTTTTTCAAAGGCTGGGTTCGATAACTCTCGCCGTTGTCCAAGACAAACTTGACATACTTCTTGTTCAAATAGAGACTGTGAGAGACCGGTTGGGGAGCCTGGGGAGCGGGGGTACAGGCGGCAAGCAGTACCCCCGCAGCAACCCCCGGAATCCAATGGGACAAGATCGATCGCTTCTGCAACATATTTACTCCTTTATCACTCGGGGAATTGTCGGCATCAGGGCGGTGGTCATCTCGTAGGGGATGGTGGCGAAGTGTTCGGCTGCCCGCTGGGCGTCTTCCATGATGCAGACCTCCTCACGATCCCCTTCCAGAGAGAGGAAGTCCATGGAGACGCGCCCCAGAATCGGTAATCCCTCCGCGGTGCGATAGGGTCGCTCGGCATCGCCCCGGGGCCAGCCGTCACCGTATCCCAGATCGTAGGTCGAGACCCTCATCTCCTCCGGCGCGATGAAGACTCCGCCATATCCCACCCGCTCACCGGGCCGAAGCCGGCGGGTCGATGCCCGGCGGACCCAGAGGGAAAGCACCGGTCGCAGCTCCACTTCGTCAAAGCCTTTGGGCAGAGGGTTGTAGCCGTAGATGGCGATCCCCACCCGGGCAATCGCTTCATCAAACGTTTGGCTTCGCAGCAATCCCGCGGAGTTGTGTGAGTGAAAACGTGTCGAGGCAAAACCGGCCTCCCCTACCTTGCGACGCACCGACTCGAAACGCTTCTTCTGCCAGTAGTACTCGCCTGTCAACTCATCAGCGCTGCGGTAGTGGGTCATCACACCGAAAAGGTGAAGTCCCCGCCGCTTGATGATCGAGAGCGCTGTTTCCAGCTCGGAAAGCATAATCCCGTTGCGATGCATCCCGGTATCGACTTTGAGTTCCAGCTTCACCTGCGGATCCAGCTCTTCCAGCAGCTCCGTCGAAGAGACCGTGTAGGAGAGTTTTTCGTCGACCCTGGGGGTATCGCCCAGTACCAGAACATTGTCGAAAAGCTCCCGGATCCTCTCCGCCTCCTCGTTGGAGATCACCACCGCCTCCCGGATCCCGTAGTCGTGGGCCATTTGGGCCATCGTCTCCAAACCGTGACCGTAGGCGTTGTCCTTCAGGACCACGGCGAGGCGCTCTTTGCCGCCGGCTTTCAGAGCCAATTGGCTAAGATTGTGATAAAAGTTTTTCCGGTCCAATCGTATCGTTGCCATAAAGATATTATACCCATAGGAAGAAGGAGATTTGCATGTTTATGCCCACAGATGAAAGCCCGTCGTTTTGGTGGATGACCCTGGGAAAAGTCGCCGCCGGCATCCTGACGCTTGTCGTGCTCTATTTTCTCATCAAAGAGTTCCGAAAAGCAATCAAAGAGAGCAATGAGGGGCGTTGCAGTGACAAGTGCGATCTGGACTAATCAGTCGGTAGCACGGGCCTACGGCCCTCAGGTCTCTAGTCGTTAGTCGTTTGAACGGAGCCAGGCCCCTCTTTGAAAATTTGATATGGGAAAAACCGATGCAGAAATACAAACCAAAATCACCTGCAATTCACCATTCACCATTCACCATTCACCTGAGTCTAAGCATGGGACTCTCCCATGCTTAGACTCAAAGCGGAGTGGGAGGCTCAAAAAGCGGTATTGCTGGCCTTTCCCCATGAAGAGACCGACTGGGTGAAAGCGGGAGATCTGCAAAAATCCTACGCGCCTTTTGTAAGGATCGCCCAGGCAATCGCCTACTCCCAGGGTGTCTATCTCCTCTGCCGCGACAAAGCGGCAATCTCCGATCTCTTCTGCTCCAAACACAACCTGACCTTCATCGAAACGGACTACAACGATACCTGGACCCGGGATTACGGCCCCTTGAGTGCCGAAGAGGACAGGAAACCGCTCCTGCTTGACTTCGTTTTCAACGGCTGGGGCGGCAAATACGAGGCTTCGCTTGACAACGCTGTCAACAGGACTTTACACCGAAAGGGCTAC
>NZ_WFQN01000095.1 GCF_015487065.1 Nitratifractor sp.
GGCCGAGGGGCTGTGGCTGCGGGCCGATCGGGACCCTGCCGAGCTGATCGACGCGCTGCCCGAGCAGCTCTACCGGATCCTGGAAGAGGAGGGACTGACCCCCGAAGCCCCCTACGATCTCTACGACCGCCTCGACTTGGACCGCAAACGGGGCGACGGAGCCCTCAAGACTCTCACCCGGGCCAAAAAGGTGGTCCGCCTGGCCCACAACCTTTTCGTCACCGATGCCAACCTCCGCCGGGCCCTGGCGCTGATGCGGGAGCTGATGGTCAAGCACGGCTACCTCGACATCCGCCTCTTCAAAGCCGAAACCGGGATGAGCCGCAAATACTGCATCGCCTATCTGGAGCATCTGGACAAGCAGGGGGATGTGGTCCGCGAAGGGGAGCGGAGGATACCGAAATATCCCGGCTGAATGGGATAGGGTGGGCCCTGTGGGCCCACCGTCCCTAACTCTCAATATTTTCCAATACTCTCCATCAGCTATAAGCACCAAACTTTTTGAATGGTGGGTCCACCCTACAAATAGCAGGAAAGATCCTTTGGGGGTTGCTATAATGCAGCTTATAACTTTTATAAAATGAAGGGTGTTGATGCAGGAGCTTTTTTATGTCGGCTTGATCTTCGTGCTGGGCGCCTTTATGAAATGGGTCAGTTACAAGTTCAAGCTGCTCAATGTGGTCGGTTACCTGATTCTGGGTTTCATCATCGGCCCCCATATGCTCGACATCGTTCCTCAGTCTTTCATCGACAACAGCCATATCATTATCGATATCTCCCTCTCTTTGATTGCCGTGCTGGTAGGGGCCAATCTCAAATACGAAGTGCTCTGGAGTGTCTGGAAACAGATCGCCGTTATCTCCGTTTTTGAGGCGCTTTTCACCTTTGTCTTGATGGGTAGCGTCCTTTACAGTATGTTTCATCTGTTTGATTTCGGTCTCTCGACCCACTATCGTCTGGCGGTTTCCCTGCTCTTCGGGGCTCTGGCTTCGGCGACGGCACCCGCCACGATCCTGGCGGTCATCCACGAGCTGAAGGTCAAAAGCCGATTCAGCGCCTTTTTACTAGGGGTTGTCGCCGCGGACAACGCCATTACCTTGGTTCTTTTCAGTTTTGTTCTGATTGTCGCGGGAGTCAGTATGGAGACGACCACGCATGCTCTCGATCAGTATGTGCGGGTCATTCCCACGATTTTTTTCACCGTGATCGTCGGGGCCGTCGGTGCGGCGATCTCGGAGGGGATCGATCGGATCTTCCGCAACTACCGCAGCATTAAAACCACCTCCACGCTGGGCATGATTTTTATCGTCTACAGTGTCAGCGACTATTTTGGACTGGAGCCGCTGCTGGCCTCTTTGGCGATGGGAGTCGTCCTCTCCAACATTTCGACAAGAGACTTCTATCTGGTCAAACGTGAGTTCGATTTCCATCTCAAAGACATTATCTTTATGCTCTTTTTTACCCTTTCGGCTATGCATCTGGATATCCGTTTCGTCCTGAGTATGCCGATGGTTGTCTTTACATATATCATTGTCCGTTTCATCGGCAAAGTCTCCGGAGTTTGGATCGGCGGATGGGTGTCGCACTCTTCGGATGAGGTGCGGAAATATCTGGGATTGGCGCTCTTCCCCCAGGCAGGTATCGCGATCGGGCTGGCACTCTCGTTGCAGGAGCAGGCCGGTTTCGGGATTATGGCGCCGCTGATGCTCAATGTCATCATCGCCACCACGATGGTGCATGAACTTCTGGGGCCGTTCTTGACCAAATACGCTCTGGAACGAAGCGGCAAATAGCAATAGAGTGTTCCATTGGGTGTGGCGCGCTCCCAACGGGGACGTTGGGAGCAAGAGAAAAATTGCATCAGCCCCCTGTCACTGCTTTTGCTGTTGTAGAATCCAGCGGGAGATTCCCTCGAGCTGTTGCGGTGTCAAGCCTTTGTAGGCGCGCATCGGGGTATGGTATTTCGGCCACGCTCCGCGGCTCCCCTCGGTGATGGCCTTTTCGATCTTTTTGAGGCTTGCTGTCTTGTTTCGTGCATATTTCCGGGCGATCTCCTCGAAGCCGGGAGCAAGTCTGCCTTTGCCCTGGATATGGCAGAGTCGGCAGTCCCGGGTTTCGAGGACCTGCTGCCAGGCGGGGAGGCGGGCGAGGCGGTTGCGCTCTTTCACCGCCGCCAGCATCGCCATCTGGTCGTAGCGGTCGAAGATTGTCGCGGCTACCGCGCGGGCTTGGGCAGGGGTGATCTGCCCCTGGAGAGAGGGCATCACACCGTAGAGTTTGAGGCTGGCGGGGTCGCAGTAGGATTTTTTTCGGGAGGGGTGGATGACATAGTCGGCGACGAAGTCAATGAATTTGGCTCGCAGTACCGAAGGATCGTCCTCTTTCATCCAGTCTTTGAGATGAACGGTGACGGTGTAGAGCGGGGGTGCTTTTTCATCGTCGCTGGTTTTGGGAGGCATATCGAGATTGTGGCAGCGGGCACAGACCCGGTGGAGGAGTTCGTCCACCTGGACAGGGGAGAGGGCCGCTTCGTGATTTTTCTTCTCTCCGGAGCAGTTGTTGAGGCCGAGAAGCACGAGCACGAGAAGCGGTAACAGTTTACTCATTCGTTAGCCTTATGATAATAATAATTAAATAGAATTATACTCTTTCTCCTTAAATAAGAAAGCTGTAGAGCATCTTTGCTCCCAGCAGATAGAGAATCAGAGCCATTACCTTTTTGATCTGTTGCTGTTGGAGGTGGAAGTGCATCAGATAGTTGCCCAGATACCCTCCGGCAATGGAAGCGGCGGCGATGCAAAGCAGCAATACCCAATCGAGCGGTACATAGCTGGCGTAGGTAAAGAAGGAGCCCAGGGCCGAAAAGGGGACGACGAAGCTGACGGCGACGGCGACTTTGCGGGGTTCGAAACCCAGGAGGATCAACAGAGGAATCAGCAGATTGCCCCCGCCCACTCCCAGCAGGCCCGCGACAAGTCCCACGCCGCTGCCGACGACGAAGAGCAGTCCTTTGCGGGTGAGGTGGGTGATCGCCTTTTTTTTGCCGAACATCATCATCGTCGCGCTGTAGAAGAGCAGCAGCATAAAGAGTGCTTTGACGAGGGTTTCGTCGATGTAGCGGCTCAGCCACGCTCCCATGGGGGCAAAGAGCAGCATCCCCGCCGCCAGAGGCCAGACGAAAGCGTAGTCGACCGCCTTGCGGCGAATATTCATCACACTGGAGGTGATGGTGGTGGTCGCTCCGGCAAAGAGTCCCACCGCTTTGGCGACGGTGAAATCGAGGCC
>NZ_WFQN01000096.1 GCF_015487065.1 Nitratifractor sp.
CGGCTTTGCGGTACCACTCCACCGCCCGATCCTTGTCCATCATTTTGATCGAACCCATGTCATAAAGGAGCCCCACATAGAACTCCGCCTTCGGATCCCCCGCCTTTGCCGCGGGGATCAGCAGATCGTAGGAACGATCGAAACGATGGGCGTTGAAGAGACGGATCCCCTCATCAACCTGCTTCGGGTCAATTTTGCCTGCCGATATCAACAGCGTTGCAACGGTCCAGATAATCAACAGTCGCATTCAAATCTCCTTTTTTAGCTTTTTAAGAAAAAATAGTATTTCTTGAATCAATTTCCTGAGAGGTTTCACTCGATGGCGACAAAGGAGCGCTTGCCCCGAAGGGGTGCCAACGGCATTAGCGACTGCCAGAGCTATTGAGTGAAACCGGTTGTTTTTCAGAGAACTTAGTTACTCGTCACTGGTTTCTCTTTAGTTTATACATCAGAATCGACGCCGCCATCGCCACGTTGAAGCTCCTGACGTCCGGCTCCATCTCGATCTGTAGCACCGTATCGGCCTCCTTCAGGATCTCTTCGGGCACCCCTTCCTCTTCGTTCCCCAGGATCAGGACCCACTTTTCGGGCACCGGGGAGAAATTTGCCAGCGGGACTGCCGTCTCCGTTACCTCGGCAGCCAGGATGCGGTATCCCCACGCTTTGAAGGCCCGGATCGTCTCCAGGGGATCCTCGTAGATATGGGTCGCCAGGCGGGTGATGTGGCCGGTGCTGACCCGGATCGCCCGACGGCCGTAGGGATGGGGGCCGCTGGCCGGCACTGCGTAGCCCCGCACCCCCAGGGCCGCGGCGGAGCGGGCGATGGCTCCCACATTCTCCATATTGTTGAGGCGGCTCAGCATCAGCACCTGATCGGGCAGCTGCTCCAGAGGGACATTGGCCGGACGCAGGAGATGGGCCATGACATTGTGGTGGATCCGGTGGCCGACGATCCCCTCCAGGAGCTTGCGCTCCCCTACGAAAACCTTCGGTACTCCCGCCGCTTCGATCCGGGATCGTTCCTGCGCCAGATACTCGGGAGTGCAGAGCAGACTTTTGAAGCGCAAACCGCTCCCTAGAAGCTGCCCGACGACCCGCGGCGAGTCGGCGACAAAGCTGCCGTCCCGGTCGAAGAGATTCCCCCGCAGCGTGCGATAGGGAAGTAGTTCAGGAGATTCCAGCTCAGTAACGGAAATAATTTCGGGAGATTCCATGGTGGGATTATATGATAAAATCACTCTATCACCCTCCAAAGGATTGCTATGTTCGGATTTATCCGGATCGCCGCCGCGGTGCCGCCCCTGCATCTGGCCGACCCCAAACGTAACGCCGAAGAGATATTGAAGTTCCTGCGCCAGGCCGCCGAGCAGGAGATCGCCGCCGTAGTCTTTCCCGAACTGGGACTCACCGGTTACAGCGTCTCGGACCTCTTCTATCAACAGCGTCTTCTGACGGCTCAGAACGAAGCCCTCGCTTGGCTGCTGGAAGCCGGCCGTGAGATCGAAACTCTCTATGCCGTCGGCATCGCCCTGCCCGTCGCCGACCGGCTCTACAACTGCGCCGCGGTGATCCGGCAGGGAAAGATCCTGGGCATCGTCCCCAAAAGCTATCTGCCCAACAAACGGGAGTTTTACGAAAAGCGCCAGTTCAACAGCGGGCGTCATATCGTCAACGAGACCGTGGAATTCCTCGGAAAAGCAGTCCCTTTCGGTGTGGACCTGCTCTTTGACGACGGAGAGGATCTGCTCCTGGGGGTGGAGATCTGCGAAGACCTCTGGGCCGTCACGCCCCCCAGCAACCATATGGCGAGCAACGGTGCCAACCTCATCCTCAACCTCAGCGCCAGCAACGAGCTGGTCGGCAAGGCCCAGTATCGCGCCGAACTGGTCCGCACCCAGAGCGCCCGATTGATCTGCGCCTACGCCTACGCCTCCTCCGGCGTGGGAGAGAGCAGCACCGATACCGTCTACGGAGGAGATGCCATGATCGCCGAGTACGGCAGCCTGCTGCGTCGAGGGGAGCGTTTCAGCGCGCAGCCTCAGCTTGTCACCGCCGATGTGGACCTGCAAAAGCTCAGAGGCCTGCGGCTGGCCGAAACCTCCTACGCCGACGCCCGACGCAAAAAGGTACGCCGGATCCCGACAGGTTCTCTTCCCCACCCCGGTACCATCGAGCGCTTCATCGACCCCCACCCCTTCGTCCCCGGCAATCCGGCGGAGCGGCAGGAACGCTGCGAAGAGATCACCGCTATCCAGGCCCATGCCCTGATCCGGCGCATGGAACAGGCAGGTGTGCAGCGGGCGGTGTTGGGGATCTCGGGAGGGCTCGATTCGACCCTGGCGCTGCTGGCGACCTGGCGGGCTTTCAAAATCGCCGGATGGGATCCGGCGGGGATTCTGGCCGTGACCATGCCGGGCTTCGGCACCAGCGGCCGCACCCACCGCAACGCCGTCGCCCTCTGTGAAACCCTGGGCGTGGAGCTGCGGGAGATCCCCATCCGGGATCTGGCCACTCTAGAGATGGAGGCCATCGGCCACGATCCCGATCTCCATGACGTGACCTATGAAAACATCCAGGCCAGGGCCCGTACCGAGATCCTCATGAACCTGGCCAACAAAGAAAAGGGCCTCATGGTCGGTACCGGCGACCTGAGCGAGATCGCCCTGGGATTCAGCACCTACAACGGGGATCATATGAGCATGTACGGCCTCAACGCCGGCATCCCCAAGACCCTGATCCGCTACCTGGTGGAGTATTACGCCCGGAGCCATCCCGAACTGAGCGAGGTCCTCCACGACATCCTTGCCACCCCCGTCAGCCCGGAGCTGCTCCCGGCCAAAGAGGGGAAAATCAGCCAGAAGACCGAAGAGATCGTCGGCCCCTACGAACTGCACGACTTCTTCCTCTACCATTTCGTCAAATACGGCGCCGAACCGGCCAAGATCCTGGCTCTGGCCACCCTGGCTTTCCGGGAAAAGTATGACGAAGCAACGATCCGTCGCTGGCTTGTCCTCTTCCTGCGCCGCTTCTTCACCCAGCAGTTCAAACGCTCCTGCATGCCCGACGGTCCCAAAGTGGGAACCATCAGCCTCAGCCCCCGTGCCGACTGGCGGATGCCCAGCGATGCACAGTTTGCCGCCTGGCTGGAGGAGTTGGAGAGCTGATCTTGAATGTTGGAATGAAAAATTTGGAAGTAAAAAGATATTTTGAATAGTAAGGAGTATCTATGTTCTCGATCGTTCGTAACGTTTTAATGGCGGGGCTTATCGCAGGTCTCAGTTCTCTTTTCGCAGCCGATACCAACACCACCGCCCCCGCCGCGGCTCAAACTCTGAAGTTCAGTTTCACCGATACCGAGGGGCAAAGCTTTCATATCGTCCCCGGCTCCAAAGGCTTGAGCTACCCCGAATTCAAAGACAAAGCGGTCTTCGCCATGTTTTTCATCCACACCGGAACTCCCTGTCGCAACGAACTGCAGCTTCTCAGCAAACTCAAATCCAAGATGCCCGGGATGGAAGTGGTCGCTTTCGAGCTCAAAGGGCTCAAACCCGACAGACTCAAAGCCTTCGAAAAGGAGCTGAAACTTCAGGGAATCCACCTGGTCGACACCGCCCAGGCCATGCCCTTCGCCCGCTTCATCGCCCGGGCAGCCGGCTGGCAGGGCTCCGTCCCCCTGATCATTCTTACCGACAAAAAGGGAGTGGTGGTTCATATGCAGCTGGGAGCCATGTCGGAGAAGGAGATCGAGGCTTATTACAAAAAGATCGGTGACTGATCCCGGTCCGAATTGTTCTTGACACGTAGGATAGTTCACCCATCGTCGAATCCTTAATCTCCCCCGTAGTGTCGATAGAACCAGGCCGCCGCGCCCGCGATCGCCGTGAGCGTCAGAATGAGAAAAAAGATTTTCCAGTAGCTGTAGGGGCGCTCGCCCGCGATCTCACCGCTGACGGCGTTGACGGCGATGGTATAGTTCCGTCCGCCGTAACGGAAGGTGCTGCTCCAGATCGGGAAGAGCGGCACGGCGAAGCGCTCGCCGTCGTAGCGGGTGTCGATGCCGTAGATCCGCTGTTCGTCGCCGCCGATACTGCGGAGCACGTCGTTGCGGATCACCGATTGCATGATCCCACGCGCCTCTTCGTAGCCCGACTCCAGGGGACGGCTGTATTCGTGGCTGGTGAAACCGCTCAGCCAGCGCAAATCGAAGCACTGCATCTGTCCGCTCGCCCAGGGCTGGAGCCTGGCCAGGAGTTTGGGAGGCAAGCGATCGGTCGCCACAATGGGCAGATCGCGGAAGGTGCGGGAAGTAGAGCCCGACACCGGGGTCCAGCGAATGCGCCGCTCCTGCTCCTGCACCGGCACCTCCCGTCCGTTCATCACCCGCATCCGCTGCACCGTCACGTAGTAGGCGTCCCCCCGCTCCCCTTCATAGTAGGAGCGGGTATCGGCGTCGAAGATCCAAAAAGGCAGATAGTACCCCTCCAGCGACTTGCCGGTATCGACGACCCGCTTCAGGGCGTTGGGGGCGAACCAGAGGTTGCCGATCCAGCGCTTGAAGATCCCCTGGGCCTTTTTGTGGGTGACGGCAAAGGGAAGCACGGCGCTGGGCGGGAGAGGGTTCCCCGGTTCACTGAGCAAAGGGGTCCCGCAGTAGGGGCAGGGTTCGCCGATGGTCAGCGGCTCTAAGCTGACATCGGCGCCGCAGCCGGGACAGTCCAGCACCTTTTCGATCGCTCCGGGATGGCAGCTCTGCACCCGGGAGAGACAGGCACCGAGCTCCCGCTTCATCTCCGGCGGGAGAGGCGGAACGTCGATCGGCTTATCGCTGCCGCAGTAGTCACAATGCAGATTGTCTGTCCCCGGTGCATAGCGCATCGCGCTGCCACAGCCCGGACAGGGAAAAATCTCGGCTTTGACGTGCATAGACCCTAGCTGTTCTGAGGCGGAGGCGGCGGAGGCGGTGTCGTGGTCTCAAAGAGTTGGGGCAGTGCCGCTTTGGCCGCTTTCCACCCGTCGAAGCCTTCACTCCAGAGATAGCTGCCCGGCGTCAGACGCCCCTGCCCGACCATCTGCCGCAACTGCTCCAGAGGATAGGGGCCTTCGCTGTCGCCGTTGGTGGAGACATAGTAGAGCTTTTGCTGTGGCGGCGGAGGGGGCGGCGGCGTGGCGTCTGACGGGGCGACAGGAGCATTCTGGCCGCTCGGGCCAAATCCCCGGGCCATCTCCTGCGCCATGGCAAACCCCACACCCATCCCGGCCATATCGCTCAGACTTCCGCCTTTATCCAGGGCTTCGGCGCTCCGGTATTTGAGGTGTTCGTCCAGATTGCCGGCGGCAGCCCGGCTGCCGCGGGCGTCGATCGCCTTCTCCACCGCTTCGGGCAGCGAAATGTTCTCCACCAGAATCCGCTCCAGCTTCAGGCCGTACTCCCTGAAAGCCGGGGCGATCCCTTCGGTGATGAAGCGTCCGAAAGCCTCGTAGTTTGCCGCCAGATCCAGAGCAGGCGTACGATCCTGCCCCAGCACCACCGCCAGTTTGGAGACGATCAGGTTGGCCAGCTGGCTCTGGATCTCATCGAGGGTGAAGTGGCCGTCGGTCCCTACGACCTCCTGCATGAAAGTCCGGGGATCCTCGATGCGGATTTCGTAGCTCCCGAAAGCCCGCAGCCGGACCATCGCAAACTCGGGATCCCGCACCGTAATCGGATTGCGCGTGCCCCACTTCAGATCCGTAAAACGGGTCATGTTGAGAAAATAGACCTCCGCCTTGAACGGCGATTTGAAGCCGTGGTCCCAATGCTGCATCGTGGTCAGGACGGGCAGGTTCCCGGTCTCCAGCTCATAGGTCCCCGGCCCCAGGATATCGGCGATTTCCCCTTCATTGACGAAGACTGCCGTCTGTCCTTCCCGGACGATCAGCTTGGCACCGTATTTGATCTCGTTCCCCTCTCTCGGGAAACGCCACACCATGGTATCGTGGCTATCGTCCGTCCAGGCGATGACATCGATAAACTGGCCGGTGATCCAGTCGAAGAGCCCCATCTACCCCTCCTTCTGCCCAATAGCTTTGGTCTCGGCACTTTCCGTCCCACGCTCCATGGCGGGAGCTTCCCGTTTCGCCTTGACCGCCATCAGCGCCTCTTTGAGCTCCTGCTCGGTCTTCTGCAGCTCCACCACGGCGGCGGCGCGGGCCTTTTTGCCCTCCTCGGCAATACGCAGCGAGTCGTTGAGCGTGTCGATGAGGGTCCGGTTGGCCTTTTTGATGCTCTCGATATCGAAGATCCCCCGCTCCATCTGTCGGCGCACCTCAGCGTTGGCCTCCCGCAGCCCCTCGGCGTTACGCTCCAGAAGTTCGTTGGTCAGATCCGAGGCTTCCTTGACGGACTTGGCCGCATCGTGGCTGCGGAAGATCGTAATGGTCTGAGCCAGCTGGTTGCGCCAGAGAGGGACGGTATTGACCAGGGTGGAACTGATCTTGTTGATCAGCGATTTGTCGTTCTCTTGGATCAGACGGATGCTCGGCAGCGCCTGCATGGCGACCTGCCGCGAGAGGCGCAGATCGTGCACCCGGCGTTCGAGATCGTCCCGGAAAGCACGGATCTCCTTGAGCTCCTGAATCGCGAGCATCTCCTGGCCTTCGGCTCTCTTTTCATATTCGGGAATGATCTGTTCATCCAGCTCTTTGAGCTTCTGCTCCCCCGCAGCGATGTAGAGCTCGAGTTTTCGGAAATAGTCCAGGTTGGCGTCGTAAAGCTTGTCCAGGGCGATGACGTCGCTCATCAGCTGCGCTTTGTGCCGCTCCAACTCGTTGGCGATCACATCGATCTGATTGCGGACCTCTTCATACTTCTGAATGAAGGTCGCCAGGGGCTGGGCATGGCCGAAGAGCTTCTGCCACCAGCTCAGCTTCTGATTGGGATCGAGAGCATCGATATCAAAGCCGCGGATCGCCGCGACCATATTGTTGAGCACCTCCCCGGCCGCTCCGGTCTCCTGGTTTTTCACTCCCTCCAGCATCCGGTTGGAGATCTCGTCGAGTTTTGCCTGGGCCGAGGAGCCGAAGTAGATGACCGAGTTGCGATCTTTGGGATCAAGCTCCCGCATCGCCTTCTCCACCTCGCTCTGCTCTTCGGGCAGCGGAGCCGGAGGCGTAGGATTTTTTGCCTCGATGCTCTGTTCGACCTGCTCTTTGATCTTGCTTTCCATGGGTATCGTTCTCCTTCTTTTGATTTTAGTGTTTCAACTGCTCTTTGAGTGCATCGATCTGGACATCCAGATCGAAAAGATCGTTCGACCGCAGGCGTTCGAGTTCCTTTTCGAAGCGCAGCTTCGCCTCTTCCAGCAGCGAGAGGAGACGCATCCGGATACTTTCATCGATCAGCCCGCTGTCGAGATCGTTGTACTGCCTGATGACCGTTCTGATCCCCTCCAGATAGACGACGAGGAATTTCCTGGCGACACGGATATCCCGGGGATCGGCCTTGAGGGTGTCGAGAATCTCCCGGGCGTTGGCCACGGCGTGATCCAGCGCCTGCTCCAGGCGCGGGTCACGGATCTCCTCTTTGGCTTCGACGATCTCTGCCAGTGTCGCTTCCGCCTCGTTCAGGCTTTTCAGCAGCAGTTCGGGTTCGACGCCGCTGTTTTGGGGAAGTTTGTCCCGTCGGGGATCCAGACCGTAATCGAGCAGAACCCCGGCACCCGTCAAAACAGCGAGAAAGAGACTCCGGAAAACCCCTGCCCCGTCCACGAGAAACGCCAGCAGGAAAACCGTGATTCCCAGGGTGAGAGCACCGACACTCCTATAAGGAAAAGGGGCTTTGCTGATGACCGCTTCCTCGTACCTGTAACCTTCACGCAAGCCCCTGTCGATCAGCGTCACACTTCCCGCAAAAAGTGCAAAGAGACCCAGTTTCACGAGAAAGCGACCGTATTCCGCCTCGAAAAGGGAGGCGGCGACGGAGAAAAAGAGCGGAAGCAGGAAAAGATAGAGCAGCCAGGGGCGTCGCGCCAAACGTTTGATCTTTTTGCCGTTGAGTCGAATCGCTTTGGACATTCGCATCCCCTGCATCAAAAACTCTGGGCGATGCTCCAGCCCAGTGCATAGAGTAGAAAAAGTGTGCCGAAGACCCGATAGTAACTGTTCATGATGAATCCTGCGGAAGTTGATCTACGTGATTGTATCAAAAAAGTGAGGATCGCCCCGCATCCGGTTCTCTGTTGACCCTCTTTCAGCCCCTTTGCGCTATAATCGCGCCAAACTCTTAGCATCAGGAAGCACTGTGAGAACCCATTACTGTGATGAAATCACCGAAGAACTTATCGGTCAGGAAGTGACCGTCGCCGGCTGGGTCGCCAGCCGCCGCGACCATGGAGGAGTCATCTTCATCGACCTCCGGGACAAGGAGGAGATCGTCCAGCTCGTCTGCGACCCCGCCGACAGCGAAGCGGCCCACCGCATCGCCGACCAGGTCCGGGACCAGTATGTCCTCGTCGCCACCGGCAAGGTCAGAGCCCGGGGCGAAGGGCTGGAGAACCCCAACATCAAAACCGGCAAAGTGGAGATCGTCGTCAGCGAACTCAAAATCGAAAACGCCTCCAAGCCGATGCCTTTCGAACTGGGGGACGAGAAGGTCAACGAGGAGATCCGGCTCAAATACCGCTATCTCGACCTGCGGACGCCGAAGATGCATCAGATCTTCCGCCTCCGCTCCCAGGCGGCCATCGCCGCCCGCAACTCCCTGGCGGAGCTGGGCTTCATGGAGGTGGAGACGCCGGTACTCACCAAATCCACCCCGGAAGGGGCGCGGGACTACCTGGTCCCCAGCCGGGTCTGGCCCGGGGAATTCTACGCCCTGCCCCAGTCGCCTCAGCTCTTCAAGCAGCTGCTGATGATCAGCGGCTTCGACCGCTATTTCCAGATCGCCAAATGTTTCCGCGACGAGGATCTGCGGGCCGACCGCCAGCCCGAGTTTACCCAGATCGACGTGGAGATGAGCTTCTGCGACCAGGAGAAGGTGATCGAAGTGGCCGAGCGGCTGATCCGGGATATCTGGGCCGCCTGTGACCAATGGGAGAAGCTTCCTGCCCATTTCCCCCGCATGACCTACGACGAAGCGATGGAGAAGTACGGCTCCGACAAGCCCGACCTGCGCTTCGGCCTGGAGATGGTGGACGTCATCGACATCTTTGAGCGCTGCGACAACGAGATCTTCAGCACCATCGCCAAATCCCCCAAAAAGAACCGCATCAAAGCCCTCAAAGTGCCCAACGGCGACAACATCTTCTCCAAGCGCCAGATGAAGGGCTTCGAGGATTATGTCCGTAAGTTCGGCGCCCAGGGGCTGGGTTACTTCCAGATGAAAGAAGAGGGACTCAAGGGGCCCCTGACCAAGTTCTTCACCGAAGAGGACCTGCAGGCGATCATCGAGCGCTGCGGGCTGCAGGTGGGCGACGTCGTCTTCTTCGGCGCCGGGGAGAAGAAGGTGGTCCTGGACTACATGGGCCGCTTCCGCCTCTACCTGGCGGAGCTGATGGAGATCATCCCCGAGGGAGAGTTCAAGTTCGTCTGGATCGTCGATTTCCCCATGTTCGAAGTCGAAGAGGGCAAACTCAAAGCCCTCCACCACCCCTTCACCATGCCCAAGCTCAACGAAAAAGGCGGGCTGGATTACGAAGAGATCGAGGACCTCAAATCGGTCGCCTACGATCTGGTCCTCAACGGCACGGAGCTGGGCGGCGGGTCGATCCGTATCCACAAACCCGAGATCCAGAAAGAGGTCTTCAAGCTCCTGGGAATCAGTGATGAGGAGGCCCAGGAGAAGTTCGGCTTCCTCCTGGAAGCTCTGGAGTTCGGCGCGCCCCCGCACGGCGGATTTGCCATGGGCTTCGACCGGATGATCATGCTCCTGGCCGGCACCGAGAGTATCCGGGACGTCATCGCCTTCCCCAAGACACAGCGGGCCCAGTGTCTCCTGACTCAGGCCCCCAGCCCCGTGGATCCAGAGCAGCTCAAAGAACTCCATATCCGCCTGCGGCAGCGGCCCACGGCGGAGTGAGACGAAAGAGCATCGCTCTTTCGGTCATTAGGCTAAAAACCTTTTGAAAAATATTCCTGAGAGGTTTCACTCGATGGCGACAAAGGAGCGCTCAACCCGTGAAACGGGCGCTTGCGTTCGCGACTGCCAGAGCTATCGAGTGAAACCGGCAGCATGCAGAGAACTCGAGAGGGATTCCGTCCAAAGTCCAATGACCAAACAATAACCAACAGAAAGGATCATCAATGGCAAAAAAACTCTTCCTCATCATCGGAGCCCCCGGTTCCGGCAAAACCACCGACGCGGAGATCATCGCCGAGCGCAATCCCGACACCGTCGTCCACTACTCCACCGGCGAGATGCTTCGCCAGGAGGTCGCCAGCGGCAGCGAGCTGGGAAAAGAGATCGAAAGCTACATCTCCAAAGGAGCCCTGGTCCCCCTCAATATCGTCATCGACACCATCATCAACGCCGTCAAGAACGCTCCCAAGGATATCATCCTCATCGACGGCTTCCCCCGCAGCACCGAGCAGATGAAGGCCCTGGACGAGATCCTGAAAAACGAGAAGGATGTAGAGCTCAAAGCGGTCATCGAAGTCCGGGTCAGTGAAGCAGTGGCCAAGGAACGGATCCTGGGCCGGGCCGAAGAGGCCGAGGTCAAGCGCAGCGACGACAACGAAGAGGTCTTCTATCAGCGGATGAAGATCTACCTCGACCCCCTGCCCGAGATCGAAAAGTTCTATCAGGAGAAGGGGCTGCTCAAGATCATCGACGGCGAACGCCCCATCGAACCCATCGTCGATGAGATGGAAGCCTTTGTCAAAGAAAAAGCTGCCGAAGGCTGATATCGCGACAATCCGCTTGAGAGAGATCGAGACTCAAGCGGAAGCTCTTTCACTCCTCCTCTACGCTTAAAGCATATTAGCCGCTCTGAAAAAAACAACTCACAATTTAAAGCATCACGAGCACACCCGGAATCATTCAAAAAGATTTTAGCGAGAAAAATATCGGATAGAAGCGAATCCCGCTGCCCCCAGTGCCATCGCTTGATCGATCTCCTGTCCTCCCAGAATTCCCCCTAAAGCGATGACAGGAATCGACAACTGTCGTACTATCTCTTCAAAGCGCTTTTCTCCCAGTGGCGTCCCCTTGCCGGGTGAAGCATAGAGCGGGCTGAGCGTCACTATGGAAGCGCCCGATTCCTGAGCCTTGAGTGCTTCGGAGAGATGGTGGGTACTGACGACACTAAGCAGAGGCATTCGACCTATTTTCGACAAAAGATCCATGCGATCAGAAGAGAGATGGACTCCCTGCGCTCCCAGCGCCAGAGCCAATTCAGGTCGATTATGAAGAAGGATCCGTTCAAAACCGGCCTCCCGTGCCGCCGAAACGAACGCTACAGCCCTTTCATCATAATCCTCAGCCCCTTTGTCCCGGTAGAGGATCATCGTGGCTCCCTTGGCCTTGATACGTTGCAGATCGGACGATAACGTATCGAAAGAGAGTGTGGAGGGATCGGTGATGGCGTAGGCGATCATTCTTTGGAGCCGGATTCCAGCTTTCGGGCAATCTTTTCCAAAATCCGGGTCTGACGCCGAATCTCTTCGTTACGTTCAAAGCCCGCCAAAATATACTCCATCAACACGACTCCGAAGAGTCCCGGCAACAGCCACACAAGCATACTTGAAAACGCGTAGAGGAAACCGAAACGAATATTTTGCTGAAGTGCCCAGAACGCACCCAGTAGAGCAAAGGCCCAAAAAGCCCCCAGAAGAAAATTGATCAAAAAAGATAAGAGACGGGATTTGAGACGCATGGGAAAGAGTAGAAGCGGGTCGCCGTCTTAGACGGCACCCAGGGTGTCGGCAACCGGTTCGGGAGCCTTCTCGGGATGCTCCTCTTCCAGCGCCACGGCACCGGCCAGATAGACGTAGGTCAGGATCATGAAGACAAAGGTCTGCAGCAGCGCCGAGAAGGTCAGCAGCAGGAATCCGGGCAGGGGCACGATCCAGGGGACCAGCATCAGCAGGACCCAGAGGAACAGATCATCCCCTTTGATGTTTCCGAAGAGCCGGAAGGAGAGGGAGATGATCCGGGAGATGTGGGAGACGACTTCGATGGGGAACATCAGCGGCGCCAGGGCTTTGACGGGTCCGGCAAAGTGGGCGAAGTAGTGGACGGCCCCCTGCTTTTTGATCCCTTCGTAGTTGTAGTAGATGAAGACGACAAGCGCCAGAGGCAGGGTCACATTGATGTTGTTGGTGGGAGATTCGAATCCGGGAATGATTCCCAGCAGGTTACAAACCAGGACGAAAAGGCCAATCGTCGCGACCAGCGGGAGATATTTGCGGGCCAGCTCCTCGCCGATGACATCTTTTCCCATGGCGATGACGCCGCCGAGATAGGCCTCCAGAATGTTCTGCGCTCCCGTGGGAACCGCTTTGAGGTTGCTCGTGGCCTTGAAAGCCAGCCACATGATGATAATCGTCACCAGGATCAGGTGTCCGGTGACCATTCCGCTCCCTTCCCCAACAATCGAACCGATAAAGGTAAATACGCCTTCCATCACTTCCCTTTTACGAAAAAATTTGCCGTAATTATAGCCTGAATTAGCTTAGCTTGGGACTAAACGTTCCCTTAGCGGGGCACTCCGGGGAAGCCTCCGCCGCCCTGCATCTGCTTCATCATATCCTGCATCTGTTTCATCCCACCCTTGCCGGAGAGCTTTTTGGCCATTTTAGCGGCGTTTTTAAACTGTTTGATGACCCGGTTGACCTCCACTTGGCTCAGACCGGCACCGGCGGCGATCCGCCGTTTGCGGCTGTTATTGAGCAGATCGGGGTTCTCCCGCTCTTTGGGAGTCATGGAGCTGATCATCGCCTTGATGTGTTTGACCTCTTTGGAGTTCTCCAGGTCCAGATCCCCCAGCTGCTTGGCCATGTTCCCCATTCCGGGGATCATTCCCATCAGAGACTTCATAGAGCCCAGCTTCTTCATCTGCTCCATCTGCTCAAGGAAATCGTTGAAGTTGAACTTCCCTTTTTTGATCTTCTGGGTGACCCGCTTGGCGCTTTTTTCGTCGATGACCGCCGCCGTCTTCTCCGCCAGTCCCTCGATGTCCCCGGCTCCCATGAGCCGCCCGGTGATCCGCTCGGGGATGAAGGGCTCCAGGTCGGGCATCTTCTCCCCGCTACCGATGAAGCGCAGCGGCACGCCCACCTGATGGGCAATCCCCAGGGCGACGCCCCCTTTGCTGTCGGCGTCGAACTTGCTCAGGATCACCCCGGTGATGCCGATTTTGTCTTTGAAAGTCTGGGCGGTGCGTACCGCATCCATTCCCGTCATGGCATCGGCGACGTAGAAGATCTCATCCGGCTGGGCCAGATCCCGGATCCTTGCCAGCTCTTCCATCAGCTCCTCGTCGATGGCCAGACGCCCGGCGGTGTCGATGAGCACCACGTCGTAGAGTTCATCCTCCGCCTTTTTCAGGGCCCGCTTCACGACCTCGTCCGGGGTGGCGTTCTCGTCGGCCACCAGATCCACGCCGATCTGCTCGGCGATCTGGCGCAGCTGCTCCACCGCCGCCAGACGCTGCAGATCCGCCGCGGCGATAAGGACCTTCTTTTTCTTCTGCTCTTTGAGCATATACGCCAGCTTGCCGGTGGTGGTGGTCTTACCCGATCCCTGCAATCCGGTCATCAGGACCACCGTCGGCGGACGGGAGGCGAAGACAAAGCCCTGATTTCCCTTGGCCGTCAGGATCCGCACCAGCTCGTTCTGCAAGGCCGCCATAAAGTTCTCTTTGCCGATTCCCGCGGCCTTGGTATCTTTCTCCACCGTCGAGATCAGCTCTTTGACCACCTTGTGGTGGACATCGGACTTGAGCAACGCTTTTTTCAGCTCCGTCAGCGCCTTCTTCAGCGCCTTTTCGTCATCGTGAAAACGGATCTTTCCGATCGCGTTTTTGAAACTGTCGGTCAGTGTATCAAACATCGAAATACCCTTTCTCGGAGGGAAATTTTGGAAATTCTATCCAATTTTTTTACCCTCCATCCAAAATCCATCATCCAAAATCCAAAATCGGATATCAAGCGTTACTTGTAGCGCTGGATATCTTTAGGTTCCGGCGCCTCGTAGCTGCGTCCCAGCAGCGTGATTTTCTTCGCATGCAAGAGCGGGCGTTTGGCCCGGGTGGGACTGCCGTAGAGCTCGTCACCGACGATGGGGTGGCCGGCATGGGCCAGATGGAGCCGGATCTGATGGGTCCGGCCCGTCTCGATCTCGATACGCACTTTCGACTTCTTCCCCTGCACCTCGTCGGGCCAAACC
>NZ_WFQN01000097.1 GCF_015487065.1 Nitratifractor sp.
TTTCTGCCCGAACTCTACAGGATCAACGAAGCCTTTCTGACGACGGCGGAGACCCTTGAACTCTATCTGGAAGGAACACTGAGCCGCTTCGAGCTGGAGCTGCTGGAGGCGGCGGCGCAGCGGCGGGAACTGCGTATTCACTGGCGGACAACCCCCTACAACGAAAAGATGCGTCAGCGTTTCGCCGAAAGGGGACTGGATCTTCCCGGTCAGAGCAAGGTTGTATTTTCATTATCTCAAAAAGAGCTGATCGCGTCGGAACCCTTGCCGCTGGAGATCGAGGCCAAGGTTCTGGCGGTCCGGGAGCGCTATGAGCAGGTGGCGGTGGCCCTGGCGGAGATCGAAGGGATGGTGCGTGCCGGGATCGCTCCGGAACGGATCGCCCTGGTGCTGCCCGACGAATCCTTCATGCGGGCTTTCGATCTCTACGACCGGATGGAGAATCTCAACTTCTCCATGGGCTACGACTATCGGGACCGCCCCGAGTATCGTGTGCCCTCGGCGCTGCTGGAGTATTGGCGCGGCTTCGCTTCTGAAGATCGGGAACTGTTGGAGCATTATGGCTTCGCCCTAGATCGGTATCGGGAGCTGGAACCATCAGCGATGGTGACGGCGGAGGTCTTTTATGAGAGGTTGCAGGCGGTAGGGATTCCAGGCTTTATCGCTCCGGAAGCGGACAAAGAGCCTAGCCGGGAAGCCGCGCCGATCTTGGAACTGTGGCATCGCTTTCTTCAGATCCATCAGAGGCGGCGGCTGGCAATGCGGGAGTGGCTCTTTCTCTGGCTGGAGGAGCTGGGGCAGCTGCGTCTGGATGATGTACGGGGCGGCAAGGTGACGGTGATGGGGGTGCTGGAGACCCGCGGCGTGCATTTTGACGGGGTGGTGATCGTCGATTTCAACGAAGGGATCGTCCCCGCCTCCAGCGGCAAGGACCGTTTCCTCGACAGTCGGGTGCGACGTTTCGCCGGTCTGCCCGACCGCCTGGACCGGGAAGCGCTGCAGAAGCACTACTACGCCCGCCTGCTGGAGGGGGCCAGGGAAGCGGTGATCCTCTATACCGCCGGGGAGAGCCGTCTGCCTTCGCGCCTGCTCTACGAGCTGGGCCTGGAGGAGGGGGAGACGGTGGCGGCTCCGAGGGAACTGCTCTATAGCCACGCTCCGCTGCCCACAGAGCGGAGAGATCCGGTGGTGGAGTCCTTTGATCCGCTGGCGATGCAGTGGTCCGCCAGCCGCCTGAAGATCTGGCTGGAGTGCCGCCGCCGCTTCTACTACCGCTACATTCTGGGCCTGGAGGAGAAGCGCTCCGAGGAGATCAACGAGGGACAGGTGCTCCACCGGATCCTGGAGCGGCTCTTTGTCGAGCGGGACTGTTATGAGGACTCGGAAGCGATGCGAAGGCGTTTCAAGATTCTGGCAGCCGAGGAGCTGGAGCGCAGCGGAAGCGCCGGACGCTATCTACAGGCCTACTGGAGCCGGAAGCTGGTCCCCTATTTCCGCCAGGAGACGGAGCGCTTCACCCGGGGGTGGCGGGTGGAAGCGAGAGAACGCAGCATCCAGGGGACGATCGAGGGGGTGCGCTTCACCGGCCGGGTGGACCGGATCGATGTACGCGAAGATGAGCGGATGGTCCTGGACTACAAGAGCGGTAAATTGACGGAAGCCAACCGCAAAAGCTCCCTGGAAAAAGTGACCGATTTTCAGATGAGCATCTACGACGCGCTGCTACGTCCTGAGTATCCTCAGCTGGACCAAGCCTTCGTCGTGCCGCTGGAGGAGCGGGCTTTTGTCCCGGTAGCGGCACTGGAGGAGAAGAATGAACTGTTGAGGGAACATCTGAAGGAGCTTAAATCGACCCGATCTTTCGTCGCGGAGCGATGTGAAGATCTCAAGCGCTGCAGCTGGTGCCCTTATCAGCTGCTTTGTGAGCGGGGAGAATACCTTTGAGGATTTTGAATTTTGGATGATGGATTTTGGATGAAAGATGGAGAATTTTTAGGCGCCGTGTGGCGGCGCGGTTTGATGGTGGATTTTGGATTTTGGATGTTGGATTTCGGGGCGTTGCTCCGCAACGCGTTTTCAAACGTCAAAGAGGGGCAAAGCCCCGTTCAAACGACAAACGACGGATATTTCTTGCGACTTGTGACATGAGGCCCGATAGGGCCGTGCTTGCGACTTCGGAGGGAGATTAGGGGATGACGTGGTCGCCGCGGATGGCGTCGACGTCGAGGCCGAAGGCTTTGAAGTTGCTGCGGACGCTGTGGTGTTCGTCAAGCACTTTGGAGTTGTAGTATCCCATCTGCTCTTTGGGCAGGAGATGGGCTTTGAGATCGAAATCGGCGTGGGGCTGGGCATCCACATAGAGGGCGATGTCGGCGGCTTCCTGGTCGCTGAGGGTTCCGCCCTGGCCCAGGGGCATATTGGACTGGATCCAGGCGGCGGCTTTGTTGAGCTTGCTCATGCCGGCGCCGGTGTTGTAGGCGAGCCATTTGCCGTCTTTGCCTTTGCCCCAAAGGGGAGGGAAGGTGCCTACACCGGCACCGTTTTTGCCGTGGCAGGAGGCACACTTGGTTTCGAAGAGTTTTTTGCCGTTGAGATAGTTGGCGTGGGTCGCTTTTTTCTGGATGGCGCCGAATTTTTTCTGGTTTTGGGCCCAGCGGCTGCTGTTGTAGGGGCTGCAGGGGCGTTTGGTATCCATCTTCATCGGGAGTCCCTGGGAGAGCCAGGTGACATAGGCGGCCATGGCGATACTCGCCTCGGTGTCGATGATGGGGCGTTTGCCGTTCATACTGCGCATGAAACAGTTGTTGATCCGGTCCTGGAGAGTCTGGACGGTCTTTTCACGCTTGGAGTAGGCGGGGAAGGCGGTGGCGGTGCCGATAAAGGTGCCGATTCCCTTGCCGGTGCCGGGTTTGCCGTCGGCTCCTTTGAGGTGGCAGCTCTTGCACTGGAGATTGTCCCCCACCAGATCTTTGGTCAGGGGATGGGTATTGGTCTCGTTCATGATCGCTTCACCCAGTTTGACCAAGCGGCCTACTTCCCCTTCGGGATAGGTTTGGGGGGCAGCGGGGATCTCAGCGGCCTGCAGGCTCATAGCACAGAGGGCAGCGCCCATCGTTCCGAGGATGAGTGTCCGTTTCATCATTGTTCTCCTTCTGAATGGTTACATCCATAATCATACTCCTCTGAATCTTATGTTTATGTAAAATTAATAAAAATTATTAGATTTATTTTACAAATAAAAATAATAAGAAGTTTTTATATATCGAATTCTCCGGGAGCTTGGGTACAATATTCGGGAATTTGGAAGCAGAAAAGCAGGAGTATCTATGGGATTTCAGCCCTTTCTGGCCCTCTCCGCTTCGGCGGGCAGCGGAAAAACCTTCGCTTTGAGCGTCCGTTATCTGGCGCTGCTCTTTCTGGGGGAGTCACCCTCGGCGATCCTGGCGGCGACCTTTACCAACAAGGCGGCGGCCGAGATGCGTCAGCGGGTGGTCGATTCGCTGCGGAAACTGGAGGAGGAGAAGCTACAACCCTTCCGCCGGGCCCTGGCGGAGCAGACGGGGCTGAGCGAAGTGGAGCTGCTGGAGCGCCGGGAGGAGGTCCTGCGCCGCTTCCTGCGCAGTGCGACGCATATCGTGACGCTGGACAGCTTTTTCGTCTCGGTGCTGCGGGCGGGAGCGCTGGAGATCGGGTTGGAACCCGACTTTAGCGTCAAAGAGGAAGCAACGGAGGATCTGGAGGCTTCTTTCCTGGAGGAGCTGGAGCGCCGGGGGATGCTGGGGACGCTGGTGGAGCTGGCGATTCAGATGGAGAAGCGCCGGGTGGAGGGGATGACCGAGAGTCTGGGCACACTCTACAGCCAGGATCCCCTGTTGCCGGATTTTCCCGCGGACGAGGGGGAAAAGATGGGAGAGATCGAGGCGGAGATCGAGGAGCTCCGGGCTTCTCTCTACGCGCGGGTAGAGCGGGTGGGGGCCTCTGCCTCGGCGATCAAGAATTTCGCTCCGATGACGGTGGCGGAGCTCTACGCCAAAAGTTTTTTCAACAAAGAGAGCCTCGAGGAGCACAGCCACTACCGAAAATACCTCCCAAAAGATCCGATGATCGAGCAAGAGTATCAGCAGCTCCGGCAGTTGATGGGGCGCTGGACCCGGGTCAGAGAGCGGGCGGTATTGCGGCGGCTGGGGCAGCTCTATGATCACTATCGCAATACCCGGATCGAGCGGGCGCGGGGGAGCGGTCGTCTCGATTTCGACGATCTGGGCTATTTCGCCTACCGGCTGCTCTATGAGAGTCTCTCGAAGGACCTGCTCTATTTCCGCCTCGACAGCCGCTTTCGGCATATCTTGCTGGACGAATTTCAGGATACTTCCACGTTGCAGTTTCTGCTGCTGCGACCGTTGATAGACGAGATCTTTGCCGGGAAGGGGCAGCAGGAGATCCGCAGCTTCTTCTATGTCGGCGATACCAAGCAGTCGCTCTACCGCTTCCGGGGCGGGGTGGAGGAGCTCTTCGACCGGGTGGCCCGGGCCTACGGCATCCCCGTCGAGGCGTTGGAGTACAACTACCGCAGCGCCCGCCATATCGTCGAGAGCGTCAATGGGTGGTTTGCCGAGCGGATGCCGGACTATCGTCCCCAGATCCCCCACGCCGAAACGCAGGGGTATGTGGAGGTACTTGAGGCGGAGGAGCCCCTGCCCGAAGCCGTCGCTCAGGCGCAGCGGCTCATCGACCGGGGGATCGCGCCGGAGCGGATCGCCTTTTTGGTGGCAACCAACAAGGAGGGCAAGGAGCTCCAGGAACGCTGCACCGGGGCCGGGATCCCCACGGTCCTGCAGACCAGCTCCTCCCTGAGAAGTCTGCCCCAGGTGGCGGCCCTGGTGCGGATGGCGGAGCACCTCTACCGGGGGGAGCGGCTGGATGCGGCAGCGCTGCTGCAGCGCAGCGGGCGCGAGAGGGCTCCCGATCTGAATTGGTACCGTCCCTGGATGGCGCCAGTGGAGGTGCTGCACCGGCTACTGGAGAGCTACGAGGTCTTTGACAACGATCCCAACCTGCTCAAACTTCTGGAGTTTGCCGCCGGCTTCGAGCGGCTCGATGAGTTTTTCGACGAGTTCGAAAGTTCCCGGATCGCGGTGGCGGCCGATACCCTCCGGGGGGCCAGGATTCTGACGATTCACGGCTCCAAGGGGCTGGAGTTTGATTATGTCATCGTCGCGGATCGCAGCGGCAGAGGCAGCAGCGAACGGGATCCGCTCATTCCCGAGTATGGCGAAAACCTGCATATCGAGCGTTTCTACTACCGGATCAAAGGACGGGAGCGCTTCGACGACGACTATGCCCGGATTCTGGAGGAGCGCAAGGAGGCGGCCGAAAAAGACCGGCTCAATCTCCTCTATGTAGCCCTGACCCGGGCGGTGGAGGGGATGATCGTCCTGAAGAAACCGGAGCAGTCCCTCTTTGAGCCCCTGGAGATGGTCCCTTTCATCAAAGGAGAGATCGCGGTGCAGGAGAACCGGGAGAGTCCCGTGGAGAGTCCGGCGGCTCCATCGGTGGTGCTGAGCGCCTACGGGCACCAGGAACTGCCGGAAAAGGACGAAGAGGAGGGGGAAGGACCCGACTACCGGGCGATTCTCTTCGGAACGGCGATGCACTATGCTCTGGAGATGCTGGAGGCTTTTGATCCCGAGGCTCTACCCGGAGCCATGGATGCGGTTCGCAACCGCTACGGGGCGCTACTGCACGAAGAGGGGATCGAGGAGATTGCAAGGCGTGTCGCCGCTTTGTTGAGCAACAGCGAATTTCTGGCGCTGATCGACGGCGCGGCGATCCGACGGGAGCAGCCCCTGGCCTGGCGGGGAGAGCTGCTTCAGATCGATCTGCTGCTGGAGTTTCCCGACCGTGCGGTGGTGGTGGACTACAAGAGTTCCCGAAAGTTCGCCCCGAAGCATCGGGAGCAGGTGGGCCGATACGTCAAGGCCGTCGAGGAGATCCTGGAGCGTCCCGCTTCCGGGGTGCTGGCCTATCTGACGGAGAGTGGGGTGGAGATGGAAAAGGTAGAGGGGTGAAGGTCATTCGCTGCGCTGTCATTTTGCGCCTTCGGCGTAGTCATTTGAGGTCATGGAAGGAAGTTTTCTCAATGACTGCACGCAAAGCGTGCAAAATGACCAAGAATGACAGCGTAAGCGAATGACCATTATGAGAAAAAGGCGGTTTTACAATCTAAACTACTTAAAATATTCTTAAATTCAGTCTTTCTTAAGGATAACTCCCTATAATCCCGCTTACCAAACGGTTCGACCGTGGAAATCATACAAGGAAACGATCATGAAAATGACAAAAGTCGTCAAGCCTCATGAGGTGGAGCGGGACTGGATCCTGATCGATGCGGAAGGCAAGACCTTCGGCCGCATCCTCACCGAAGCCGCCACCTATCTGCGGGGCAAGCACAAGCCCTCTTTCACCCCTAATGTCGACTGCGGAGACTACGTCGTCATCATCAACGCCAAAAAGGCGGTCTTCAGCGGAAACAAGCTGGAGGACAAAGAGTATTTCCGCCACAGCGGATACTTCGGAAGCACCAAGAGCAATAAGCTCTCCGATATGCTGGAAAACAACACCGAAAAGCTCTACCGCCTGGCGGTCCGCGGCATGCTGCCCAAGACCAAGCTGGGACGTCAGATGCTCAAGAAGCTCAAAGTCTACGAAGGCGCCGAGCATCCCCACACTGCACAACTGAACAAAGGAAAGTAAGATGGCGACAGTTTACGCAACCGGTAAAAGAAAAACGGCAATCGCCAAAGTCTGGCTGACTCCCGGCAACGGCGGTATCATCGTCAACGGCAAAAGCCTGGATGAGTGGCTGGGCGGTCACGAGACCCTCAAGATGAAAGTACGTCTCCCCCTGGAAGCCACTAAGCAGCTCGAAGCGGTCACCGTCAAAGCGACGACCCTCGGCGGCGGCTACAGCGCCCAGGCCGACGCGCTCAAGCACGGCATCTCCAAGGCCCTGGTTGAGTATGAGCCCGCCTTCCGGGCCATCCTCAAGCCCATGGGTCTGCTCACCCGCGACGCCCGTGTCGTCGAGCGGAAAAAATACGGAAAGAAAAAAGCGAGAAGAAGCCCCCAGTTCTCCAAGCGCTAATCTCTCTTTTCCTCCGCCGGAGCCCCGCCGCGGGCTTCAATCTTTCTTCCTTACATTTATTTGAAATCCAATAAGTATCTATAAGCCGCTTCGGTGTAAAATATAATAATTTTTGTTAAAAGAAAAGAGGTGCAATGTACCAAGTCGAAAAAGATAGGATAATGCACTATTACCGTTTCGAAAAAGAGGATAGTGATTGTCTTGTTCGTTTGCGTCCTCTGTTTGAAGCGAAGCAAAAAGAGATTCTCGACGGCTTTTACGGATTGATTTTTTCGTTTCCCCAGGCAAAGGCCTTTTTGAAAGACGAAAAGATTCTGTGCCGACATCGCGAGAGCTTGGGACAGTGGCTGACGGCCCTTTTCTCCGGACAGTACAATGAAGAGTATTTTTTCTGGCTACGAAGTATTCGAGAGATTCATATTCGGATCGGTCTCCCCTCCCGTTATGCTCTTGCGGCGTTCAGTTTCATTCGGGAGACGATTATCGGGCTTCTGCTTCAGCGGGGATATCAGCGGGAGATCATTTCGGTGAATAAAATCCTTGATATCAATCTGGATATCATCGGCTCCTACAAGATCCGTGAGACGGAGGTTCACATGCTTTCGGACGCGGTGCTGCTGAGACGAGCTATTCAAAGTGGGGGAATCCTTCCTTATGTCCAACCGGTTTTTGATGCCGGTTCGGGGAAGGTCGCATTTTACGAATGTCTTATGCGGATCCAGGACCCGGATTCCGGTGAGATTCACTCGATCGCCTCTTTGATAGGTACGGCCAAGCGTCTTCATCTCTACGATCAACTGGCAGAGATAATGGTCGGAAAATCGATGGATATTTTTCGGGATCTTCCTGATAGTTTCAGTCTCAATCTCAGTTACAGAGATATTGTCAATGAGACCTTCATCAAGTTTTTCAAAAGCAGACTAAAAGACTTCCCCAATCCGAAACGGATTATCCTCGAAATATTGGAAACGGATCTGATCGAAGATTTTGAAGTGGTCAACCGTTTTATCCGTGAGGTAAAAGAGTTGGGTTGCTCTATTGCCGTCGACGATTTCGGAGCGGGATATTCCAATATTAGAAACCTTCTCAGTTTCAATCCTGACTATCTCAAAATTGACGGAGTGCTGATTGAGGCGATTCCCAACGATCAAAAAATGGCGAATTTGGTCGGAAATATCCTACAGATAGCCGGGACGATGGGGGCGAAAGTGGTTGCGGAGTATGTCTCCAGCAAGGAGATTTACGAAAACGTGGTAGAGATGGGGATTGACTATTTGCAAGGATTCTATCTGGCCAAACCGTTTCCGGCAGCTCATCTCATTCTCAAAGACAAGGACCCCGAGGGGTCCGATAAAAGGAGGGAATGAATCCATTCAAAAGGAGGAAAAATGAATTCGATGGTCGGTTGGTATCGCGTTGTCGGTCGGATGCCGACATTGGAAGTATGCCTCCTAAAGTATAACCGAAGTTAAACGAGAATTTTTCTTAACTATTTCTTTTCTTATCCTTTTATCTTTTTTATAAGTATCACTTCAGTCAGCTTGTCCCTCGTTGGAGACTTCTTTTGCTATCTCGCCTTTTCCAAACTCCCTCCATTCCTCTTTTCGGTGGGACAGAGCCCCGGCAATCTCCTCCTCTTTGAGCATGATCCCTTCGGGGACCTTTTCGCTGTGTAGTTGCACGGCGGTCTGTTTGTAGTTGGGCTCGAAAGATTTGGGGTCGAAGAGTGATTGGGTCAGCTCGTTGACCAGTTGGGTATTGAAGTGAAACGGCACGAAGATCGTCCCTTCGCGTACGACTTCGGTGACCCGGACGATGACGTTTTCCACTCGTCCTCTGGGGGAGCTCAGGGCGATACGATCGCCACTTTTGACCTGCAGTTTTTCGGCGTCTTTGGGGCTGAGTTCCACCCAGGCTTCAGGGGCCAGGTCTTCGAGAATCTTGATGGTGCCGGTTTTGGTGCGGGTGTGGAACTGCTCCACGGTGCGGCCGGTGTTGAGAATCAGAGGAAAGGCGGTGCAGATATCCTCTTCCATCGGTTGCCACTCGGCAAAGACAAATTTGGGTTTGCCCTCGGGATTTCGGGTCGGCATGTCGGGCGTGTAGAGGCGCGGGGTGCCTTCGGGGTGCTCCTCGTTGCAGGGCCACTGGATGCCCCCCAGTTGCTCGATCTTTTCGTAGGTCATGCCGCTGTAGTCGCAAAGCCGACCTTTGCTCACCTTTTTCCACTCTTCGAAAGCGTCTTCGGGTTGGCTCCACCCTTTGAAGAGCAGCTCGTGTTTGCCTTCGAAATATTTAGAAAACTCCACGACGATCTCGAAGTCGCTTTTGCTATCTTTGTAATTGGGCACCGACTTTTTGGCCAGGTTGCAGCGGCGCTCACTGTTGGTGTAGGTGCCGGTCTTTTCGCTCCAGGTGGCGGCGCCGAAGAGCACGTCGGCCAGTTCGGCGGTGTCGCTCATGAAACTATCCTGCACCACCAGCATCTCCAGCTTGGCCAGAGCCTTGCGCAAGCGCGGCTGATCGGGGTAGCTCACCAGCGGGTTGGTGGCGACGACCCAGAGGGCTTTGATCTCGCCCCGCTCAATCGCTTCGATGATCTGGGGGTAGGCGTATCCCCGCTCGGTGGGGACCAATTCTTCGGGGACGCCGACGATGCGGGCGTATTCGGCCCGGTCGGCCGGGTTTTTATAGTCCCGATAGCCGGGGATGGAGCTAGTAAAGCCGCTCTCACGGGTACCCATGGCGTTGCACTGGCCGGTGATGCTAAAGGGGCTGCCGCCGGGCTTGCCGAGGTTTCCGGTCATCAGGGCCAGATTCACGATGGCGCTGACGGTGTCGGTCCCCATGGCCGATTGGTTCACCCCCATGGTCCAGGCGCTCATGGCCGCTTCCGCTCCGGCGTAGAGGCGGGCGACTTCGTAGAGGGTCTTGACGTCGATGCCGGTGATGTGGGCGACTTCCTGGGGCGGGTATTTTTGGATCTTTTTGATGAACTCTTTGTAGCCGACGGTTCGCTCGTTGATGAATGTCTCGTCCATCCACCCCTGCTCCCAGATGATGTAACAAAGCCCGTTGATCAGCGCCAGGTCGGTGCGGGGTTTGATGGGGAGGTAGATGTCGGCCATATTGGCGGTCTTGCAGTGCCGGGGGTCGACGACGATGATCGTGGGCTTTTTGCCCCGCACCTGCTTGTTTCTAGCGATGTGAAGCTTGAGGATCGGGTGGTTGTCGGCGATGTTGGCGCCAATGAGCATGATCACTTCGGCGTGGCTGAAATCCTCGTAGCAGCCCGGAGGGCCGTCGCTGCCGAAGCTCTGCTTGTACCCCATGACGGCGCTGGCCATGCAGAGGGTAGTGTTGCCATCAAAGTTGTTGGTCTCCAGCCCCAGCTGGACGAATTTTCCGAGAGTATAGAACTCTTCAGTCAGCAGCTGGCCCGTGGAGATGACGCCCACGGCCTTTTTGCCGTGTTTGGCCTGGATCTCTTTGAATTTGTCGCTGACGGTTTGGAAGGCTTCGTCCCAACTGACTTGCTCGAACTTACCGTTTCGCTTGATCATGGCGCCGGGGAGCCGGGTAGGAGCTCGCACCATCTCGTGTTCGCTCAGCCCCTTGGGGCAGAGCGTTCCGCGGTTGACCGGATGGTCAGGATCGCCTTTGACGTAGACCGGATCGCCGTCTTTGACGCCGATGTAGAGGCCGCAGCCCACCCCGCAGTAACCGCAGGTGGAGCGCACCCACTTCTCGGGGGCTTTGGATTTGGCGACTTTGCCGAAGAAGGGATCGTCGATCAGGGCGTATTTGTCTTCTTTGATGTCCAGGCCCAGAAAGGATTTGGCTTTTTCGAATAGACTCATGATTGTCGGCTCTTTCAGAATAGTTGATTTGTCGGTGGTTGGGCTAAGGCCCTTTGGTGCGGAACTGAGTTCCGCCTCTTTTGATCTCAATTATAGTCGTATTTGAGACAATTTGATGATGAAAATATAATCAATGGTTCATACCCGAGAGGCAGATATCGGTAATTGAAACGGATCGGATATTATCCCGTCATCCTGAACTTGATTCAGGATCAACGGCAAGATGGGCATTCCAACCCCTGGATTCCGGGTCGAGCCTGGAATGACGGATGCTTTTCATGGCATTCGAGTGGAAAGAGAGAGTATTTCAGGAAAGGTATAATAGTCACTATCAATCCGAGTGGAGATCTATTTGAGCTATAGACAAAACCGTTTTTTCAAGGATCCGGCGCTGCCGTATGTGGAGTGTCGTCATACCTACGACTCGGATGCCCATTACACGCCCCATCGTCACGCGACGCTGTCGATCGGAGCGATCACCGAAGGGGTGGCCTCTTTCACTAGCGGGGATCAGACGCGGATCTTGACCCCCGACTCCCTCATCGCTCTCAATCCCGAGACGGTGCATGCCTGCAATCCCATTGAGGGAGAGGCCCGCAGCTATATGATGCTTTATCTCGATACCGATTGGTGTGCCCAGCTGCAAGCGGGCCTCTTCGGGGAGGTCGAGAGCTTTGTGCCTCTGACAAGGATCCTTATCGACGATGAGGATTTGCTCCGGGGCTATCATTCGCTGGTGGATCTCCTGCTCGATCCGCAAGCGCTCTATCTGGAGAAAGAGGAGGCGCTAGAGAGCTTTGCATTGACGCTCTTTGGGCGCTACTGCGATTGCCGAAGCCGTACGGAGCCGATCCCGCCGCTGCAGCGTCAGCGTGTCGAACGCATCCGCGAGTATCTGCGGGAGCACCTGCGCGATAATCCCACCACCGCCGACCTCGCCCAAGCCGCCGGGGTGAGCCCCTCGCACCTGATACGGCTCTTCGGTGAAGCCACCGGCCTCTCCCCGCGTCGCTATCTCCTTGAGCTGCGGATCGAAAAGGCCCGCGAACTCCTCTCAACCACCGAGATGCCCATCGCCGAAATCGCGCTTGAAGTCGGCTTTTTCGATCAGAGCCATCTCAATCGGGTCTTCAAGCAGATCGTGGCGTGTACGCCCTATGAGTATCGCAAAGGGGTTTTGCAGTCACGGGTCTCATAGGAATAAGTATAAAAATCACCACTGTCCGCCTTTTTCGACAAAAAACATACCGACACCCATCAGCACAAAAGCAAAACCGGAGATTTTGTAAAAGATGCTCAAGCGTCTATCATCAAAGAACCACGCCTTGGCTTTTTTTGAGACGTATCCGTATGTCATCAAAGATGCAAAAGAGATGGCCATAAACGTCACCGTCATAATAAAAAACTGCAACACCATAGAGTGATCTTTTGAAAGAAAAAGTGGAAAGATCGCGGTAAAAAAGAGAATGGGCTTTGGGTTGGTGGCTGCTACTAAAAATCCGTTTGTGAAGATTTTTTTCGTACTATAATTTGAGGAGCCTCCTGTGGTGGACAACTGAAAGTGTTTGTGTCCCGTCAACGCATGACGAAGCCCGAGATAAATCAGATAGAGTGCTCCCACAATTTTTAAAATCAGAAAAAACCAATCCGAGCTTTTTATCAGGACACCGACTCCGAACATCGCCACCAACGAAAGAAGAAAAAGTCCGAGAACATTGCCGATCGTCGAGAAAAAGACCGCCTTGAGATCGTAGCGCATTGCATTGTTTATGGCCAGGAGGATCGCGGCGCCCGGGCTAGTGATGGTCAGCAGCGAAATGACCAAATAGGCTAAGTAGTTGTGTAGATCCATTTTACGGAGAACCTTTCTAACCCAAGTTTTGGGTTTAATGGTATTCGTCATGCAACAAACGTTTAATCCGCTACTTGATACTCTTTTTGAGGGCTTGTCTTTCTTGAATATAGATTATTGGCGGTCAATGCGAATATTGTCAAAGCAGCTCCGATTATTTCGACTTTTGTAATTGGGTTTCCATACAAATAGCCTATAAAGAACGTTACAATAGGCACCAAATTAACAAATAAAATACCGTTAACGATACCCAACTCTTTGATACCTGCATTCCAAGTAACAATAACGGCGGTCGTGGCTACGAGAATTGCCAAAGGTAAAAAAACTGTTTGAACTGTGTTCACGGCAGGGGCAGTGGAGATGTTGAACATGGTGACGATAGCGGTAATCAACAATATAGAGAAGGTTCCGGGTATAGAGCTCAATACGGTTGCACGCAGAGCAGACCAATGTGAGAATTGGCGCATAAAATAGGTATAGAGGGCCCATGATACCGTGGCGATCAAGAGTAAAATATCACCGATCATAGAGTGGCTCAAACTGGCGCTGAAATTGAGTTTGGTAATTACAATGATTATGCCTGCAAAAGATATAGAGGCAAAAACCAAAGTATAAAGTGAAGGCTTTACTCCATCAAATAGCCAGTTTAATAAAATACCGATCATCGGTAGCAATGCAAAAATAATTGTTGCATGCTCGGCACTGGAGAGTGAGATTCCTACAAATGTAAATATGTTCAAACCGGCAAATCCTACGGTTCCGTATATGGCCAATTTTAAAAAATTACCCTCATAGTCGAAAGCCTTTATTCCTTCACTAAATAGCAGGATCAGAGATGTAAGAATGACACCGAACCCGTACCGGATTGACGACAAATAAAATCCATCAATTCCAACCTCCGTAGCCGTTTTTGACGAGGGGTACATCACTCCCCAGGCTATAACAGTTATCAACAATAAAGCTATCCCTTTGATCATAGTACTTCTTTGCAAATGTGTGAAAATTATTACTTATGGGTGTAACTCGATAATATTACGCCGATTTTGAGATGTCATCTTGGACAAAATTATCATTTGTGATAAAAACAGTCACTTCTTGTCGTTATAACGTATAGAAATAGCGCACCACGATAGCAATAGCGATCAGGAGCAACATTCCCTTGACAATACCGACATAGGTTCGCTCCGGTATATACTTTCTGACTTTCGCTCCGAGATAGAATCCTCCCAATGCCGCCGCCGTCGTATAGAGCAGAGTCGTCAAGCCCAACCACCGTCCCATCAATAGGAAAACGGCAAGTTGCGAAAGTTTCCCCAGGAGAAACGAGAGATTCATAAAGACGATGCTCTCCTCTTTGGGATAGCGTTTGGTGAGGGCATAGATGATGAGAATCGGCGACATGTTGTTGGTGATGCCTCCCAGCATCCCGCCGATCAGGGCAAAGGAGACCAAAGAGGCTTTGGGGGAGCGATTGACGAACTCAAATTCGACCCTCAGCCTTCCAAG
>NZ_WFQN01000098.1 GCF_015487065.1 Nitratifractor sp.
CTCGATCGGGATCTCAACCCGATCCAGACCATCAAAACCGGCAGCCGCAACGTGGGAATCAAGAACTACAAAAACTACCTCATTTTCGAACTGATGGATGCCGATCAGATCTGGGTGATGAAGGATGAGAATGCCGGCAAGGGCAAACCCCGTTTCGTTCTCTACAAAAAGTTCGAAAATATCGGCAAAGTCCCCTTTGACGCGATGATCCACAAGAATCTCTACGTTGCCGGGCTCTTCAACTCTCCCGATGTCGGACTGCTCAATCTCGACACGATGGAGTACAAAAAGATTCCCCTGAATCTGGGGCAGAAGGAGCGGATCCTCAAGGTCCCCCATTTCGGTTTCTGGAGCATTTCTCAGAACTATTTCTTCATCCCTGCTGTGGGGGCACGCAAAGTCTTTGTCTTCGACCACGATTTCAAGCCGGTCACGGCCATTGCCGTCAAGGGTAACCCCGTCTTTACCGCCATCAGCCCCAACAAAAAGTGGCTGGCTGTCTCTTTCAGCGGCAAAGACTTCCCCTATGTGCAGATCATCGATACCAAAACCTTCCAAATCGCCCGGACTTTCAAATTTCCGGGATGGATCCTGCATCTGCGCTGGTCCAAAGATACCCCCCATCTCTACTTCAGTGTCAATACCAAAAACGAGGTGCTAGCCTACCGGGTCTCCGATCCCGATCCTAAAAAATGGTGGAAGCATTTCATGTGGCCCGTGCCCAAACCTTCGGGGATCTTCCTCTTTGAAGCGCCGGATGAGCCTGCCCCCAAGATCCGGAAAGTGAGTCACTAAGTGTTTCGTCTCTCCAATCTCATCGACGCGGTGACGGCGGGAAGACCCGAACGTTCTCTTGACGGCTCTATCGCCATCTGGAACTTCACCAACCGCTGCAATCTGGCCTGCCGCCACTGCTACAGCTACGCCGATCCCAACAGCGAAGATTTTCTGAGCACCGAATTTATCCTGGACTCTATCCCCGAGCTTCTCAAAGCCGGAATCCGCTTCGTGATCTTCAGCGGCGGCGAGCCTCTGATCCGCAAAGATATCTTCGAGATCGCCGAGGCGATGAGAGAGGTGGGGATTGTCACCTACCTCTCCACCAACGGCCTCTATGTCAACGAGAAGAACGTCGACCGGATCATCGAGACTTTCAACTATATCGGAATCAGTATCGACGGGATCGAAGCGGTCCATGACGCTTTTCGGGGGCTGGAGGGGGCCTATCGCCGCAGTCTCGATGCCATCGCGCTGATTCAGCAGCACGGCGGTAATGCGGGGATCCGCTTTACGATCACCGAAGAGACCAAAGGGAGTTTCTACGATATTTTCGATCTGGCCGAAGAGATCGGCGTCGACAAGATCTACATCTCCCACCTGGTCTATAGCGGCCGGGGGTTGGATAACCTCAAGATCGATATCTCCCCCGAAGAACGACGCAAATTTGTTGAATTTATCATCGACAAAGCCTTTCAGTATCATGAGGAGGGGCGAAAGATCGATGTCGTCACCGGGAATATGGAGATGGATGCGATCCTTTTTCTGGAGAAGTTCGGCGAACGTTATCCCGTGCTCCGGGATGAGATGCAGCGGCGGCTGCGAAACTGGGGTGGCAACAGTGCAGGCCGCAAACTGGTCAATATCGACTGGAAAGGCAACGTCAAACCCGATCCCTTTTTCCCTTTCGTTATCGGGAATATGACCGAAAAACCTTTCAGCGAGATCTGGTTGGATGGGGAGAATGAGATGCTGACTCGGCTCCGGGAGCATCCCCGGAAGCTCTCGGGAAAATGTGCCGACTGCAGTGTCATCGACATCTGCAACGGCGGCAGCCGTAGCCGCGCCTGGGCGATCCACGGCGATCTCTGGGCGGAAGACCCGTCGTGCTATCTCAGCCGAGCTGAAATAACAAGTGAAGAGTGAGGAGTGAGGAGTGAGGTGTTTTTGGGTGCGGCTTTGGCGCACTTTTGGGGAGTCCGCACTTCAGTCCCGCAAAATGGATATATGAAACTCTTTTTCAGAGCACTCAAAAACAAATAATAAATAACCAATAACTTTCGCCGCAGGCGAAGAAGGAGCATGAATGGTCTATCTCACCGGAGCCGGTCCCGGCGCCCTCGATCTGCTGACGGTCAAGGCGCTGCGCGTCATCCGTCAGGCCGATGTAATCATCTATGACCGGCTGGCCAATCCCGAGATCCTTGCCGAAGCGAAAGACGGCTGTGAGTTCATCTACGTCGGCAAGGCTGACAGCCACCATACACTGCCCCAGGAAGAGATCAATGAAGTGATCTATCGGGCGGCTCTGGAACACGAAACCGTCGTCCGTCTCAAGGGAGGGGATCCACTGGTTTTTGGCCGGGGAGGAGAAGAAGGGATCTATCTCAGAGAACGCGGGATCAGGTTTGAATTCATTCCCGGTGTCACCTCAGCCATTGCCGTGCCAGAGTATGCGGGGATTCCGGTGACTCATCGGGGGATCACCGTCAGTTTTCGGGTTGTCACCGGGCATGAAGCGGCTAAAGAGAAGAGTCAGATCCCCTGGGAGAACTACAAAAGTGACGATACGATCATCTTTCTCATGGGGCTGCATCGACTCCACTATATTGTCGAGAAACTCCTGGAAATCGGCAAACCCAAAGATTTCCCCATTGCTGTTATCAGCAAAGGAACCTGGCCGGATGAGAAGACGGTCATCGGGACATTGGAGACCATCGTGGAGAGAGCTAGAGGGCTTCAAACTCCTGCCTTGATCGTTGTCGGTCGTGTCGTGGAATTGCATAAAGAGTTGAGTTGGTTCGAAAGTGCCGATGGAATAAGGTGAGTAAAACAGGCGGATATAATCTCTCCACTAAAAAATCTTTGCTACAATGCACGTTTGAAGGTGAAAGGGTATGCCGATGGTCGATTTGAGAGAGGTTCAACTCTTTTCCAAACTTTCCGAGAAACATCTCGAAGAGATCAGGGAACACGCGGTGATCCGCAGTTACAGGCGGGAGAGTATCGTCTTTTACGAAGGAGATCGAGGAGAGTATCTCTACATTGTTTTAGACGGAACCGTCAAACTCTACAAAACTTCTCCCAAAGGGACACAGATCCAGATCAACCGTTTCGATGCGCCGGCAGTAGTGGGGGAATATGCCTGTTTCGAGAAGATGCCTTTTCCCGCAACCTGCGAATTTATTACCGACGGCAAAATCGCTATGGTTCCTTACGATTACATTTACCGGAATCTCGGGGAACAGGATTTTTCACTGGAGATCATCAAGTCTTTGACCTCCAAAATCATGGTCCTTTCGGCCCTGATTCACAAAGAGACGATCTACTCCTCGGAAGCCAAAGTTGCGAAAATGCTTCTGGAAAACAGTGAAATTTTCAGCAAACTTAAATACAATGAAATTGCCGCCATCCTCAATCTTACTCCCGAAACTCTCTCTCGTATTTTCAAAAAGATGAAAAAAGAGGGAATCATTGAGGTGGATCGACAGCATCATGTCCAGGTACTCGATCCCGAAGCTCTGGAGACGGTGATCGAAAACAATAAAATAAAAACCTGTACCAACTGTCTTGCCGATTTCAAAAAACAGATCGGAATGGCATAAGTCCGTTTTATCTCTTAATACGGAAATTTTTCGCTGAAAAGCGGGAGTGAATTGGATATAATCCCCTAGAAATTTTCCGTGAATGTTTCAAAAAAGATGGTACGAAACGATACCGTCTTCTTCCCAAAAGAGTGGACGGTGCAATCGACCTATTTTTTTGGAAAAAAACAGTAAGGATAGCGTATGGGTCAGACCCTCACCGAAAAGATCTTTTCCGAACATGCCGGCCGTCCCGTCAAGGCGGGCGAGATCGTCCGTGTCGACATCGACATGGTCATCGGCAACGACATCACCACTCCGATCTCCATCCGGGCTTTCGAGGAGAGCGGAGCCGAGAAGCTGGCCAATCCCGACGGCTTCGCCATTGTCATGGACCACTACATCCCCGCCAAGGATATCGCCAGCGCCAACCAGGCCAAAATAAGCCGCGATTTCGCCCTCAAACACGATCTGAAATATTTTTTCGACGAGAAGGACATGGGGATCGAGCACGCGCTGCTGCCCGAAAAGGGGCTCGTCGTCCCCGGCGACGTGATCATCGGAGCCGACAGCCACACTTGTACCCACGGGGCACTGGGGGCTTTCAGTACCGGGATGGGGAGCACCGACATCAGCTTCGCCATCATCACCGGGGGCAACTGGTTCAAGGTCCCCGAGACCATCAAGGTCGAGCTCGTGGGCAAACCCGGCCCCCATATCTACGGCAAGGACATCATCCTGGAGGTGATCCGCATTCTCGGCGTCGACGGGGCGCTCTATAAGGCGCTGGAGTTCACCGGCGAAGCGTTGCAGTATCTGCAGATGGATGACCGTTTCAGTATGTGCAACATGGCCATCGAAGCGGGGGCCAAAAACGGGATCATCGCCGTGGACGAGATCACCGAAGTCTACCTGAAGGAGCGGACCGAGGCCAACGGCGGACTGCGGGCCGAGCCCAAGATCTACACCTCCGATCCCGATGCCGAGTATTGCCAAACGATCACCATCGACGTGGGTAAGCTCTCCCCCGTCATCGCCTACCCCTTTCTGCCGAGCAACGGCAAGCCGGTGGAGCAGGCGGTTGCCGACAAGATCAAAGTCGATCAGGTGATGATCGGCAGCTGTACCAACGGACGGTTGGAGGATCTGCGCATCGCCGCCGAGATCGTCAAGGGCAAGCGGGTCGCCCGCCACACCCGGATGATCGTCACTCCCGCGACCCAGCGGATCTTCATGCAGGCCGAAAAAGAGGGACTCATCGATACCCTCATCGAAGCGGGCGCCGTCGTCTCCAACCCCACCTGCGGGGCCTGTCTGGGGGGCTACATGGGGATCCTGGGCGACGGAGAGAAGTGCGTGAGCACCACCAACCGCAACTTCGTCGGCCGCATGGGAGCCCGCACCAGCGAAATCTACCTGGCCAACTCCGCTGTGGCCGCCGCCAGCGCCATCGCCGGATACGTCAGCGATCCGAGAGAGATTGGATAGCGCCATAGGCGCGGTTATTGGTCATTAGTCATTGGTGATTGGGAACCGTATCGTCGGGTGATCGCTATATTCAAACTTCAAGAGAATTGTTCTGCTCCAGGCTATATTCGATAACTAAGCATTTCTTTTTATCAACGTTGAATATTTTTGGTTAAAGTAAATTTTTGGAGCAACTCATGAAAAGATTTCATCCCCTTTCCCCTACAGACGCCTATCACGAGATGACGAAGCACAGTTGGCTCTCCGTCCGGCAACGGTCCGGGGGCCTCGACTGGTCGACCCAGCCTTCGGTCTACAAACGCTATCCGGCGGAGCTGCCCAGGGTTTCGCTCCTGGACGAGACGCCGGTAAAGCGTTTTCTCTACCGAATCGCGGGGATCACCGCCAAAAAGAGTTATCCGGGGGTGGAGTATTATCTGCAGACCAACCCCAGCGCCGGGGCCCTCTATCCCAACGAGGTCTATTTTCAGGCCCGGGGGGTGGAGGGGTTTGAAGACGGGATCTACCATCTGGAGGTGGCGAGCTCTTCGGCGGTCTTGCTGCGCCCCATCGACGGAAACGAAGGCCTGGAGGCGGCCCTGGAGGACCCCCGCCGTCGCCGGGGACTGATTCTGTTTGTCAGTGGGATCTACTGGCGCTCAAGCTGGAAGTATCGTGATCGGGCCTTCCGCTACGTACTGCTGGATGCGGGGCATCTATTGGGCAGCAGTGAGGCGGCGGCGCTGCTGTGGGGGCGAAACTACAC
>NZ_WFQN01000099.1 GCF_015487065.1 Nitratifractor sp.
GCGGAACCGTTGAGGGTGTGGACGAGGCGGTTTTTCTTGCCGTCCTTGTAGCGGATTTTGGCACGGCGGGCCTGGAAGTCACGGGTGTTTGAGACGGAACTGATCTCCCGGTATTTCCCCTGTCCGGGAAGCCAGACTTCGAGATCGATCGTCTTGGCGGCGGAGAACCCGAGATCTCCGGTGCAGAGCTGGACCAGGCGGTGGGGGAGTCCGAGCTCGCTCAATAGGTCGGAGGCTTGCCGGACCATCTTTTCGAAGATTTCGTCACTCTCTTCAGGGCGGGTGATGGCCACCATCTCCACCTTGGCGAACTGATGCTGACGGATCATTCCGCGGGTGTCCCGTCCGGCACTACCCGCTTCTTTGCGAAAGCAGGGAGAGTAGGCGGTCATCAGAACCGGCAACTCCTCGGCGCTGAGAATCTCGTCGTGATAGAGGTTGGTCAGCGGGACTTCGGCGGTAGGAATGAGCCAGAGGTCTTCGTCGCAGACTTTGAAGAGATCGTCTTCGAATTTGGGAAGTTGGCCGGTCCCTTCGAGCATCTTGGAGTTGACCATAAAGGGGACGGCGTACTCTTCGAACCCCTGGGCGATGTTGCGCTCGAGGAAAAAGTTGATCAACGCGGTCTGGATCCGGGCCCCCTGCCCCTTGAGGACGGCAAAGCGGCTCTTGGCCAGTTTGACTCCCCGCTCGAAATCGATCCAGCCGTTGAGCTCCGCCAGTTCCCAGTGCTCTTTGGGTTCGAAATCGAAGCTCCGGGGTTCCAGGACCTTGCGGATCTCCACATTGTCCTCTTCGTCCAGGCCCATCGGGACGTCGTCGTCGGGGAAGTTGGGGATGCCCATCGCCAGGGCGGCAAGCGCCTCTTCGGCTTCTCGGGCCGCCTCCTGATAGCCGGCCACTTCCGTTTTGAGGCGGTTGACGCTCTCCTGCAATTCACCGATATCCTTGCCCTCACGTTTGTACTGTCCGAAGAGTTTGGAGAGACGGTTCTGCTCCGCGCGAGCCTCTTCGTAACGGCGGTTGGCGGATTTGAGGGTTTCGAAGCGCTTTTTGAGCTCCTGGAGCAGCTTCTCCTCCACTCCCTTTCGCTGGAGTTTGGCGGAGGCCTCTTCGAAATGGTTCTGCAGGTATTTGAGATCGATCATCGCGTCTGCCTTCTGGGTGAAATTGGCGCGATTATATCATTTTCCGAGTTCGAGACTGCGGCGGTAGCAGGCTTCCATCGCTTCGATGAAGCTGTCGCGCACCCTCCCCTTCTCCAATGCAGCATAGCCCGCCGCGGTCGTCCCGCCGGGGGACATCACTTTATCCTTGAGCAGGGCGGGATGCTCCTCCTCGAGCAGGGCGCCCATCCCGTCCATCAGCGCGGCGACGTATTCATAGCTGACCGCCCGGGGCAGACCCAGGTTGACGGCTCCGTCGGCCAGAGCCTCGGCGACCAGAGCCATCCAGGCGGGAGCCGAACCTCCGATCCCCGTAGCGATATCAAGCTGCTTTTCGCTCTCGAGCCAGATCGCTTTGCCGATGGAAGAGAGGATCGAGAGAGCCTCCTCCTTGAATGATACATCACCGGTGACGGAGGTGACCGCTTTGCGTTTGAGGGCGGCGATGTTGGGCATAGCCCGGATGTAGGCTTTGGCGGCGATCTTTTCGCGCAGCCTGGCCAGGGGGGTTCCGGCGAGGATGGAGATAAGCGCTTGGGCCTCTCCCTCCGTCTCGAGCGCATCGAGCGACTGCGGTTTGATCGCCAGCAGGACCACGTACCCCTCCAGGGAGGGGATCGAGTCCAGAAGCCGGATATCAGGATAGAGCCGGGCGAGTTCCCGGCGTCTGGGCTCCCAACTCTCCACGACCGTAACCTCGTACTCTCCGAGCCCCGCGAGCATCGCTCCACCCATATTTCCTGCACCGATCAAAAGTATTTTCATCGAGATTCTCTCCTAAATTTTGGGAGATTATAACGTGAGAGAGGATAGAGGAACGTTTAGCGAAAAGAGAGAATAAGGGGAATTATGTTGACTGGGGAAAATGACCGGATCGACGATCCGATCGGGAATGCCTACTTCATCGGCCCTTTTTCGAGGGCTTCGAGAGCGTATTTTTTGCCCAGTTCATAGGCTTTTTTGTTCGCTTCGTGAACTTTGGGGGGGACTTTGCTGAGCATCGTCTCGACGAGCAGATCGTCGTCCAGGGCCCGGGTGAAGGTATTGGCCGCCCCCAGAGCGACGACGGACTGGGTGATGACGTTGCCCACCTCTTCTTTGGCGATGGTGATGACCGGAATCTCGTAGATCCGCCAGCGTTTTTTGTCCTCGTCGCTGGGAGTGACCAGGTTGGGGTCGATGATGATGTCTCCACCCTCTTTGACCCCTTTCTTGAACTGGTCGTAGCTGATCTGGGCGACGGAGAGCATCAGATCCACTTCGCCGTCGTTGGCATAGGGGTAGAGGACCGGTTCATCGGAGAGCTGAATATCCACGACCGTGGGGCCGCCCCGTACCTGGGAGGTGTAGGTCGCGGTCTTGACACCGTAGCCGCCCTGCTTGATCTTCGCCGCGGCGAAGATCAAGCAGGGCGGCTACGGTGTCAAGACCGCGACCTACACC
>NZ_WFQN01000100.1 GCF_015487065.1 Nitratifractor sp.
GCTCCCAGAACCGAGTGCGGATCGGGACGCATAGCCAGGACACCGGCCGGACAGACCGAGACACAGATATCGCAGGCTTTGCAGTTGTTCTCATTGGTCCAGACCGGGGTGTTTTCAGGTGCTTTCATCAAAGACATTGTCTTCCCCTTTTAAAAGTTTTACAGTGATGCAAATACTCACTATGGAGGTAGAATAGCCTAGTTTGGGTAAGGAGGGTATTAATGGAGAGGCTTTCAAACCAAAGGGGAAATAGCTGTTACTTTACGAAGCATTAATGCTTCTCTACCCCGGGGAGATTTTCCCGTAGGATCAACACAAAGTCTGTTTTTGTCCAGCTTCCCGGATAACTGTGCAAGAGCTTTCCCTCCGGTGAGAGGAAAAAGAAGCTGGGGGTGATATGCTGATAGGCCTGTGCCAGCCTGGCGGGAAGCCGCGTCGAACGGACATTCAGTTCCGTAAAGATGAAATGCTCTTGAAGCATCCGGCGTATTTCGGGATCGTTCAAAACTTCCCGATCCATCTTTCGGCAATAGTGACAAAGCGGCGAACTCACTTCGACGATGAGGGTTTTTCCGCTGCGTTTTGCCTCCGCTAGCAGGGCCGGAAGATCAAACGCTCCGTCGAAATGCCGTTTGAGTACTTTTCCGTCCCCACGCTGATGTTCCGCCGCATAGTGCATCAGATACTTTGTCAGATGCGCCAGAGCATTCTCGTCAAGTTTGATAACAGGATGGGGGGTATGGAAATAACGCCCGATGGCAGGGCTCAACAGTGATTCCCCTGCTTCCGGCTCTTCCAGATACTCCTGGAGATAGGCTTCGATCTCCGCTTGGCGCATCTCGGCGTCACCGGGTTCGCCGATCTTTTTGGGACCCCGCATGATGCCGTAGACCAGCATATTGATCGTCGGAGCCTTGAGATGAAGAAGTTGGTTGTCTTTTTTGAAAAAATTCTCTTTGAGCCGTGCTTCGGGGATATATCCGCTGTGGCAGGAAGCGCAGCGGGTTTCAAAAATCTTTTTCCCCTCCTTGTCCTGGCCGAAAAGTGTTGTTGTCTGAAACATACAGAGGAGTATGGGAAGCACATAAAGGTTTTTTTGATTCATTTTAGCTTCTTTGAGTGTGCCGTTTTCAACCTGAATGACTCAAAACGAAACACTGTTGTAGACCTCCGGCCAGGCCGAAGTATCTCAGATTTAGACGCAGTTACACTTGTAAGTGATACCAGGGTTGCCTTTGACATGCACCAACTCAGGAGTGTCCACCTTGAGCTGCTTGATATGCTTGTGGGCCTTGAGGTAGGTCTCCACGGTCTCCCAGATCGGCTCACCGGGCGCTTTGGAGTTTACGGTCGCCCATCCGGCGACCTTGTATTTTTTGTTGGGTTCCAGAGGTTTGCCGTTGGTCAATGTGATATTGCTGCAGCGGTTGCCGGCCTTGGCCAGAGGGTCGAAGCGGTAGGCGAGTCCGCCGGTACGCACCATGTCCCCTCCCTGCTGATAGAAGGGATCGGGGTTGAAGAGGTTGTCGGCGACATCTTCGAGAATCATCTTGACGGTTTTACCATCCATCTCCCGCATATAGGTCTCGGGATAGGTCATGGCCGTCTCTGTCGCCAAATCGTCGAAGGTGATCTCCTGACCGGGGATCACACTGGTTCCCCAACGGAAACCGGGGGAGAAGGAGATATCGGCTCCCTTGACCTCCCGCAGAGCGTCACAGATGATCTGGTCCCAGCTGCCGTTGAAGTTCCCGCGGCGGAAGAGCGTGACGTCGGTGGTGGCGATCACCCGGTTCAGGTCTTTGAGATAGGGTTTGCGCACCTCGTCGATGTACTTTTTCATTGTGGGATCTTCAGGGATCAGATCGGAGAAGATCGGCAGCAGCGTGAATTTGAAGTCCTTGATCTTGCCGTTCTGGATATCCAGATCCAGCACGTTGAGAAACTTGGCGTTGGAACCGGCGTTGCAGACGTAGGTCACGCCGCCTTTGTTCTTGACCGGGTAGGCTTCGGGGACACCATCGTGGGTATGACCACCCATGATGAAGTCGATACCGTGGACCACCTGGGCCATCTTCTTGTCCACGTCGTAACCGTTGTGGGAGAGGACGATGACCGCATCGGGCTTCTCTTTTTTGCGGACCAGGTCCACGAACTCCTGCATGCTGTCGGCATCGATACCGAAAGTCAGATCAGGGATGAAGCGCTTGGGGTTGGCGATGGTGGTATAGGGGAAGGCCTGTCCGATGATCGCCACCCGGGCGTTGCCCAGTTTCTTGACGGTGTAGGGTTTGAAGGCGAGTCCACTGTCCTCGTCGTAAGGCGTATATTTCTCCTCCATGATGGAGTCCTCTTTGACCCGGACGTTCTGGGCGATGAACTCGGCTTTGAGCTCCTTGATGTTCTCCAGGATCTCTTTTTCGGTGTAGGTAAACTCCCAGTGGCCGACCATCACATCGACTCCGAGCAGGTTCTGGGCACCTACCATGTCTTTACCGCGGGTCTGAAGCGCCGTCCAGCTTCCCTGCCAGGTATCCCCGCCATCGAGCAGGAGCGTCTTCTCTTTACCGAAGCTACCGCGAAGATAATCGACGACAGTCTTCAGCTGGGCATAACCGCCGACACGACCCATCTTCTTGGCGTGTTCATTGAAACGGAGGCAGGTCATGGCGTATTCGAGACGTTTGTCCCCTTCGATCCCGTAATACTTCAGGAAATGTTCCCCGACGATATGGGGAGGCTTGCCGAAGTTCTCGCCGACACCCAGGTTGACACTGGGCTCCCGGAAATAGACGGGAACCAGCTGGGCATGGGGATCGGTCATATGGAGGATCCGAGCGTTTCCGAAGGGTTGGAGCTTGTAATAGTCCTTCAGATCACCTTTGGGAACGATCCGCATATGGGAGTTGGCAAAAAGCGGTGCCGATCCCAGTACCGCCATCATGTAGACGAATTCACGTCGATTCATTGGGTTCATGATTTTCCTTTATTCATTATTTCACAGTCAATAGCGTGGGAAATACCCACCGGTGCATCCTTCGGATCTTCGGGTGGGCATAGCCCACCCTACTAAGGATGGGACGCGGTACGCACCTGTCCAAGGCACGCACTCTGTTTAAAACTTGTATCCGTCTCCGGGAATGGCCATACGGTAAGTTTTTTGAGCCTCTTTGACCTGCTGCAGGGAGCGCACGGCAAAGGTGCAAGCTCTCCAGGCCGCATAATCGGTCTTGAAGGTCTTCTTCTTCTCTTTGCCCTTGCTCTTGTAGTGCAGGGTCACTTCGGGTTTTTTGGCTTTGATCGCCTCTTTGAGCCCTTTGATGTAGACGCTGTTGCGAATGCCGAGCCGCTTGAACTCGACCCCGAGCTTGACCGCTTCGGGATTGTACTTCTCAGCGACAGCCAGGACTTTCTCCAATCCGTTGGCTTTGACGTCACAGACATTTTTGACATCGAGTTTGGCCGCTTCTTCGACCATCGGTGTCACCGCTTCGGCCGTCGCGGCGATCGAGAGGGCAGCGCCCAGTCCCAGGATCGTGACAAGTCGGTTGATTGTTTTCATCCTGCCCTCCTTATTTGCGTATATCGGGCCCGTCGACGGGCAGACCGTTGGACATATAGGCCATAAAATAGAGCATTTCGCTCATCCACTGACTTCCGGGCTTGTGGGGATTTTCCCCCTGGTTCTTTTCGCACCCTTTGATCCGGCGTTCCAGGGTCCCCAACCCCTGCCATTTGAGACGATAGACGGGGAAGTGGGTCGTATGCCCCAGCAAAGGAGAGAGAACCTCCCGGCGGACCCGATTACCGGCTCCCTGAACGTGACAGGTAGCACAGGAGAGTTTCAGATATCCCCGCTGGGAGTAGTAGTTTTTCTTCCCGCGCTCATAGGCTGCCGCCGCCGCTTCGGAGGGGATGGTGATGTGGACTTTCTTGCCCGCCTCTTTGCTTTTGAAGGCAAAGTAGGCCTCTAGATCGGCCAGTTTCCCTTTGGTCAGTTTCCAGGGTTTCTGACCGTTGGCCTTGAGGCAGTCGTTGATGGCGACACTCAAGGTCACAACTTTTCCCTGCTTTGCATCAAACTTGGGATACTCCCCCGCGATGGTGGGGTCGGGGAAACACTGTTTGATCCCCTTGGTACTATTGTAGAGCTCTTCCCCCGCATCAACATTGTCCTCATAAGGAGGCATCTCGTTGATCTCTTCATACTGGGATCTGCCCTGCTTGTCATAGGCGTAGGATCCCATACGAAAATCTTCGACTTTCTTCACCGGCATCAGGCTCTTGAAATCCTCTGCATTCGCATAGGGAAAGAGTCTCTTGTTCTTTTCGGGATTGGAAAACTTCTTGACAAAGTAGCTCTCCAACGCTTGCCGATCCTTCTCCGCCTGCGTATTGAAGGAGGCGGCTTGAGCTGCTGCCATCCCGATCAATACCGCCACCGACGTTTTCGCAATCTTTCCAATCATCACTTCTCCTTTTTGAGGACGATGAACCCGAGGGGCCCTTACTTGATCTTCGCTTTTCCTGTCTTGGTCTTACCTTTGAGGTCTACCCAGGTGATTTCGACCTCTTCTCCTTTTTTACCGCCTTTGAAGTAGAACTTCATGTAGGGGTTTTTGGAGAGGAACTGGCTGGTAGAGACTTCAAAAACAGTCGCCCCTTCATTTTTGGCTGTGACATAGACGATGAAGTTGGCTTCTTTACCTTTTTTCTTCGCTTCACGGTAGCTGAGCATGGGATGTTTCATCATCACTTTGACTTCGGTTTTGTCACCTTTGAGTTTCGCTTTGATTCTCATTTTGTTTTTCCTTTCTTGACTATTCTATTTGGGTTCGTAACGCGTGTTTCAATGCTCTGATTCAATTGACGGGCCGGAATCAGCCGCCGCAACCACCGACAGTGACCTTGACGACTTTTTCCGCTTTGTAGAGCTTGCCGTCGACTTCAGCGACAACGACGACATGGCCGGTCTGCTGCATTTTGATCCGGACAGAGTAGTTGGGGATACCGCGCTCAGGAACATCAAAAATAGCCACCACAGTCTCGGGATCGGCCGTTTGCATCAAGGCGATCTTTTTCGCACCTTCCGCCTTGAAGCTGACGGGGACAACCGCGCCGTTTTCGGCAATATCGGGAGCCTTCAATTTGATTTTGCCCTCTTCCACTTTATCCGTTCCGAAGATCGCTTTGATGGCGGCATTGACACCGCTCATATCTTCACCTTTGGATTTTTCGTTGTTGGCAATCTTCCAAACCTTGGGGAGGGCTTTACGATAGTTCTCCGCCATCAGCATCGAGGGGGCAGTCGCCGCCACCGCGAAGATTCCAGCTCCGAGTCCGAGAAATTTTCTTCTTTGCATTGTCATTCCTTTCTATTGTGAGTTTATTTGACTGTTTTGAGATAAGCGACCACCGCTTTGATCTGGTGGTCATCCAGCACGCCGTTGAGCCCGAAAGGGGGCATGGCCGAAATCGGGTTCGTCGTATAGGGATTGTAGACTTTATCATACAGAGCCTGTTCCGGCCACATAGCGAGCCCCTGTAGCTTGGGCCCCAGATTTCCGGGGTTATCGATATTTTTTCCATTGACGGCATGACAGGCGAGACAGTTGCCGATCTTCTTGGTGTTGAAGATCTTCTCTCCCTCCTTAACCAGATCGGCATTGCCGGCTGCCGCGTTGACACTCAGCAGGCCGACGGTTGCCGTCACGGCCAGAAACAGTTTCATCTTCTGCATGATCTACTCCTTATTTGCTTTTGTTGACCATGTAGTCCACGATCGCTTTGACCTGGTCGTCTTTCAGGCTCATATTGCCTCCCTTGGGAGGCATGCCGTTGAATCCTTTGATCGCATGCTCATAAAGAGTCTTTTCACCCTCTTTGATGCGGTCGACCCACTCATCCTTGTGACCGACGATGGGGGCACCGGCCGCACCGCTGTCATGACATCCGGCACAGCTGGCTTTGTAAGCAGCCGCGGCTGCGGCATCGCCTGCACCGCCTTTGGGAGCCGGTAACGGTGCTTCGATCGCGGCAAATCCTTCGCCGTTCATGATCGGCTTACCGCAGTTGTAGCGGGGAACCTTGACCGTCGGAGTGATCGATTCCGTTGCGTCGATTTTGATATGCATCACCGTCCACTTCTTCATATCGCGGCAATCTTTCATGCAGCGGGTATTGTGAGTGTCCGGCTTGCGCAGATTGTTATAGATGAAGCCTTTTTCATTGGGCAGATGGACCTTTTTGAGGAAGTCGGCATTGATCACCGTATCGTCCTCAATGTCCTTGCCGTCCACCTGAATCTCATTGAGCTGCAGCAGATAACCGATAATCCCGTAAACCTCATCGTTAGTGAGCTTCTTGGGTGTCGGCAGCGGCATCGCCATCTTGATGTACCAGAAGAACGGAGTGATATAGGGCGCGTAGCTTCCCAGGGTCTTTTCCGGACCATCATCTCCCCCGGTTTTGGCCTGATTCTTCAGGGTCCCTTTTCCGCCGACAAGCACGGGGTTCTTTCCCACACCCTCACCAAAATCCCCGTGACACATGGCACAGTTGTTGGCGAAGACCTCGGCTCCCTGCTCCACAGTCATCTTTCCGGGAGGCAGGCCTTTACCGTCGGGACGTACATCGACATTCCATCCGGCAATCTGCTTGGGAGTAGCGTTCACACCGTATTTCAGTTCGCCTTTTTTGATCTTGACGTTGGTGCGCTCACGCATGACCGCCCCGTCGATATTGATCAGTTTCCCATCTTTTTTGACTGTCCCATGGTAAGGATAGTGATTGGGATCAGCCGGAACAACTTTATCGGCTGCCAAAGCCATCGAGGCACTCAATGCCAGGGCACCCGTCATAACAACGATATTACGCGCGACGAATCTGGACATTGTTCACCTCCCCGTTTGCTTTGACTTCCCAGTATTGGATCGCATTTCTGTGATAGACAAATTCGGTACCCCGTGCATCCATCAGCTGCTGCTGCTCAGGCTGGGTATAACCGGTTTCATCCGTAGAACGGCTGCCGATGATCAACGGTTTGCCGTCCCAATCGAAATAGTACTCGAAGCGGGTGATCATCTTGGGCAGCACTTCGCTGGTGATGGTCGCTTCATGCCAGGTCTTGCCGCCGTCGAGGGTGACATCGACATGACTGATTTTGCCTTTACCGCTCCAGGCGATGCCGGCAAGTTTCATGCGGCCCGGTTTTCGACCTTCCCATCCCCGTTCGGGGCAGGGAGAGGTGATCACCGAATCGGACTCGAAGACCCAGTTGAACATCTTGGCTTCTCCGCTGGGCAGAAGCTCCGTATACTTGGTCGTCTCTTCCCGGACCCACCAGGCTTTGTCGTCGAATTTGACCCGCCGCAGCCATTTGGTTTGGATGACGCCTTCCCAGCCGGGGAGAAGCAACCGAACAGGATAGCCGTTTTCGGGACGCAGGGCTTCGCCGTTCATCGCATAGACCAGCATCGCATCGTCAAGTACCTTTTCGATAGGTACGGAACGTCCGACACTGGCAGGGTCGGACCCCTCCGAGAACATCCATTTGGCTTCGGGTTTCAATCCGATGTCCGCCAGGATGGTTTTGAGCTCGACACCGGTGTACTCGGAGGCCGAGAGCATCCCGTGGGTAATCTGCAGGGAATTCAGACCCGGTCCCCGAGCTTCCATCGCACTGTTGGCGGGACAGGAGAAGAAATGCTTCCGCGTCACACTGGGGTAGCGCTTGAGATCCTCGAGAGTGAGAATAACGGGACGCTCCACAAGGCCGTGGATCATCAAACGCCACTCTTTGGGGTTGATGTCTACGACACCGCCGTGACAACGAACAAAATGCAATCCGTTGGGTACGATAGTCCCCTCCAGATCCTGCCAGGGGGTAAAGCTGACCGAAGCTTTCTGATCGGCGGTCAACCAGGGAACGATCCGCCGAACCACATTGGATTCATACTTGGAGGGCAGACCATAGGGATAGGTGTTGATATCCCGTCCCCAGGCCTTTCCCCATTTCGCAATGTGAGGAGGCAGGTTCTCGGGATCGACCTTGCACTCCTCGGCACTCAGTTTCGTCATGCTTCCGGCCCCCAAAGCCGCAGCGGCACCGACTGAA
>NZ_WFQN01000101.1 GCF_015487065.1 Nitratifractor sp.
AAAAAGGTTCGACAATGCTTCCTGACATTCTGATCAAAAAGTCAACGACCAAGAATGGCAAAACGGTTCGTCACCTACGCTGGTGGGTCTCGATGATTATGGCCATGGCCCTGGCCGCCGGGACCTGGAACCCCACCGGACACCATTTCATTCACTACATCAGCCAAGGCAATCCTCTGGAGGGATTCCGTCCCTTTTTCATCCTCGTGATGATCGCCCTCTGGATCATGGCTTTCAAAGCGATCTATCAGAGTATCAAGTGGTACGGGGCCGCCATCGCCGCCGCCATCATCGCCGCCTTTGTCTACGGTCTCGCGACCAAAGGATGGCTCGATACCTCCGACTGGACGGTTCTCGGCTGGGTCATCACTATCGGGATGGGCCTGATCATCTGGCTGGGGCTCAACGCCTCCATTATCTGGAAGACCGCCACAGGGGTCTACACCACCGAATCCAACGACGTCGAAGACTAAACCTCCGATGCGCCGCCGCGATCTCGCCGCTCTCTTTATTCTCATTCCCCTGCTCATCGGGATTGTGCTCTACACCTTTTTCCCCGAGAGCTGGAGATGGGTCCTGGGATATATGCTGGCGGCTTCCCTCGCTTTCAAGGGTGCGATTCTCTCCTTTTACAGTGCTTCCAAACTCAAACTGCTGGCTTTTTTCAAGGGGTTGACCTTTCTGCAGGGATCGGTCCTCCTGCTCAAACGCTGGTTTCTGGACAATGTCTTCTCCCGCTGGCTGAGGCGCAATATCCTCACGCCCGTCTCCACAGCGCTGAAAGAGGCCAGGGAGTACTATCTGGGGCTGGGGTTCCGCGCCAGGCTCCGCAATCTGCTGCTGGCCCTCGTCGCCTCGATTCTCTCGGTCTGGCTCCTCTACAGCAGCGGCTACCTGAGCCACCTCTTTCTCTTTACCGAGCTCAAGGTGATCGTCATCAGCCTCTCCAAAACCCTGCTGCTGGTGCTGGGAAAAACCTTTGGAATCCTCTTCAACTCCTGGTTGACCCCGATTCTGGAGGTCTTCGCCTTCAGCTGGTTCTTCGCCTGGCTGGAGCGGACCTTGGGACCTGAGCATCCGATCAACCGTTTTCTCTCACGGATCGGATACTTCTTCGGCCGGATCTTCGCCGGGGTCATTCTCTTTGTACGGCGCTACATCGATCCCCTGCTCAATCGCCGTATCCGTCAGAAGAGCCGACAGCTGGCCCAGAGAGCCAGAGAATATATCCACGATAAAAAGATCGCCTATGAACTGGAGCAGTTCGACCGGCTGGAACGTATCCTGCTGCAGGGACATATCGACACCTATCACAGCTTCAAAGGGATGGAGAAGATCCGGGACAAGCGCCGACTCTATTCTCTGATTAACCGGAAAACCCGGGATGGGATCGACATCGTCGCCTTCGTCTCACGCAACGGTCGGGGTGAACTGCTCCCGGAGACGGTGGACGACAGTTTCTATCACGACGTCTTTCTCCTGGAGGGGCTGGCCAGCTCCCAGAAGCGCGGCGTCAAAAAGGAACTCGACGACCGGCCCGACTACAGCGATTTCTGGATCCTCAACACCTCGCTCTACCCTGCGACGCTCCGGTCCCATTCGGGGGTTGTCCCCCCGACCCCCATCGAACCCCAGTCGCTGCGCCACATCTCCTGCGATCGTCTGCCCGATTACTCTGACGGGGATCTCTATCTGGAGTACAACGGACGAACTGAAGCCTTTATTCCTGTAGAGCATTGATCTCCCTTTTATAATTGAGTGCTCTGAAAAACTGAAAAGATTCCTCATCGTCATCCTGAACTCGATTCAGGATGACGGTACAATGGGTATTTAAGGCCCTGGATTCCGGATCAAGTCCGGAATGACGAGCTTTTCCGGAGAACATATAATCGAAAATTTCACCTATTTTCCCCAAAGCCTTGCTTTTGGGAGACTTTGCAGCTATAATGGCTCTCGAAGAAAGATGAGGTTCGAGTTCATCTTCGTGTGTTACTGTGTTGCCGCGTTACCGTTGCTCCGCTAGCCCCTGAAGACTCCCCGAATTTTGATTCAACATTACATCAAAAAAGGTATTACTATGGCAGATTTGCATCAAGGAACCGTTAAATGGTTCAACGACGAAAAAGGTTACGGATTTATTCAGCAGGACAACGGCGGCAACGACGTGTTCGTTCACTTCCGTCAAGTCAACAACCCCACCGGCGGCCGTGTCTCTCTCTACGAGGGACAAAAGGTCACCTTCGAGATCGGTGAAGGCATGAAAGGCCCCCAGGCCGAAAACGTCACCGCTCTCTAATCACCTTTCAGCTCCGCCATCGCGGAGCTGACACTCTTTTTTTATCCCACACTTTTTATTTTTATCCACGATTTACTAGCGTTGTCTTTTCAATAACCATTCAGACATTGTTTCGCCACTCTGAGCCCGACTTGAGGACCTTCAGTATAAAGAAGATCAGATCTGGAAGAGTGAATATCCCTCAGGGCATTCAATATAATGGCTTTAACTCTGATCTTATCGGTGTACTGGAGTGGCAACGCGCTTGCAATTTTTATAAGAGGTTTGGGGGATAGAGCTTCGCCAGAATCTTGCGGTCTTGCTCAAAACGCCCTGCTTTTCGGATCAGGTCGGCATATTGTTGCTGAAGTCTGTCAGCATCAGTTCCCTGCCCCAGTATCCGCAGAGCAAAGACCGCATACTCTGCCGCGTAGGTCTGCCCTTCCGCCATTGCCTTCCGGGCAGCGCGCAGCGCCTCGTTAGGGTGACCCGCCAGAAGATAGTACCAGGCGGCGTTGGCATGGGTGCCGTCGCGGTCCAGATACCGGGCGTAATTCTCGCATTCGCTCTGCTTCTCTTTGACGGCCTTGCCGGCCACATAGTAGTCACAACGAATCATCTTTTTGTTGACGGCACAGCTTTGACACTCTGCCGTATCGGGTTTTTGCGCTGAGAGCGCCAACGGCAAAAGAAGGAGGAGAAATACGACGCTGCGCACCTCAGGAGCGAGACGGCAAAAAGAGCTTGAGAAAGTTTCCGATGCTCTCTTTCATCTCATTGCGGTTGACCACCATGTCGATGAGCCCATGTTCGAGGAGGAATTCTGCCCGCTGGAACCCCTCGGGCAGGTCGGCGCCGATGGTCTGCTTGATGACCCGCTGACCGGCGAAGCCGATTAGGGCGTTGGGCTCGGCCATGATGATATCACCCAGCATGGCAAAAGAGGCGCTCACGCCGCCCATGGTGGGGTCGGTCAGGACGGAGATAAAAGGCAGCCCCGCCTCGTGAAGGCGGTAGAGTGCCGCGGAGGTTTTGCTCATCTGCATCAGGCTGAAGGTACTCTCCTGCATCCGCGCCCCGCCGCTGGCGGAGACGATGACCACCCCGGCTTTGCGCTCGAGGGCCCGGTTGACGGCGCGAACGATCTTCTCCCCTTCGACCGACCCGAGGCTTCCTCCCATGAAAGCGAAATCGAAGACCACCAGTTCCGTCGGTTGGGATTGGATGGTACAGCTGCCGCTGATGACCGAAGAGGTTCGACCTTCGGTTTTGTTCTTGGCCTCTTCCAGGCGCTTTTTGTAGCTCTTTTTATCGACGAATTTCAGTGGATCCACCGGGACCAGGCCGGCATCCTTCTCCTCGAAACTCCCCTCGTCCGCCAGCAGGGCGATCCGCTCCTGCGCTCCGATGCGGAAATGGTGGGCACATTTGGGACAGACGTTGTGCTTGGCCTCGACCTCTTTGTAGTACATCAGCGAGAGGCATTTGGGACATTTGATCCAGTGACTGGGGGCGTCGCTGCTCTGCTGCTTGCGCATCCCCCGGAAGATATTGCCGAAGTTCATACGGGACTCCTTCTCGGCCGGAGAGAATTTGTTTGATTATATCCAATCCCTCCTTGGGGAAGGAAAAAAACTCAGGAAATAATCAGGAGGCTTTGGAGACCTGACACTTACTGCAGAGGCCGTAGAGGTTGAGCTGACGCTCCCGGAGGGCGAAGGAGGAGCTGTCGGCGACTTTGCGGGTATCATGAGCGAGATCCTCATCCAGTTGGCAGTCGACGACACTGCCGCACTCGGTACAGACCAGATGGAGATGTTCCTCTTTTTTCAGTTCGTATTTCGATTTCTTTCCGACGATGGGGACCTCTACCAGTACCCCCTCCTCGACCATCGTAATGATGTTCTTGTAGACGGTCGCCAGGGAAAGCGTGGGGTGAGACTCGCGAACTTTCTCATAGATCTCATCCACATTAGCGTGTCCCAATTCATCGATAGTCGAAAGGATGGTCATCCGTTGAAACGTCGCTTTAAGACCATGTTCTTTCAGCAATTGGGCATAGTTGTTCATCTCAGTCCTTGTTAAAGTTTGTGAAGTGCATGATCGAATATTTTATCCAATCCTCCTAAATACTCGATCCCGCACTTCAAGAGAGCCTGGGAGCTTAGAGCTCCTCGGCATGTTTGGCCAGATACTCGGCGACGCCTTCGGTATCGGCTTTCATCCCCTCTTCGCCTTTGTGCCAACCGGCGGGACAGACTTCGCCGTGCTCGTTGGTGAAAAGCATCGCATCGACCATGCGGATCATCTCATCGATGTTCCGGCCAAGCGGCAGGTCGTTGATGACGGCATGGCGGACGGTACCGTCCTTGTCGATGAGGAAGGATCCGCGCAGGGCGACGGCATCGTTGACCAGGACATCGTAGTCCCGGGCGATCTGCTTGGTAAGGTCGGCGACCAGGGGATAACCGACGCGGCCGATACCGCCCTTCTCTACAGGAGTCTCTCTCCAGGCGAAGTGGCTGTACTGGCTGTCGACGGAGCAGCCGATGACATTGATGCCGCGGTCATGGAACTCTTTGAGCCGATGATCGAAGGCGATCAGCTCGGAGGGGCAGACGAAGGTGAAGTCCAGAGGATAGAAGAAGAGGACGGCGCCCTTCTCTCCGATATTCTCATAGAGGTTGAAATCCTCGACGATGGTCCCGTCGGCCAGGACGGCGGGAGCGGTGAAATCAGGGGCTTTTTGGTAACGATCATATGATCTCCTTTTATTTAATATTTTTTATCAACAACAAAATTATACTGTTATTAGC
>NZ_WFQN01000102.1 GCF_015487065.1 Nitratifractor sp.
AAAAGGGGAAGACAATGTCTTTGATGAAAGCACCTGAAAACACCCCGGTCTGGACCAATGAGAACAACTGCAAAGCCTGCGATATCTGTGTCTCGGTCTGTCCGGCCGGTGTCCTGGCTATGCGTCCCGATCCGCACTCGGTTCTGGGAGCGATGATTACCATCATAGCGCCCGAATCCTGCATCGGCTGCAATGAGTGCGAGCTGAGCTGTCCCGACTTCGCCATCTATGTCGCGGACAAAAAAGAGTACAAATTCGCCAAACTGACCGATCAGGCCAAAGAGCGCGCGAAGAAGATCGCCGAAAACAACTATATGGTGCTGGGTGCCTAAAAAGGAGAATCGATGAGTAAACGAGAAGTGATTTCAAGCGGGAACGATCTGGCAGCACGGGCTGCCGTCGATGCCGGATGCAAATTTTTCGGGGGATATCCCATTACCCCCTCCAGTGAGATTATGCACACGATCTCCGACCTGCTTCCCAAGGTAGGTGGAGCCTGTATGCAGATGGAGGACGAGATTGCCGGGATCTGTTCGGCAATCGGTGCTTCCATGAGCGGTGTGCGTGCTATGACCGCTACGTCCGGCCCCGGGATCAGCCTCAAAGCCGAAAACATCGGTCTGGCCCAGATCGCCGAAGTCCCTCTGGTCATTGTCAACGTCATGCGAGGCGGTCCTTCGACCGGTCTGCCCACCCGGGTTCAGCAGGGGGACGTTCTCCAGGCGAAAAACCCGACTCACGGTGATGTGAAGACCATCGTTACTTGCCCCGGTACTTTGGCTGAGTGCTATACCGAAACGGTTCGTGCCTTCAATCTGGCCGACCGTTTCATGCAACCGGTCTTTGTCCTGCTGGATGAAACGCTGGGCCATATGCACGCCAAAGCGGAGCTCCCTTCTCTTCAGGAAGTCGAAGAGGGCATCAAACTCCGCCGCCAATTCGTCGGGGATCCGGCAGACTATCGCCCCTATGATGTACCCGATGATGAGCCGGCGATCCTCAATCCGATGTTCAAAGGCTACCGCTACCACTATACCGGGCTCCATCACGGACCCACCGGATTCCCCACCGAGGATGCCGAGGTCTGTGACCGGCTGATCAAGCGGCTCTTCAACAAGGTCGATGCTCATGTCGATGAGATCGAGAGCTATGAAGAGTATCTCCTTGATGATGCCGAATATCTGGTGGTTGCCTACGGCTCCACCTCTCTGGCGGCTCGCGAAGCGGTCAACCGTCTCCGTGAAGAGGGGGTCAAGATCGGGATGTTCCGTCCCATTACGCTCTTTCCCTCTCCCGACGCCAAGATGAAAGAGCTTCAGGAGCGTTTCGGCAACAAGGTTTACATGGCGGAGCTCAATATGGGACAGTATGTGGAAGCCTTCGAGCGCGCGACCGGGATGCACCGTGACGAGTTTGTCACCCACTTCAAAGCCAATGGACGCCCCATTTCCCCGGCGGACATGATCGCGAAAATCAAAGAAGAACTGCTCTAAGGAGGCAACATGGCATTTAACTACGACGAATATCTGCGAACGGACAAGATGCCCACACTCTGGTGCTGGGGATGCGGTGACGGGGTGATCCTCAAAGCCTTTATCCGGGCGATCGACAAACTGGGGATCAAAAAAGACGATATGTGTGTCGTCTCCGGAATCGGCTGTTCCGGACGCTTCAGCTCCTATATCGACTGCAACACCGTCCACACCACCCACGGCCGGACCGTGGCCTACGCCACCGGAATCAAAATGGCCAACCCCGACAAGCATGTCTTCTGTATCGCCGGAGACGGTGACGGACTGGCCATCGGGGGTAACCACACGATCCACGGCTGCCGCCGGAACATCGACATCAATCTGATCCTGATCAACAACTTCATCTACGGTCTGACCAACTCCCAGACCTCTCCCACCACGCCTCAGGGGATGTGGACAGTCACCATGAAACGGGGTAATATCGACCCGACCTTCGATGCCTGCAAACTGGCCGAGGGGGCAGGAGCCTCCTTCATCGCCCGGGAAAAGGTGACTGAACCGAGAAAACTGGAAAAGGTCTTCGTCGAAGCCTTCAAACACAAAGGGTTCTCCTTCATCGACGTCTTCTCCAACTGTCACATCAACCTGGGACGGAAAAACAAAATGGGCAATGCCATGGAGAACCTGGACTGGATCGATCAGATTACCGTCTCCAAGAAAAAGTACGATGCTATGAACGAAGAGGAGCGTAAGGGCCTCTTCCCGACAGGTGTCCTGAAGAAAGACGAAGAGGCGCGGGAGTATACAGCCATGTACGAGAAGGTCAAAGAGGCCTATCAGAACAACACCAAAGTCGAACTGTAAGGAGCAGCCATGTCACGAATCATTATGCGTTTTACCGGAGTCGGCGGACAGGGAGTGCTCCTGGCCGGAGAGATCTTCGCCGCGGCGAAGATCAAGCAGGGCGGCTACGGGGTCAAGACCGCGACCTATACCTCCCAGGTCCGGGGCGGTCCCACCGTCGTTGATATCCAGCTCTCCGACGAGCCGGTACTCTACCCCTATGCCAACGACGGCGAAGTGGACCTGATGCTCTCTGTCGCCCAGATCAGCTACGATCAGTTCAAGAAAGGGGTCAAGGACGGCGGAGATATCATCATCGACCCCAACCTGGTCACTCCCAGTGAAGAGGACAAAAAGCGATGGCGGATCTACGAGATTCCCGTCATCACCATCGCCAAGGAAGAAGTCGGCAACGTCATCACCCAGTCGGTCGTCGCGCTGGGGGCTGCCAATACCTTCACCCGGGCCCTGGATGATGATCTGCTGATCGAGACCATGCTGAGCAAAGTGCCTCCCAAGGTCCACGAAGCCAACAAAAAGGCTTATGAACTGGGAAGAAAGTATGCCCTGGAGGCGCTGGAAAAAGGCCCTCTGAAATAAGACTGATCGGATCATTGATCCGGTCATCTCTCTGAGACAGTCATTTCCGACTGTGCATACCGATAGACCTTCTAAACCTCCTTCTGTTTATCTCACGCTATAATCTTCTAAAATATCTCTAGGGAGAAGTCGATGAAAATTCTGTTGATCGGTGCCGGTAATATGGGGGGTGCGATGCTGGAGGGTCTTGCGGATTACGACGTGACGGTTGTGGAGTCACGAAGCTCACGTCGGGAGGAACTGGCAGGTCGTTATCCGGAGATCACCCTTCTCGATCATATACCTTCTCTGGACGGCTATGTGGTTCTGTTGGCGATCAAGCCCCAGTCTCTGAGCTCTCTAGACACGGAGGGGGAAGCGGTGGCGCTCATCTCCATTCTCGCCGGCACGCCGCTGGCAAAGCTGCGGGAGCATATCGCCGCCAAAGCCTACATCCGGGCTATGCCCAATATCGCCGCCCTTAAACGCAAATCGGTCACGTCGGTAACGGGAGACGAAAGCTTCAAAGCGGAAGCCCTGGAAATCCTTTCAACTATCGGCAAGGCGATCTGGCTCTCCAGCGAAAAGGAGCTGGATATCGCCACCGGTATCGGCGGATCGGCGCCTGCCTGGATGGCACTGGTGGCCGAGGCCCTGGCCGACGGAGCGGTCAATCTGGGACTTCCCCGGGGGGTGAGCTACGAATATGTGGCGGCATTGATGGACGGGATGGGGGCACTGCTCGAGGAGGAGCATCCCGCCCTGCTCAAAGACAAGGTGATGTCTCCGGGAGGGACCACGGCTGCCGGCTATGCCGCTCTGGAAGAAGGGGGGGTGCGCGACAGCTTTATCAAGGCGATGGAGGCCTGTTACCGCAGAAGCCTGGAACTGGGAAAATGATATAATCCCGACCATATCTCAGCTTAGCAAGGCCGTGAACGATGATCGATCTGAAATATCTGCAGAACCATTTTGACGAAGCCGCCGCCCGCCTCAGCAAAAAGGGTGTGGCGGAGAAGACTCTAGAGGAACTCCGGGAGCGCTTCGAAACCCTCAAAGCCGCCAATCAGCGTTATGAAAATGCCCGAGCCGAACAGAACCGCCTCTCCAGACTCTTCGGAGAGTACAAGCGTGACGGGAAAGATATCGGAGAGCTGCAGGAGCAGGTCGGCCGTCTCAAGATCGAGGTCAACGACTATCAGGAAGAGGCCCGCAAAGCCGAGGAGGCGCTGGTCGCCCTGGCGATGGGGATTCCCAATTTCCCCGATGAGAATGTCCCCGAAGGTCTGGACGAAGAGGACAATGTGGAGATCCGCCGGGTGCTGGAGCCCAGAGCGTTCGATTTCCAGCCCAAAGAGCACTGGGAGTTGGCGGAAGCCAACGGCTGGATCGATTTCGAGCGGGGGGTCAAACTGGCCAAGAGCCGCTTTGCGCTTCTCAAAGGGCAGGGGGCACGTCTGCAGACGGCTCTGATCAACTATTTCCTCGACCGCAACATTGCGAAAGGTTTCGAAGAGTATGCCGTCCCTTTCATGGTCAACTCAAAAATGCTGGAAGGGACGGGGCAACTGCCCAAGTTCGAAGAGGATCTGTTTAAAGTCTGTGACGAGGATCTCTGGCTCATTCCTACGGCGGAAGTTCCCCTGACCAATATCTACCACGACGAGATCCTGCCGGCTGAGGAGCTGCCGGTTCTGATGACCGCCTACTCCCCCTGTTTCCGCAAAGAGGCGGGCAGTGCCGGACGGGACACCCGGGGGATGATCCGTCAGCATCAGTTCGCCAAGGTGGAGATGGTGGCCATCGCCCATCCCGAGAAGAGTGATGAGGTTTTCGAAATGATGGTGCAGCAGGCTTCGGATCTGCTGACGGAGCTGGGGCTTCCTCACCGTCTGGTGGAGCTCTGCACCGGTGATCTCGGTTTCTCCGCCGCCCGGACCGTAGATCTGGAAGTCTGGCTGCCGGGGCAGGGGAAATACCGGGAGATCAGCTCCGTCTCCAATACCCGGGATTTCCAGGCCCGCCGGGCCAAGATTCGCTTCAAAGACGGGAAGAAAAACCGCCTCGTCCATACCCTCAACGGCTCGGCCCTGGCCGTAGGGCGGACCCTCGTGGCAATTATGGAAAACTATCAGCAGGCCGACGGTAGTATCGAGATTCCGGAAGTTCTGAAACAATACCTTTAACCCAAAATTTGTATCGGCAGGTACGCTGCTTCCATTAAGTTCGGTGCGGTATCCTGCTCTTTCTATTGCCTCGCTGTCTCTCTTGGCGTAAAGGGCTTTCTAAAAAACTCCCTTCATAATACCGGAACAAATGAGGACTTCTTACTCTACCGCTTCGACACCCGCATTGACTCTAAGAATCTATAAAGTTCATTATGATATTATTTCATATTAAAATATTCTGTTAGGAGGAATAGAAAAATGAAGAGAATAGTATTGTCCGCGATGGTATTGATCGGTTTGGCAACAACAGGAGCAATGGCTGGAGGAAGCGGGAATTTGGTCCAATTGGCATCCAAACAGGAGAAGCTCTCCCGGGATATCGGCAAGGTCTACAAGATGCAGGATGGCAGTTCACTCCATACGATGATCAAATCGATCAAATCAGGTCAGAAAATCCTGAGAACACGTGTCAACAATCCCGAGCTTAGAAATTTGCTAACCTATCTCAACGTCTGTCTCAAGGAGCTTGAAACGGTAGCACAGAAACCCTATACATCAAAAAATGCGCAGAAGGTTTCGGAGTTGAGCCATTCGCTTTCGGAGGGAAGTCACTATATCGTCGCCTCACTCAAACGCTAGATGATTGCCGCAGGCGTTCGCCCGCTCTGCGATCAAAAATCTATCCTTTATCCCCTCAGAGATAGCTCTGCAACTTGATCAATATCCCGTAAAGTTCCGTCTCTTTGTACTCCGATTTTGTCGTCTTCAGTCGCAATTCCGACTCCAACAGGTGGTCGTAGATCTTGATCCAGGCCGCCGGTTTGATCCGGGCGGCGAGGGCGGCTTTTTGCTGTTCGACCTGCCTCGGGAGCTTGTAGCCCAGGATTGCCTTGGAATCGGCGATGCCGTGGAGGCGGATGTAGGCGTGAAAGAGAAAGATCTGATTGACGAAAAACTGGGTGCCACGCAGGATCTCGAATTCGTTGGCTCCCAGCTCCAGCAGACGGCTGATGGTCTCGGTGATCGGCTTTTTGTTAAACAGATCGATCAGAAGACGCTCCACTGCCAAAGGCGCACTGGAGTAGACCAGACGGTCGATTGTTTTGGTGGTGACGGGTTCCCGGAGGATGGAGAGCTTCTCCAGCTCTTTGGCCGCCAGGGCAAGGTTGTTCTCCAAAAGGTTCAGCAGATGATTCAGGGCATAGTCATCGATCTGCATCTCCAGTTCCATCGCCCGTCGCCGTAGAATCTCCACCCCCTCTCGGGGATTGGGCTCGAAGAAACGGACCCAGACGCCCCCCTTTTTCTCCGAGAAGCTCCCCTGCATCGCTTTGGCCTCCTTCGCCTCGCCGTCAAAAGCGAAAAGCAGATAGCTCTCGTCATTTTTTCGGGTGAGTTCGATGAGGGTATCGAGCTCTTTTTTGGGCAGCTTTTTCTCCCGGCGGATCAGCAGCAGGTTGTAGCCGCCGAAGAGGGAAGATTGGGAGAGATGGTTGCGGGCCCGTTCAAAGTCATATTCGTCATGATACATGCTTACCATCGATTCGGTGGCATCGAGCTCTTTTTTATACCGCTCGAGGGTCTGTTCGATGAGGTAGGCATTATCCCCGTAAAGCAGCACCGCTTTGGGTAGTCCCTTTTGGAGAAGCTGGTCGAATTCGCGTTGGTACATCAGCGAACTCCTTGGGAGTTCGAATGGAGGATGGAGAATGGAAGATGGAAGATGGAAGATTTTGGTGTGCGTTGCATTGCAACGCCTCTTTTTTTATGGAGGCGGGAATTCATTCCCGCAATGCAGGGCTGAAGCCCTGCCTCCCAATCACCAATCACCAATGACCAATGACTCTCTTTTCTTGCGACTTGCGACTTGCGACTTGCGACTGCGCCGAAGGTGCCGTGCAATTTTTTCGGTTCCTCATTCCTCATTCCTCACTCCTCACTCGAAAGTTTCCCCGTCTGCTCTGCCATGATAACCGCCTGCGCGATATTGGCTTCGGTGATCTTGACCTCTATCCTGTCGAAAAGAAGCGCGTCGTAGGCCCGCAGGTTGACGACGATTCCCTGCATTTCGCACTCCAGGATCGCTTTGGCCCCTTTGCTGCTGTCTTCCAGGTCGATCTCGACGATTTCGGCCGGGAAGGTTTCTCCCAGATGGCGGGCGGCCCAGCGGGCGAATTTCCGGTCTCGGAAGTCCCATTCCGCCCTGGTGGCGTTGCGCTCCAGCTCGCTGACCCGGACGCAGAGGGGTTCGATATTGCGCAGGAGATACTCCTTTTTCTCTCTGTCGGACTGGAGGTCGGCTTTGATGAGGCGGTGGAGGATCAGGTCGGCATAGCGGCGGATGGGGGAGGTGAAGTGGCTGTATTTCTTGAATCCCAGCCCGAAATGGCCCACGTTGAACGGGGAGTAGGCGGCCCGGCGCAGGGACTGGATGATCAGGGCATCTACCTCGGCCTCCAGCCCCTGGGCGGCTGCCTCTTTCTGGATAGCGCGGATAATGGCGGGGACCTCCGCCTCCTCGGGAAGCTCGACGAAGATTCCCACGGTGGCCAGCTCTTCCAACAGCTCTTCGATTTTGGACATTTCGGGCGCTTCGTGGATCCGGAAGATGGCATCGCCGTCCCCCTCGAAGCGTTTGGCGGCGGCCTTGTTGGCCAGGAGCATACACTCTTCGATGAGGCTGTGGGCCGGGGTGCCGGTCTCGATGGTGGTCTCTTTGAGTTCGTGTTCGGGGTCGATAGCCAGTTTCACTTCGTCGGTGCGGAAATCGAAGCCCTTCTTGAGCCGCTGTTTGCGCAGTCGGACGGTGATCTTCTGGAGCGGTATAAGCCAGTCGAGGATCTTCTGCTCCGTCTCGCTGAAATGGGTGCGCCGCCCCTCCAGGATCGCATCGATCTCGTCGTAGTTCCAGCGCCGTTTGGAGTGGATGACGCCCTCGAAAAACTCTTCATCGACGGGTTGGAGGGTCTTGGGATCGAGGGTGATCTTGCTGACAAAGGCGAGGCGGTCCACGTGGGGTTTGAGGGAGCAGATGTTCTCACTCAGCTCCCTGGGGAGCATGGGAAAGGCCTTGTGGGGCAGGTAGGTGGTAAAACCCCGCAGCTTCGCCTCCTTGTCGATGGGGCTGAAGTAGGGGACGTAGTGACTCACATCGGCGATGGCGACGTAGAGGGTATGACGCTCCAGGTCCAGATAGACGGCGTCGTCGAAATCCTTGGCGGTGACCGGATCGATGGTGCAGAAGGGCAGATGCCGCAGATCAGCCCGCCCTTCGATCTCTTCCGGAAGGACACTGTCGGGGATGGCCAGGGCCTGCTCCACACAGTCGGGGGGGAACTTGTCGTCCCGGCGCTCGTAGAGCAGCAGGCTGATCCGCTCGTCCACCTTCGGATCCCCCAGGTGTCCCAGTACTTCGATCACCTTGGAACTCATGGCATCGATCAGCAGGACGGTTCCGAGTTTGAAGGCCTTGAGATCCATCCCGGGCATTTTGGCTTCGATGGGTTGGGCGGTCTTGATATGAAGCACGGCGAACTCTCCGTTCTCCTCCCGGTGGGTATAGCCGATGAGGTGCAGAGCCGCCGGCCGGGTGACCAGGACCACTTTGGCGGCGGCACGTCCCCGACGGGCGATGATCCGCTTGACCACCACTTCGTCGCCGTTTTTGGCATCGTCCAGATCCTTGGGTTCGATGAGCAGATCCTTCTCTTCCCGATTCTCGGCCTCCACATATCCCTTGCCGCCCTCGGCGATCCAGAGCCGCCCCACCCGATAGAGGGAGCGCAGCCGCAACAGCCCCCGCTCATCCTCTTCCAAGGCACCGAGACGCTCGAGGGCTTCGTATTTGGGAAAATCCTCCGGCTCCAGGTCGGAGGGGAGGAAGCCCCGGGTGAGTTGGATAGCGAAGGGACTCATCGGATTTCCTTTGGGAAATCCGAATGAGGAATGAGGAATGAGGAATGAGGAACCGGAAACGAAAGTTTTTGTAGCGTGGGATTGCTATCCCGCGAAATGATGAATGGTGAATGGTGAATGATGAATAGTTTCGGTTTGCGTTGCTGTGCAACGCTTTTGATGATGGATTTTTGATGATGGATTTTGGATGTTGGGGCGTTGCTGCGCAATGCGGATTTTTGGAGACGGGACTTCAGACCCGCGTACAAGGTTTTAGCCCTGTCCGCGATATACCCATACACCAATATACCAATGACGTTGCCGGAGACAACACTACTAGCGACTAGCGACTGACGACTGGCGACTCTTTTGCCGACTGCCGACTGCCGACTGCCGACGAATTTCAAACGACAAACGACAAACGACAAACGACGAAAAAGATGACCAATGACGTTGCCAAAGGCAACACTTCTTGTGACTTGCGACTTGCGACTTGCGACGGCGCTCACCGAGCGCCCTTCAACTGATATTTAATCTCTTCCAGCCGTTCGATCCGTTCCTCCGTCGTGGGGTGGGTGCGGAAGAGGTTGGCGACCTGGCCGCCGAGGCCGCTGAAGGGGTTGACGATGAACATATGGGCCGTGGAGGGGTCGGCGTCGTGGACCACGGCGCCCCGGCGGGCATAGTTGTCTAGTTTGCTCAGGGCCCGCTGGAGCCATTCGGGGTGGCCGGTGATCAGGGCGGCCCCTTTGTCGGCCTCGAACTCCCGGCTGCGGCTGATACTCATCTGGATCACGGTGGCCGCCAGGGGCATGATGATCATCAGGGCGAGGGTGACGATGGGGTTGCGCTCCCGGTCATCTCCGCCGAAAAAGAGTCCGAAGTTGGCCAGCATACTGATGGCCCCGGCGATGGTGGCGGCGACGGTGCCGATGAGGATGTCGTAGTGTTTGACGTGGCTCAGCTCATGGGCGATGACCCCGGCGAGTTCCTCGTCGTCCAGCAGATCCAGCAGTCCCTGGGTGACCGCCACGGCGGCATGCTCGTAGTTGCGTCCTGTGGCGAAGGCATTGGGGACCGGATCGGGGACGATGTAGAGTTTGGGCATCGGAAGCCCCGCTTTTTGGGTCAGGTCCCGAACGATCCGGTAGAGCCTCGGATTGCTCACCTCGTCGACCGGTTGAGCATGATAGTGGGCCAGCACATGCTTGTCACTGTAATAGTAGGCGTAAAAGTTCATCCCGGCAGCGATCAGAAAGGCGATCACCATACCGGTCTGCCCGCCGATGAGGCCGCCGAACCAGATGAAAAGCAGGGTCAGCCCCACCATCAGAAAATAGGTCTTGAATTTTTCCATAAACATTCTCCTTCTTTTTGAAAAAAACAAATATTTTTTTATCCCATTATAGTATATTTCCCGTTTACACAATGGAACTTTTGTCACCTGTCAACCGATCGATTCAAGGGCTTTTCATCCAAGATCCAAAATTCAAAATCTAAAATTCGCTATAATCCCTCCACATTCACGATTCAAGGATAGCATATGGCACTCAACGTTTACTATGACAAAGACTGCGACCTCAATCTCATCAAGAGCAAAACCGTCGCCATGATCGGTTTCGGAAGCCAGGGA
>NZ_WFQN01000103.1 GCF_015487065.1 Nitratifractor sp.
GCGGCTCTCCATGGCCGAACGGCCTATCGACGAAGAGTTCCTGCGTAAGGAGCTGGAGAAGGCCGGGAAGTTTGATGAGGTGGCAATGGTGGAGGTGCTCTCCGCCAACCCCATTACCGATACCAAGGCCTACATCGAGGAGATCAAGGCTCTGGCGGCCAAACGCTCTCTGGTGACCTTAGCGACGGAGATCAAAAAGCTCACCATCGAAGAGAGCCTGGAAGCGATGGAGGTGATGGACCGGGTGGAGCAGAAGCTCTACGAGATCACCCAGGAGAGTGTCAGCGAGGATTTCCGCCCCTCCCAGGAGATTACCGTCTCGATGATCCAGGAGATTGAACGGCTCAAGGCCATGGGCAACTCCAAGCTCATCGGGGTCGATACGGGATTTCGCAACCTCAACGAAAAGACCAGCGGCTTCGGCAAGGGGGACCTGGTGATCGTGGCGGCGCGGCCGGCGATGGGCAAGACCGCCCTGGTTCTCAATATGGCTCTCCGGGCGATCGAACGGGGAGAAGGGGTGGCCTTTTTCTCCCTGGAGATGCCGGCGGAGCAGCTGATGCTGCGGATGCTTTCAGCCAAGACCTCCATTCCGCTCCAGGCCCTGCGGGTGGGGGACCTGACCGATGATCAATGGAACCAGCTCTCGGCGGCGGTGGAGGATATCTCCCGGCGCAAGCTTTTCGTCGACGACGGAGGCTACGCCACGATCCACCATGTGCGCAGCAAGCTTCGCAAGCTCAAGATGCAGCATCCCGAGATCTCCATGGCGATCATCGACTACCTGCAGCTGATGAGCGGCGAGGGGAGCCGGGAAGGGCGCCAGCAGGAGATCAGCGAGATCAGCCGGGGACTCAAGCAGCTGGCGCGGGAGCTGCAGATGCCGATTCTGGCGCTCAGTCAGCTCAACCGTTCGCTGGAGAGCCGGGAGAACAAACGCCCCATGCTCAGTGACCTGCGGGAGTCGGGAGCCATCGAGCAGGATGCGGACATCATCCTCTTCGTCTATCGGGACGATGTCTACCGGGAGGCCAAGGAGAAGGAGAAAGAGATGAAGGCCAAGGCCGAAGGGAAGGAGTACAAGAGTACCTTCCGGGCCAAGCTGGAGGAGGAGACGGAGCTGATCATCGGCAAACAGCGGAACGGCCCCACCGGGACGGTGGATCTGATCTTTCAGAAGCGTTTTACCCGCTTCGTCGATGCCGACAAAGGCAGCGCTGGTTTCGAGGTGGTTTTCGAAGAGGGCAATATCGATATGCGGGAAGGGAACATTGAACTGCCCCCGATCTGATAGATCGAGTCCTGTGCAAAATCATCGGTTTCACTCGATAGCTCCGGCAGTCGCTAATGAGAAGCGTCAACGAAGGACAACTGCTTGTCCTTCGTAGCTTCGGAACCGAAACGGTCGGAGCGAAGCGAAGCCGTGGAGGCTGGGCACCCCTTCGGGGCAAGCGCTCCTTTGTCGCCATCGAGTGAAACCTCTCTTGGATGTGCAGGGGCTCTTGCAGGAAAAACAGAAAGGAAGAAAGGGTGTCCCGGGCGATCGAAAAGGTTCCGTTGCTGGAGGGGCGTCGGGAGTGGGGGCTCTTCTGGGGGATTGTGCTGCTGCTCTTTTCGCTCCATCTCGCCTGGGAGTACCGCGGCTACCGTGAGTTCGTCTCGAAACCCTTTTTCTATACCTGGGGCGACGTGTTCAAATCGATCCCCAAATCCTCGGACCGGGGTAAGTATCGGATTCTGAAGGTTCGCAGCGAGGGAGGGTTGGTTTTCTATACCCGCAGCTACCGCAAAGCTTCGCTACAGGGGAAGCGGGTCCGTCTGCAGCTTTTTCCTTCTGAACGGATCGGTTTTGTCGACTATCTCAAGGGTCCCTATATTCCCTCACGGCTCAAAGCGGTCCGAGAGGATACCGGCAGGCTGAAGCAACGTCTCTCCGCTGCCATCTCCCGGCAGCATAGCGATCCGGAGGCGGCTGCTTTTTATCGCGCGATCTTTCTGGCTGAGCCGCTGCCTCCCGCTCTTCGGCAGAAGGTGGCGGAGCTGGGGGTCAGCCACCTGGTGGCGTTGAGTGGTTTTCACCTGGGGATCCTTTGGGGCGGAATCTTTCTGATTCTACTGCCGATCTACCGCTTTTTTCAGCGGCGCTTTTTCCCCTGGCGCTACGACCTGATCGATCTGGGGACGCTGAGTCTGCTGCTCCTGGCGGGATATCTCTGGCTGACGGGGATGCCGCCTTCGCTGCTGCGCTCCTATGTGATGCTGTTGCTGGGCTGGGGGGCGGTTTTGCTGGGGATCGAGCTGGTGAGTTTCTCGTTTCTGGCGATTGCGGGAGGAATCCTGGCGGTGATGGAGCCGGCGTTGCTCTTCTCTTTAGGGTTTTGGCTTTCGATGACGGGGGTCTTTTTCATCTTTCTGCTTTTGAAATATTTCGGAGAACTCCCGGGATGGAGTATAACGATGATAGTGATTCCTGTGGGAATCTTCTGGCTGATGCAGCCGGTAACCCATGCCCTCTTTCCGCAGCTGAGCCTTTGGCAGTTCGCCTCGCCGCTGTTTTCCTTGCTCTTTATCCTTTTTTATCCTTTGATGCTTTTTCTGCATTGGATTGGAATGGGTGGAATGTTGGACGAAGTTTTGTCCTGGCTCTGGGCGCTTCCGGGAGAGGGAACGGGAGAGAGGATGCTGCCGCTTTGGATGTTGGGGGTGTACGGAGGTGTTGCGCTGGGGGCGATCCGGTATCGCCCACTCTTTTATGCGCTTTTTCTCATCAGTGGAGCCGCTGTATTCTGGCTCTACCGGGGGGCTTGAAGGGGATTACTTCTTGATCTTGGTGAAGACCGAGCCGTCCAGAGAGATACCGGCCATGAGGCCCTGATTGCCGAAGGCGAAAGCGACGATGGTCTTTTTGAAGTCCATGGTGCTCAGATCCATACTGGCGCCCACATCGACAAAGGCGACAGAGCCGTCGACGCCGACTTTCCATTTGTTGCTTTGGCGAAAGCTTTGCAAGGCACCGGGGGTGAGGAACGCGATAATGAGCGAACGTCGCTGCGCTCCCGCCTGGAAACCGATAGAAGCGGAAAGGACGGAGTAGTAATCGGTGATGTTGAACTGCGGAGGCTGTCCGGGTTGGGAGGGCTGTTTGACCAGGAGCCCTCCTTCCCCGTACTCTCCCCCGACGACAAAGCCCGCTTTGTAGAGATTGGGAACGACAAGATACCCTTCGGTTCGGTTGAGAAAGTCCTGAGCACCGGGAACCAGCTGGGTGAATTTTTTGACCGTGTCATGAATCTGCATATCCAGGATCTGTTTCGATTCGGCCGAAGCGATCTGTGTCCAGCTCAGGATCAGCGCAAAAGCAAGCCCCAACATTTTTTTCATAACAACTCCTTCGTTCCGTTGATGTTGGAGATTATCATAGCATAGTTTTGTGTTTTGGGATTATCGCTGTAGGGTTTGGATTCAAATGTGTGCAAAGGAATCCGTGGGATTTCTTGTCGATCGGCTATCTTCACGTCATCCTGAACTCGGTTCATGCTTCACGGCTTGATTGGCATTTAAAGCGCTGGATTCCGGATCAAGTCCGGAATGACAAAAATTTCTCAGAAGATTCAATTCCGCTTTGGCGAGGAAGAAAGCAGGGGACTCCCGGACTCTGCCGGGAGGGAGAAGGTTTACTTCTGATGGGCTTTGTGGACTTCGATCAGCTCCTCGATGTTGGTATCGAGGACATAGACGTTACTGTAGCCCAGCATCTCAAGATAGCCCATGACCCGGTTGGCAAACCAGCCTTTGAGGCAGGCGACGACGATGGGGTCGGCTTTGTTGACCGGGAGCTCGTCCGCATAGTCGTAGAATGCGGGGTAGGGCATGTAGTAGGCGTTGGGGATATCCGCCTCCTGGGCATTGTCCCCGTTGACTTTGGCGGGCGGGCGGACATCCAGCAGGACGGCCCCCGCATCCATCAGCAGCTCCCTTGCTTGATGGAGGGTAACATGCCCCAGATTCTCCTTCTCTTTGTTGGGCTCGATGACCTCTTTGAGTTTTTCGGCGACAGATTCTTTCATGATTGCTCCTTTTTGGGTTTGGGTCTATTCTATCACACCGGGGTTACTTAACGGCGATATCCCGGCGTTTCTTGGCGGCGACTTTCTCGAAGGTGATGATGAGCCGTCCGTTTTCGTAATGGGCGTCGATGCTGTCCCGGTCGATATCGTCCGGGAGATAGAAGCTCCGTGCATATTTGCCGAAGGCACTCTCCATCAGGTAGTAGTCCTCTTTTTTGACCTCTTCTTTTATCTTGCGCTCGGCCGTGACGATGAGGTAGTCCCCTTCGATGCTGACGTTGATATCCTCCTTTTTGACCCCCGGCAGGTCGATTTCGATGGTGAAACTGTCCTTTTGCCGGTTTCTGGAGAGGTTGGCCAACGGCAGATGCCGGGCGACGTTGGAGAGGGCCTCTTTGAACTTCTTGCCGACCTCTACGACGCCTTCTTCCACCTTTTTGGTGTCAAACTTCTGAACATCTTTTTTGACATCGCTCATAGTGGACCTCCTTATTTGATTTCGATCTTTTTGGGTGCTTTTTCGACCACCTGGGCTTTGGGGATGCGTATCATCAGGACGCCGTCTTTGGCTTCGGCCTCGATCTTGTCGGCATCCACATCCTCGGGAAGGGTGAAGCTCCGTTCGAACTTGCCGTAGACGCTCTCGACGCGGTAGAACTCTTCGTCTTTGCGCTCCTCTTCTACCTTGCGTTCTCCGGAGATCGTCAAGACGTTGTCGTCCACGTCGATGGAGATATCCTCCTTTTTCACACCCGGGAGATCGACTTCGATGTAGTAGGCGTCGTCGGCTTCCCGGGTATTGACCGCAGGGACAAAATCCACATTGGCTGCCTCCGCGGCTCCTTTTTCCACCGCATTGAAGAGGCGGTTGAAAAGCTCCATGCTCTGCCGAACGTTTTGAAACTCTTTGTAGGGATCGAATCGACTGATCATCATGGTTCACTCCTTTCATCTCATTCTGTGGGCTGTCGCCCATTTCACAAAAATTTTAGCAGGAGAGAGGGGAATCGGAGTGCGACATAGGTTGCATAGAGGGAAATTTTTTATTGAGTGCTCAGAAAATTGATTTGCTATCGTTGAATATGTAATGAATGAAGATTATGAGGATACTTTATTTGGAAAAGAATATAATTCGGGAGATACCAAAACGAGGTGGTGACCCCTAGGAGACTCGAACTCCTGTGGCCAGGATGAAAACCTGGAATCCTAACCGCTAGATGAAGGGGCCGTTGTGTTTTGGTAGGCGCAATTATAGGGAGTGATTCCTTATGAATTTCTTAAATATAGGTGAAGAAAGTGAAAAAATGTTAAAAAATCTTATCGGTTTCACGGCGGTATTGCTGTTGGGAGTTCTGGGCGGATGCCGTTCACCGGGACTTCCCAAGGCCCAGGAGGGGGTCTTTGTCCTCTGGAAAACCCCGGTGATGCGTTATGCCGATCAGGGATTCCTCTATCGGGGCGAGAAGAGGATCCGTCTGGAGGTCTATGCCAACGGCCAGGCGGTGATGCGGCTGAGCGTCACCTCGACACAGATTTGTTCGGGAGCGCTCTGTATGAGCCCGAAAACCTTCAACCTTCGCTATCTCTCTCCCGCCTATCCCCCGACCCTGCTGTTCCATCTGCTTTCAGGAGAGCCGATCTTCGGTGGCGAAGGGAAAAAAGAGCTTGAAGGAGGGTGGCTCCAGGAGATACACCGGGCAGGAGAGTACGATATTCACTATCGCGTTTCAAAGGACTCCATAGATTTTCGCGATACAATCAACGCGATCGTTATCAAAATCAACAAAGAGAAATAGTATGCCAAGCAGTCAAAAATTTGTCGGTGCCCATGTGAGTGCAAGCGGCGGGGTGGAGAATGCCCCGCTCAATGCCCAGGCCATCGGTGCCAAAGCCTTCGCCCTCTTTACCAAAAACCAGCGCCAGTGGAAGGCCAAGCCCTTGAGCGAGGAGAGTATCGAAGCCTTCAAGCGCAACCTGGAGGCCGTCGGCATCGCCCCGAAGCATGTCCTACCCCACGACAGCTATTTGATCAATTTGGGGCATCCCGAGCCGGAGAAACGGGAAAAGTCTCTGGAATCCTTCATCCATGAGATCGAGCGCTGTGATCAGCTGGGGCTGGAGAAGCTCAATTTCCACCCCGGCAGCCATCTGGTGAAGATCCCCAAAAAAGATCCTGACTATGCCGCCAAAGTCGAAGCGGCGGAGCGGGAGTGTCTGGAGCGGATCGCCGAGTCGATGAACCGGGCCGTGGAGGCGACGCCGAACTCCCGGGTCAAGCTGGTGATCGAAAACACCGCCGGCCAGGGGAGCAATCTGGGCTACCGTTTCGAACATCTGGCCCACCTGATCGACCGGATGGAGGCCAAAGAACGCGTCGGCGTCTGTCTCGATACCTGCCACACCTTTACCGCCGGTTACGATCTGCGGACTCCCGAGGCCTACGAGGTGACGATGAAGTCTTTTGACGAGATTGTCGGCTTCGACTATCTGGAAGGAATGCACATCAACGATTCCAAACCGCCCCTGGGCTCCCGGGTGGACCGCCACCACTCCCTGGGGATGGGGGAGCTGGGCTGGGAGCCGTTTCGGCTGATGATGAACGATCCTCGGCTCGACGACATTCCGCTGATCCTGGAGACTATCGACGAGTCGCTTTGGCCCGAGGAGATTCGGCGGCTCTATGCCCTGATCGGAGCCGGTTCGGTTCCATTTGAAACAAAGGAGGGAGAATGAAACGTTGTCTGAAAGGAGCGCTTCTGCTGGGGACGGCGGTCGCCGGCCTAAACGCCGCGGGGTACAAGCTCCCCGAACAGTCGGTCAGTTCTATGGCGCTTGGGGCTGCCTATGTGGCCCATACCACCGGGGCTGACACCGCCTACTACAACCCGGCCAATATGGCCTTTATGGATCCGCAGCGTCAGTATGTCGAAGGAGCATTGACGTGGGTACATTTGCCGGCGATCGATTATGAAGGCAAACAGTATTTGCCGTCGGTCGGATTGGTGCCTGCCGACGGAAGTACCAAGGTGGAGAATATCCCGGTGGGGCATCTCTTCTATGTCTCTCCGGCTTATGGAGCCTGGCGTTTCGGGATGAGTGTCGCGGCACCGGGAGGGCTCTCCAAACGCTGGGACAATCCGGTGCAGAAGCTCTTTGCCGAGGAGTTCACTCTCAAAATCATCGAAGCGAATCCCTCGGTTGCCTATCGGATCAATGATCAGTGGAGTATCGGGGCCGGCGTGAGGATGGTCTATACCGACGGGCGGGTCAAAAGTGACGGCATGACCTCCTCGGGCCGATTGGCGCGGGATATGAATGGTGATTCCGTCGATTGGGGATATAACCTGGCCGTAAGTTACCGACCGTCGAAAGATTGGAACTTTGCCGTCACCTACCGCTCCAACGTCAATTTGACGGTGGAGGGGACGGCGACGCTTTATGCGGGATCCCCCACCACCCCCATCTACCGCGGCGGGGCCCGGGTGACGGTTCCGCTGCCGGCGACACTGGATATTGCCGCCGCCAAGACCTTCGACGATGTGCTGACGGTAGAACTGGTCTATGAACGGACCTTTTGGTCCAAATATAAAAAACTCGATTTCAATTATGACGCGTCGCTGCCGGTCTTTGATGACCCCATCGACAAATCCTGGAAGGACAGCAACACTTTCCGTCTGGGACTGAGCTATCGTTACAACGATCGTCTGACACTGATGGGAGGTTACGCCTATGACCAGACCCCGGTTCCCGACCGGACATTGGGGTATGAACTTCCCGACAGTGACGGCAATATCTTCTCCGCCGGGTTTCTCTATCGGCAGACGGAGAATTTCGCGTGGGGAGTGGCGGTGCTTTATGACCACAAAAAGAGTCGCAGCCTTTCACTGGGAGAGAACGAGAACGGGATTGTCGGAACCTTCAAAAAGGGCGGAGCCTTCCTGAGTACCCTAGGGTTCCGCTACCGATTCTAGCAAATGACAAGACAGGAACGAGAAGCGATGGGAACGCTGCACTACCGCTACAACAACTTCTATGAGATGCTCAGGGATCACGGCGTGCGTCATCCCCGGCGCAAAGCGCTCTTTGTCGGAAACGAGACGATCCGCTACGGGGAGCTATTGCGCCGTGTGGATGCCCTGGCGGGTTATCTGCACTATCTTGGAGTAGAGCCGGGGGAACGGGTCGCGCTTTTTTTGCGCAACTCCTGGGAGTTTGTCGCGGCGGTAATGGCTATCAGCAAAGTCGGTGCGATTACCGTTCCCATCAACACCTTTCTCAAAGCGGAAGAACTTCATTATATTCTACAGGACAGCGGCACGACGGTATTGTTCGCTTCGGCTCTCTATGAAAAAGTGGTTCACGATTCCGGGGCCGGGGAGCTGGTGCGTCATACGATCTGGGAAGGAGGATTGCGACTGGCTAACGAAGCCAACGCGACCTTTGAAGAGGCTCTGGCAGCAGCTTTTACCTGCAAACCTGTGATGCGGACCTTGGACGATCTGGCGGTCTTTTTCTATACCTCGGGAACCACCGGCAAGCCCAAAGGGGCCATGCTGAGCTACAAAAACATTCTCTCCAACGCCGAATCAGCTTCGCAACTTTTCCATATCACCGCCAAAGATCGCACCATTGTCTTTTTGCCGATGTTTCATGCCTTTACCTTCTCCGTCGGTTTGATCCTCCCGCTCTATGTAGGAGCGTCGATCGTGATCATCCCCTCCCTACGTCCCTTCGGTAATATTTTCAAGCAGACGCTGCTGAAAGGGGTGACGGTCTTCTTCGGGGTGCCCGATGTCTACAACGCCCTGGCCAAAGCCAAGCTGCCGTGGTATTTTATGCTCTTTAACCGGATTCGGATCTTTGTCTCCGGAGCCGCCCCGCTGCAGACCAAGACTCTCAAGGCGATGTCAGAAAAATTCCGCCGGGCGAAGATGCTGGAAGGCTATGGGCTCAGCGAGAGTTCTCCGGCGGTTTGTATCAATCCCCTTCATAAGCAGAAGGAGCGCTCCGTCGGTCCGGCGATGCCCGGCTACGCGGTCAAGATCGTCGATGAAAATATGGTGGAGCTGCCCCGCGGAGAGGTGGGAGAGATCATTCTCTACGGAGACAACGTGATGCAGGGCTATCTCAACCGCCCTGAAGCGACGGAGGAGACGATCATCAACGGATGGCTCCGGACCGGAGATATGGGCTACATGGATGAGGAGGGGTATCTCTTTATCGTCGATCGCAAGAAGGATCTGATCATCTCCAAAGGAATCAATATCTATCCGCGGGAGATCGAAGAGGTGATCGACAGCTTTCCCGGGGTGGGGGTCAGTGCCGTGATCGGCGTGCCCGATGAGAAGAGCGGAGAGGTCCCCGTGGCCTATATCGAACCCGACGAGGAGCAGGGACCGCCGGATCTGACGCGCCTCAAGGCGCATCTGAGGGAGCATTTGGCCAACTACAAAATCCCCAAAGCATTCCATCTGGTCGACGAGCTTCCCAAAAACGCCACCGGCAAGGTCCTCAAACGGGCGCTCAAAGAGCGACTGCTTGCCGAAAACGAGCAAAGCGGGGAATGACACGGTTTTCCCAGAGGGGTTGTTTCGTCTGATTCAATCCCCATTTCTCAAGGATTTTTGTCATTCGCTTCGCTGTCATTCAACCCAAACTATGCATTAGATAGCACGCCATTTGCATCGATCATCGATGGCATGGGCGACACATCCAAAGCCTCGACGCACCCTCCGGGTGCGCCTACGTTTTGGCTGTGCACCCCTACACACCGAGCATCAACGCATCTGACGCACTTTCTAATGCATCGTATGATTAGCTTGTCTCTTTTTGAGGCATACTTTACTTTATCGGGGAATGATCAAGAACAACTAATGCATTGCTCTTTCAAGAGCGGAATTTATGCTGTTCCCATTCCCCGCTCTTTCCATAAGATTGGACGAAGAACATTAGGTCCGAAGACCTCTATCACGATGATAATCCGGAAAGAGACAAACATTGTAGCATAGGAGGATAACGATGAAAAAGAGAAGAGTCGTCGGTGTCGATGTTTCAATGGACAGCCTGGATTTCAGCCTCTACGATGGGCAGGAGCATCGAATGCGTCATATCCCCTATACCCGAGAGCATGTGGTCCAGGAGATGGTGCTTCCATTCAGGGTGGAGAAAGAAAATCTTGTCTTTGTCATGGAAGCGACGGGAATCTATCATACCCGGTTGGCCTGTTGGCTCTATGAAGAAGGAATGCAAGTTGCCGTGATCAATCCTCTGCAGATCCGTCGGTATGCGGAGATGAAACTGATGCGAATCAAAAGCGATGCCAGTGATGCCCGGCTTATCGCCGAATATGGATTCGATGCAAGGGAGCTTCCATTTTTCCAACCTCCTGCGCTCTTTCGCCAGGAGCTGGAACTGTTGCTGAAAGAATCCGAAGCACTCCAGCAGGAGAAGGTACGGACCCGAAACCGGCTTCATGCTCTTCAAAAACGTGCCGGAGTAAGTCCTCAGATGATTGAATTGATGAACGATCACCTCCAAGCCCTTCAGACAATGATCGACAAGATCGAAAAGTTGATGCAGACTCTACTCAAAAAGCATTTTCCTCAAGAGTATCAGCTTCTTCAGTCGATACCGGGTATCGGCCTCAAAACCGGCAGTGCCATTCTCTCCATGCTTCGGGGGTTCGAAACCTTCCAATCGGCCAAACAGGTTTGTTCCTATATCGGTATCGCCCCCAGCCCTTACGATTCGGGAAAAACCGTTCACAAGCGGGGCTCAATCTCCAAACGCGGCAACCCTCTCCTTCGCAAGCTCTTCTATATGGCTGCCATGAGTGCCATTCAATACAATCCGTTGATCCGGGCGAAATATGAACGTCTTGTGCAAAATGGGAAAAATGAAATGCAGGCTCTGATCGCCGCTGCAAATAAACTCTTGCGTATCGCCTTCGGGGTTCTCAAAAGGCAAAGACCCTTTGACGAAAATTATCTGGCTTCAGCCAAATTGTGCTCTAATGGAGCTTGACATTTTTCACAGAACATAATTTGGGATAAAA
>NZ_WFQN01000104.1 GCF_015487065.1 Nitratifractor sp.
ACGATGGTGAGGGAGCCGCCGTTTTCGATGTTGCGTGCGGCACCGAAAAAGCGCTTGGGCTTGTGCAGGGCGTTGGCGTCGACCCCGCCGGAGAGGACTTTGCCGGAGCTGGGGGTGACGGTGTTGTAGGCCCTCGCCAGACGGGTGATGGAGTCGAGGAGGATAATCACATCCTGCCCCAGCTCCACCCGGCGCTTGGCCCGCTCGATAACCATCTCGGCGGTACGGACATGGTTCTGGGCCGGCAGGTCGAAGGTGGAGGCGTAGACTTCGCCCTTGACGCTGCGCTGCATGTCGGTGACCTCTTCGGGGCGCTCGTCCACCAGGAGCACCATCAGGGCCGCTTCGGGGTTGTTGTGGGTGATGCCGTGGGCCACCTCTTTGAGCAGCTCGGTCTTACCGGTCCGGGGTGGAGCCACGATGAGGGCCCGCTGCCCCTTGCCGATGGGGGCAAAGAGATCGATGACCCGGCCGGTGAGCTTCATGGGGTGGTACTCGAGCTTGAGCTTCTCCTGGGGATAGAGCGGCGTGAGGTTGTCGAAAAGGGGGCGTTTTTTGGACTCTTCGGGGGGGAGGTAGTTGATCGCCTCGATCTTGAGCAGGGCGTAGTACTTCTCCTGCTCCTTGGGGGCGCGCACCTGGCCGGTGACGATATCGCCGTTGCGCAGGGCGAAGCGCTTGATCTGGGTGGAGCTGACGTAGGTGTCATTCGAGGAGTTGGCGAAGTTGCCGTCGATGGAACGCAAAAAGCCGTAGCCGTCGTTCATGATCTCCAGAATCCCCGTAAAGAGGATATACCCTCCCTGGCTCACCTGGGCCTTGAGAATCTCGAAGATCAGGTCTTTGCGCTGGTATTCGTTGGGGTTTTCCACCTTGAGCTTGCGGGCGATCTCGACCAGCTCCTCCAGGGGTTTGGTCTGGAGATCTTCGATCTTGTACCCTTCGACCGGTGTGTGGGTGCGTTGATGTTGTTTTTTGCCATTATGATGGCCGTTTTTTTGTCGATTCTCTTCCATGAGTCCTCGTCAATATTGGAGATTGGTAAAAATAGTGCAGGGGTGAAAGCATCACGTCGGAACCTTGCGGTATCCTGCGAAGCACGTTTGTAGTGACGCCATTATAATGCTTTTTGACTTTAAATGTCAAACAGCAGCGTGGGTCAGGGCCAGCCAGACCAGCCAGGGGTAGGTGAGCGGCCCGATGAGCCAGAGCCAGGGGGGCATCTGCATCCTGAGCATCTCTTCCGTCACCGGATCGATCTCGCCACGGACGTAGATTTTGCGGACCATTTCGATCTTGGTGAAGATATCCAGGGTCTTGAGGGCGATCGCCACGACGATGGGCCAGTTGAGCAGATCGTAACGCAGGGAAAGATAAAGGATATAGAGATATCCGGTATGCCCTGCCAGAAGCCAGAAGACCGAGCGGCGGTAGAGCCGCCATACCTTCTCCATCACCCCCTGCATCGAAGGGGCGTACTGCCAGCTTGTCTCCGCAACCTCTGCCAGAAAGCTCAGCGCCACCAGATGCCACAGCTCCATCAGAACCTCTCGATCAGATCGCGGAAGACCCGGTAGAGCCCCTCTACCTCTTCGATCGCCACCCGTTCGTTGGGGGCGTGGATCGTGTCGTTGCGGACCCCGAACTCCACCACCTTGACCCCGTACTCCCCGAAAAAGCGGGCGTCACTGGTGCCGCCGGCGGTGGAGTGTTTGGGAGTGAGCCCCGTGACGGCTTGGATCGACCGGTCCAGGAGCCGCACGATACGAGTCTCGGGATCGGTGACGAAGGGTTTGGCACTTTGGGAGAGTTTGAGCTCATACGCCAGCCCTTCGAAGCGTTCCCGGATGAAGCGTTCCACCTCTTCGAGGCTTGTCGCCGTGGAGTTGCGGACGTTGAACATCATCTTGAGCGTTCCGGGCGTGACGTTGGTCACCTCCATTCCGGCGCGGAGATCGGTGATGACCAGCTTGCTGGGAGCGAAATGCTCGTCACCGCTGTCGAGATCCACTCCCGCGATCTGCGGCAGGATCGGAGCGATGCGATGGATCGGATTGTCCGACTTTTCCGGATAGGCCGCATGTCCCTGCCGTCCGAAAACCTCGATGACGCCGTTGATTGAACCCCGCCGGCCGATCTTGACGGCGTCACCGAAACGCTCTTCGCAGGTCGGCTCCGCCACGACGGCATAATCAGGAAGCCGGCCGATCTCTTTCAGATGCTCCAGCACAATCCGGGTCCCGTATTTCGCTTCCCCCTCCTCGTCGGAGGTCAGCAGCAGAGAGAGGGTTCCGTCGAAGCTCTCCGTCTCTTTCACCGCCTGCAGGAAAGCGGCGACACCGCTCTTCATATCCTGGGCGCCCCGACCGTAGAGCATCCCCCCTTCGATCCGTGGGACGAAAGGATCGCTGTGCCACCCCTCTCCCGGAGGAACCACATCCACATGCCCGGCGAAGCAGAGATGTTCTCCTTCGCCGAACTTCCGAGAGATGAAAAGATTTTTGACGCCCCCTTCATCGACGCGAAGCACTTCAAAACCGGGGAGTGACGCCTGAACGTACTCCATCAGCCCCGCATCCTCCGGCGTCACCGAAGGGGCCGAAAGCAGGCGGATCAAAAGGTCGACGACATTCATGCGACGCCTTCGGCACTGTCATTGCGGATGATCTCGCCGTGCCACTGCATGATCCCGCCCCGGTGGTCGATCAGCTGCTCGGCACCATTGGCTTGGAGAATCTGCTGGACCTGGCCGGTACGATTGCCGGTACGGCAGGTGAGGATCACCGGCTGCTGACGGCTCAGGTCGATCAGTTCCTGTGCCCAGGCCTGGAAGCGGCTGGTGGGCCGCAAGAGATCCACCCCCGGAAGGTGCGCCGCTTCATATTCGAAAAGTTCCCGCACATCCACCAGTACAAAATCGCACGCTCCCGCCTCCCTGGCTTGCAAAAGCGCTTCGAGCCGAGGAGAATCGACGGCATCCACCTCTAACCATTCACTTCGATATTCCATCTGCTTTCCTGATTATAAGAGATTCCGACAGCCCGACAAGCCGCCATAACCGGTCCGAACCCGGCCGATGTAAAACGCATTATACTCCGTCGCCCCCAAAATTGCCTATTCCGGAGACTTAATCACATTTTCTATATAATAAGCCCATCAAGTTACGGAAAAGGATCGCCGTTGCGGATCGATGAGCAAACACTGGAAAAACTCGAAAAGCTCTCTCATTTGAGAATCGCGGAGGAGAAACGAAGCGAAGTGCTGCAGCAGTTGACCGAAATCCTCGAATATGTCGAGAGCCTCAACGAACTCGATACCGAAGCTCTCGACAGCTACTTCTCTACCCTGGAGGGGGGGACCCCCATGCGGGAAGATTTCCCGGGCAACGATCCGGAAGTCCCGAAGATCATTCTGGAACACGCTCCCGAGAGCCGTGACGACTTTTTCATCGTCCCCGCCATCATCGAATAGATCACTCCGTCAAACAGAAGGGAACTCCTATGGTATTCAATATCAAAAAACTTCTTCAGAGCGTCATTGTCCATGACGCCTCCGACCTCCACCTGATTGCAAAGAAAGAGCCCCTACTCCGGGTCGATGGAAAGCTACGCCCCGTCAATATGCCCAAACTCAACGGGGAAGATATCGAGGAGATGTGTTACGGTCTGCTGACCGAAAAGCAGAAAAAACGCTTCGAAGAAGAGAACGAGCTGGACTTCGCCGTGGAACTGGAAGGAATCGGGCGCTTCCGGGTCAACTACTACCGAACACTGGGAGACATGGCTGCCGCTTTCCGGATTATTCCCCTGGATGTCCCCACCCTCGATCAGATCGACGCTCCGCCGGTCTATCGCAAGATGATCAAACGGGAGAAAGGGCTCATCCTGGTCACCGGGCCTACCGGTTCGGGTAAATCGACCACCCTCGCCGCCATGCTCAATGAGATCAACGAAAACGAGTCCAAGCACATCATCACCGTGGAAGATCCCGTGGAGTTCGTCCACCGGCACAAAAAGTGCGTCTTCTCCCACCGGAGCGTCGGAGACGACACCCGGAGCTTCGGCGCGGCGCTCAAATACGCCATGCGGGAAGACCCGGACATCATCCTGATCGGGGAGATGCGGGACAAGGAGACCATCGCCGCCGCCCTGACTGCCGCCGAGACCGGTCACCTGGTCTTTGCCACGCTGCACACCAACTCGGCGCCGGGGACCATCAACCGGATCATCGACGTCTTCAGCGGAGATGAGCAACCCCAGATCCGGGCGATGCTCTCCAGCTCTCTGGTCGCGGTCATCTCCCAGGCGCTGCTGCCCAAAGTCGGCGGCGGACGGGTCGCCGTGCCCGAGATCCTCATCAGCAACCACGCCATCTCCAACCTGATCCGCGAAGACAAGGTCCACCAGATCTATTCGGCCATGCAGTTGGGCCAGGAGGAGACCGGCATGCAGACTCAAACCCAGGTCATGCTGCGGCTGATCCGTCAGGGGGTCATCACCCGGGAAAACGCGATCCAGTGGTCCAACAAGCAGGATGAGCTGATCCGTGCGCTCTAAATCCCGCAGCTGGAAAAAAGGCTCAACGATATGACATTCAACTCTTTCGATCTGATCGTCGCAGCCCTGGTCCTCCTCTTGGGGCTCAAAGGGATCGTCACCGGCTTTCTCCGGGAACTCTTCGGCTTGGTGGGACTGGTCGGCGGCGTCTTCCTGGCTTCCCGGGGGGCCGATCCCCTGGCGAGACTGATCGAGACAAAGCTTTTTCATCTTCCCAACCCCGCTTTGGGCCGTCTGATCGCCTTTGTCCTGATCCTGGCGTTGATCTGGGGCGGTTGTTCCTGGCTCGGCAGACGGATCCAGGAACGCCGGGCAGAACAACGTCCCGGCACCGCCGAGAGGATCGGAGGTTTTCTGGTGGCGGCCTTGAAGTATTTCCTGATCTTTGCCATGATCCTCTCCGCCCTCTACCGTACGCCGGCGATCCACGACAAACTCCGGCACCGGGTTCAGGGGTCTGCCCTCTTTCCGTTGCTGATGCGCTCCGGGAAATTCCTCATCCACTCCGCCCCCTCCACCGGGCAGACCTCGACAAAAAAGCACGGTAGGTAACGCCATGGTCGACTACGATTTTCTTCTGGAAGAGCTTAAGAGGATCCTCAAAGAAAAACAACTAAAATTCACCCGCCAAAGGGAACTGGTGCTCAAGGCACTCTACGAAAACCCGGGCCACTTCTCCCCCGAAGAGATCCACAGGCTCGTCCAGCAGGCTGACCCGGGAGCCAAGGTGGGCATCGCCACGGTCTACCGGACCCTCGGCCTTCTCGAAGAGGAGGGACTGGCCGACTCCATCTCTTTCGGCAAGGAGGGGAAACGGTACGAGATCGGCCTGAAGAAGCACCATGACCACCTCATCTGTATCCGCTGCGGAAAGATCATCGAGTTCTGCGATGAGACCATCGAGAAGCAGCAAGAGGCGGTAGCGAAGAAGTTCGATTTCGAAATGACCGACCACGCCATGAAGATTATCGGCATCTGCAAAGAGTGCAGGGAACATGAGAACGAGAAAAAGTAAAAAACAGGAGCTCCATTGATATTCGACAACCCTTACGTCCAGGAACGCATCAAAAAGGCCGACACTTTGCGCCAGGAGGGGATCAACCCCTACCCCGCCGGCCGCAGTCGCGGTATCCCCTCGGCACAGTTTCTCGCCGAGAACCGGGACCTGCTCGAACGCCCCGAAGGGGAGCGCGTCGCTACCGATCGCCACTACCGCCTCACCGGCCGGGTCAAATTCATCCGCATCATGGGCAAGGCGGCCTTCGCCAAGCTCGAAGACAGCGAAGGGCTGGTGCAGATCTACTACAACCGGGACGACCTTCCCGAAGGGTACTACAACAAGATCAAGAAACTGATCGAGGTGGGCGACATCGTCGAGGCCGAAGGGTACCCCTTCGTCACCCGCACCGGAGAGATCACGCTGCACTGCACCGACCTGCGGATCGTCACCAAAGCGGTCCATCCCCTGCCCGAGAAGTTCCACGGCCTGACCGACCAGGAGATCCGCTACCGCCAACGCTACCTGGATATGATCATGAACCCGGAGGTCAAAGAGACCTTCAAGCTCCGCAGCCGCATCGTCTCTCTGGTGCGCCGTTTTTTTGAAGAAAAAGGCTTCCTCGAAGTGGAAACCCCGATGATGCACCCCATCCCCGGCGGCGCCAACGCCCGCCCCTTCGTCACCCACCACAACGCTCTGGGGGTCGACCGCTACCTGCGCATCGCCCCGGAGCTCTATCTCAAGCGGCTCATTGTCGGGGGGATGGAAGCGGTCTTCGAGATCAACCGCAACTTCCGCAACGAGGGAATGGACGCCACCCACAACCCCGAATTTACGATGATCGAATACTACTGGGCCTGGCACACCTACGAGGA
>NZ_WFQN01000105.1 GCF_015487065.1 Nitratifractor sp.
AATTTGTTTCATACCTTCTCTCTCCTGTTTTCCGTTCCTTGTTATTTCGTGGGATAGCAATCCCACGCTACCCAACTCGGTTCCTCATTCCTCATTACTCATTCCTCATTCGCAAGAAGACCCCGCTCTCCATATGCTCCGTATGGGGGAACTGGTCAAAAAGCGCCCCTTTTTGCACCTCATGGCTGCGGCTCAGGTGCTCCAGGTCCCTGGCCAGGGTCTCGGGATTGCAGGAGATGTAGATGATATTTTCGAATGTGGAAATGAGCTTGCGGGTCGCCTCGTCCAACCCCGCCCTGGGGGGATCGACCAGCACACAACGGAAATCATATTCGTCAATATCAATTCCCTTCAGCCGATTGAAGCTCCGCTCTTTGCGCAAAGCCGAGGTCATCTCCTCGGAGCTGAGACGGACGAAGGCGATGTTCTCCACACCGTTAAGGGTACAGTTCTCTTTGGCCGCTTTGATGGAGTTTTTGCTGATCTCCGTCGCCAGCACCTTACCGAAGCGATCCGCCAGGGGGATCGTGAAATTCCCCAGGCCGCAGTAGGCCTCCAACAGATCTCCGCCCCCTACTTCGGCAGCGCGGGCTTTGGCCCAGGTAATCATTTCCCTATTTACGAATGGATTGGGCTGGGTAAACCCCCCCTCGTAGTGACGGTATTTATATTTTTTACTATCAATTTCTAGAACCTCGGTCACATAGTCCCGAGAAAGTACCAGCCGCTGCTTGCGGGCCCGGCCGATAATGGAAGCGTTCAGCTGTTCTTCGAGCGCCCGGGCCTCCCGCTGCCATGCTTCGTCGAGCTGCCGGTGGTAGAGCATCGTGATCAGGCACTCCCCCGTCGTCGTCGCCAGGAACTCCACGGCAAAAAGTTTGCGGGAGAGAACCGCCGATTCGTTGACCGCCTCCAGCAGCGGTCCCATCCGCTCTTCGATAGGCCGGATCACCTTGGGGCACTCTTCGATCACTACGCTGCCGTCTTTACTCAGATTGCCCATGGCGTAGTCGCAGCGCTCCCTTTCGTGCCAGATCCGAAACTCCGCCCGAGCCCGGTAGTGCGTATCGGACGAAGAATAGGTTTCGATCTCCCCTTGGTAAAAGGGGGCGAGCAGTCCCGCCAGTCTGCGGTGTTTCTCCTCCAATTGTTTCTTGTAGTCGATCGCATAGAGTGTGCAGCTTCCACACGCTCCGAAATGTCGGCATTTCACCTTAAAACCCTTTGGATATAATTGCTTTAAATAAAGTCATTAGATGGTTATTTTGGGCTTTGCCCAGTCATTCATGGTCATTTTACAAGGAGTCGTCCCTTAAATGACCTGCACGCTCTGCGTGCGAAATGACTTTAAATGACCGCATAGCAAATGACTTTGATCATAGATTTTACCCAAAGGAAGTTCAATGTCCGTCTCCGTCGTGATCCTCGCCGCCGGGAAAGGGACCCGGATGAAGTCCCAAACCCCCAAAGTGCTCCACACCATCAGCGGCAAACCGATGCTCTTTCACGCCCTGGACGCCGCGACGAAAATCAGCGACGATGTCACCGTGGTGCTCCACCATCAGCTTGACCGGGTCAGAGAGGCTATCGAGAGCGAATACAAGCGGATCCGCATCCACCGCCAGGATGCCGAGAACTACCCCGGCACCGGCGGGGCCCTGCGGGGGATCGACTTCCGCCACGAGCGGGTGCTGATCCTCAACGGCGACATGCCCCTGGTGACCACCGCTTCGCTGCTGCGCCTGACAGATGCCGGCGGCGACGTGGCCATGAGCGTCATCGATCTGGAGGATCCCAGCGGTTACGGCCGGGTCGTCATCGAAAGAGGCGAGGTCCGCGAGATCGTCGAAGAGAAAGACTGCACCCCCGAGCAGCGCCTCATCCATACCGTCAACGCCGGGGTCTACTGTGTCCGGCGGGAGCTCCTGGAGCGCTACATCCCGCGGCTTTCCAACGACAACGCCCAGCAGGAGTACTACCTCACCGACATCGTCAAGATGGCCGTGGACGAAGAGCGCCACGTCAAGCCGGTCTTTGTCGAAGAGGAGGAATTCAAAGGGGTCAACTCCCGAGTCGACCTGGCCCACGCCGAGGAGATCATGCAGCGGCGGATCCGGCGCTACTGGATGCTGGAGGGGGTCACGATGCGGCTGCCCGAGACGATCTACATCGACTGCCGGGCCGAGTTCATCGGAGAGTGCGAGATCGAGAGCGGCGTGCAGATCCACGGCCGCAGCCGGATCGAAAACGCCCACATCAAGGCCCACTCCGTCATCGAAGAGGCCGTCATCCGCGACGGCAGCGTCGGCCCCATGGCCCGTATCCGCCCCGGATCGAACCTCTCCCATACCCAGATCGGCAACTTCGTCGAAGTGAAAAAATCGGTCCTCAAAGGGGTCAAAGCGGGCCACCTGAGCTA
>NZ_WFQN01000106.1 GCF_015487065.1 Nitratifractor sp.
AGCTACACCCACGACCTGCGCCGCTCCCCGATCCATCTGCAAAAGCCCGAAGGAGAGCATTTCTGCGAGATCGAGCTGATGCAGATGCTGGCGGAGAAAACCTGTGACTGTGAACATCACGCCGGCAAGAAGGAGAAGCACTGATGGAGATCCTCCACTATACTTTCATGCAAAATGCTCTCATCGCCGGGATTCTGGTGAGTCTGGTCGCCGGGATCATCGGTTCGCTGATCGTGGTCAACCGTCTGGTCTTTCTCACCGGCGGAGTGGCCCACAGCTCCTACGGCGGCATCGGGATGGCGATCTATTTCGGACTCCCCATCTTTCTGGGCGCTTCGCTCTTCACCGTAGCCGTCGCGTTGCTGCTGGCCTGGCTCACCTTCAAAAAACGCCACCTGAGTGATACCTATATCGGCCTGATCTGGGCCGTGGGCATGGCCATCGGAGTGATCTTCGTCGATCTGACACCGGGCTACAATACCGATCTGATGAGCTATCTCTTCGGTTCGATCCTGGCGGTACAGCACAGCGATCTCTGGTTTATGGGAGCGTTGCTGGCGATGGTGCTTTTTACGGTTCACCACTGGTACCGGGAGCTTCTGGCCATCAGCTACGACAGCGACTACGCCGCCCTGAGAGGAATCCCCACCGGGCGCTTTTACACCCTGCTGCTGATCCTCTCAGCCCTGACCGTGGTCGTCGCCATCAAGGTGGTCGGGCTTATCCTCGTATTAGCACTCATGACTATCCCGACCCATATCGCCTCCCACCGCAGCAGCACCCTCTATGGGATGATGATGCTTTCGGCCCTTTTCGCGGCGTTTTTCACTCTCGCAGGACTCTGGCTCAGCTACCGCTACGATCTCACTTCCGGCGCCTGCATCATCCTGGCTGCCGCCGCCGGGTTGGTTCTGGAGAGCCTCTGGCGATGGCTACGCAGCCGTCAGATCCGAAACTGAGACAGATCAAGGCCGGAGAGGATGGAATGTGCTACACTTTCCACCGAAGCACAATCGAGTGCTCTGAAAAACATGCAAGAGAGGTTTTACTCGATGGCGACAAAGGAGTGCTCAACCCGTGAAACGGGCGCTTGCGTTCGCGACTGCCAGAGCTATCGAGTAAAACCGGCAATTTCTCAGAGAACCCAATTCACTATATTTTCGTTATCCTGAACTCGATTCAGAATCCACGGCATAATGGGCATTCCGGGCCCTGGATTCCGGATCAATTCCGGAATGACGGAAGTAGAAGTCGTTGAAAACGAGTCCAATTTTGAAGGAGAACTCATGTCCCAAGCATCCGATCCCGTTCCCGGCGGCAGCCTGCTGACCATCAGCGCCGAAATCGTCTCTCTCGATCCCGAAGGGTTCATCATCAAAGTCCACAACGACGAAACCGACGAAACTTTCGAAGCCCGGAGCGTCCGGGAGTACGCCGAATATCTGGTCCAGAGCGTCAACCGTTCCGCCCGGGACAATTTCGTCGCCCAGTGGCTCCCCTCCCCCAACGCCCGCCGTTACGATATCGACCTCATCGGTATGCAGCTGGGGATGATGCAGGAGTGGATGGAGAAGGAGCTGGCGGAGGTGGAAGATGACGGCGGCCTCGCCGAAGCGATGCAGGCCCAGAAGGAAGCGGAGGCTTAAGCCCCCAACTCTTCCCGAACCAGGCCCGTCCAGTAACAGACGCCGATTTCGATCAGGTCGTCGTTGAAATCGTAACGGGAAGAGTGCAGCGGGACGGTTTCCGCCTCGGGATCGACTTTGCTGCCGAGCCAGACATAAGCCCCCGGAACCCGCTCGAGATAGAAACTGAAATCCTCCGATCCCATACTGGAAGGGAAAGTGCTTTTGATCTTTGCTTCACCCACACAGGCGACGGCAGCGCGGTAGGCCGATTCGATATGGGTATTGACCGTCGGAGGATAGCGGTATTGATACTCCACAGCCGCTTCCGCTCCGAATCCCTGTGCCATCCCATCGGCCAGTTCCCGGATCCTGCGCTCCACCGTCTCCTGAACCTCCCGGCTGAAAGCACGGACCGACCCTCCAATTCTGCAGGTCTCCGGAATCACATTGAAGGCGACTCCCCCTTCGATGGTCGCGACAGTGATGACATGGGCCTGGGCCGGATCGATGGAGGTCGCGGAGATCTCCTTGATCCCCTGGACCAGATGCGACACCGCCAGGATCGGATTGACGGCGTGGTGAGGCTGGGAGCTGTGACCGGAACGTCCCCGCACAACCACTTCCCAGGTATCGACCGACGTCATCACCGGCCCCTCTTTGATGAGAAAAGTTCCGAAGGCTTCGCTGGGACGGGTATGGAGCCCGTAGATCCTCTCCATGGGAAAGCGATCGAAGAGCCCATCCTCGATCATCGCTTTGGCTCCCGCTCCCCCCTCTTCCGCCGGCTGAAAAACCAGTACCACTCTGCCGTCGAAGGCCACCGAATCTTTCAAAACTTTCGCCGCCGCCAGCAGCATGGTCACATGCCCGTCATGGCCGCAGGCGTGCATCACCCCCTCGTTGCGTGAGGCGTAGGGAAGCCCCGTCTCTTCAGAGATGGGCAAGGCATCCATATCTGCCCGCAGGCCGATACTCCTTCCGGCACTTCCCTTGTCGATCCAGGCAACGATCCCGGTCCCGCCGATTCCTTCTTCATAGGGAATCCCGTACCGTTCCAGCTCCCGGCAGATCCGCGCCGCTGTCCGGTGCTCCTGATACCCCAGCTCCGGCATAGCGTGGAGCTCGTGCCTCAGAGCTTTGTAGTAATCCAAATCCAGATTGATCTTTTGGGTCATTTTCATCTCATTCTTCCTAGAGTTTCCTCCGCCTCGATCATAGCGATCAAAAGAGGGTTCCGCTGTCACCGCCCACCTCTGCAGGAGATTTTTGGGGAGGGTGGAGAGGATCGGTGATCTCCTGCCCGCTCTCCCCTTCGACGGTTCCCGTAGCCCCGGAATCTCCATCCAGTGGAATCATCTCCACCTCGCCGGCCGCCGACGAGTTCCCTGTGGAGTCAAGACTGGGACGGGTAGCGTTGTTCGAATTGTTCTCACTCCCTTGACCGACAGGGTGGGCCGGTTGAGGAGTGAATCCTTCGTCAAGGAAATCACCGCTGCCTGACTTGGGGAGAGGAGAGATACGGGTGTAGAGCTCTTTGTGCCCGTCGACCTCTCCCACAAAAACACCGTCCGGCACCCGAAAGGTTCGGGGCATATTGGGATCGAGTTTCAAAAGTTTCCGGTAAAAATAGGCAAAGGCCGGCGCCGCCACGGAACCGCCGGTAGCATGGCGCCCGATGGGGCGGTTGTTGTCCCGACCGTACCAGGTAATGGTGGTCACCGAAGGCGAATAGCCGCAGAACCAGGCATCGACCCCGTCATTGGTGGTGCCCGTCTTGCCGGCCAGCTCGATCCCCTTGACTGCCGCCTTTCGTCCGGTCCCCCGTTTGATGACATCCTCCAGAATACTGGTCATCAGATAGGCTTGCTCCGGGCGGGTAAAATTGGCAATCTCCTTCGGCTTGGTCTCGTAGATTACCGCTCCTTCCTTGGAGACGATTTTGCTTACCAGACGCGGTTCGATGATATGGCCGTAGTTGGAGAAGACTGTATAGATCTGTGCCATTTTCTGGGGACTGATCGCCAGGTTCCCCAGAGCGATGGAGAGGTCGTGGGGGATGTTTTTTACATCCAGCAGTGCCAGGCGTTTGCGGATGGTCTCCACCCCGATGTCGTAGACCAGATTGATCGTCGCCAGGTTTCGGGAATGCACCAGGGCATCCCGCAGGGTAATGAAGCCTTTGAAATCCCGTTCATAGTTTTTGGGAGCCCAGATTTTGCGTTTGCCGTTTTTGTAATACTGAAAAGTCCTCGCCAGGTCGGTCAGCTTGCTGGCAGGGTTGTAGCCCATATCGAGAGCCGTCTGGTAGATAAAGGGTTTGAAGGCCGATCCGGGCTGGCGCCGGGCCATCGTCACCCGGTTGAAGGCACTTTTTTTGTAATCGACACCCCCCACCATCGCCAGGATATCTCCCGTATGGTTCTCCACAGCAATCAGCGCCCCGTTGAGTTTTGTCTTGCGGGGGTTCTCTTTGTAGCGCTTGACCAGTTTGTCGAAGCCGTATTTGACCGCCTCCCGGGCCGCCTTCTGCATCTGCAGATCGATGGTCGTGTAGATCCTGTAACCGCCGGTGCGCAGATCCCCCAGTTTTCCTCTGAATCGACGGAGCACCTCATCGACGACATAAGGCGCCACATTCTGGGTCAGGGAGGTGCGGTAGATCCTGGGAACCTCTTTGATCGCATTTCGATACTCCCTTTCGGTGATCCACCCCAGGCTCTTCATCCGGTAGAGAATGGCATTGGCCCGGTTGAGGGCCCGTTTATAGTGCCGGCGGGGGTTGTAGTAGCTCGGCGCATTGGGCAATCCCACCAGAATAGCGATCTCTTTGAGGGTCAGATCTTTTAGGGGTTTGTGGAAATAGCCCTGGGCGGCGGTCTTGACTCCGTAGTAGTTGTTGCCGTAGGCGATCTCGTTGAGATAGCGCTCGATAATCTGCTCTTTGCTCAGGACATTCTCGATCTTGATGGCCAGGATCGCCTCTTTGATCTTCCGAGCCAGTTTTTTCTGACTGGAGAGGAGCTTGTTCTTGACCAGCTGCTGGGTCAGCGTGGAACCTCCTTCCACGAAATGGCCCGCCTTGATATCGGCGATAAAAGCACGGATAATGGCGTCGGGGTTGATGCC
>NZ_WFQN01000107.1 GCF_015487065.1 Nitratifractor sp.
TGAAGGACCTCCGGCAGCTCTGTCTGGAGGTTGAAATAGCGAAATCGAAGAGAAGGGACGGTGTAGTCTTCATCTGCCAGGACCGTAAAGCGCTGGACGAACTCGCTGCGATATTTTCCTTCCCCCAGCCAGCGGGTCATCACCTGCGGTTTGGAAGGATAGACAATCGCGCCGGGGATCTTCAGATCAAAAGGAGGGATATAGCGGGCATTGCCGATGCCGGTGATATGCAGTTGCAGATGGACGGGGCGGTTGGCCAGGGTGCGGTCGGCATCGCTGACGAATCGCATCCGGTAGTCTCCCACCACTTTGAGCGCTTCCGGCACCTCCCGTACCGTGATCTTCGACGGTTTCGTCCGATAGGTATGGGTGATGTAACGGTAGTTGGTTTTGTCCTGATAGGCCAGTTCGATCTTCTGGGGCGGGATCGTGAGGGTGCCCAGCTCCGTAGGTGTCAGCAGGTAACGGAAGCTCTGCACCACCTCCCCACTCTTTTTCTCCGGCGCGCTGACGTTGAGCTCCTCCACCTCGAAGGCCTTGAGCCCGGCAGGTTTGAACTGTACGCTGTCCACCTTCATCGTTTGCGGATAGCGAAGGGTGAAGCGGGCCAAAACCGGCTCGCCCAGCCAGGCCCTGTTTTGTAAAAGCTTCAACGAAAACGTGGCTCCCTCATCGGCATAGGATAATGTGGCGACAAAGAGAAAAAGTACAAAAAGTATTCCTCTTCTCATTCCCAATAGACCTTTGTATTGTTCAAACAATCCACTCCTCACTTTCCACATTCCCTTTCCACATTTTTCAAAAACAAGCGTTGCAAAGCAACGCAAACCTAAACCATTCACCATTCATCATTCACTATTCACTATTCATCATTCCTCGGGATAGCAATCTCCCGCCAAAACTCTTCACTCTTCACTCTTCATTCTTCACTTTTTTTCGGCTCTGTCATCGGCACCAACAGACTCTTGAGAGTTTTTTCCTGCAACTGCCGTCGATAGCGCACCTCTTCCAGACCGAAAGGATGCTCTTTGCCTTTCACGACAGTGCGGTTCTCTTCCCGATTCCGGCGGCTTGCCTCTTTGCCGAGACCTCGTTTGCCGGTGGAGCGTGCCTGGTTGTTCCGTTTCAGCAGAGTCTCGCTGTAACGGGCCTCTTTGAGTGTATCGTTACCTTCGAAGTCGCTCAGGAACTCGATACTCCCTTCATAGAATCCCCGGCGGACCCCCAGAGGCAGACGCTCCAGTTTGCAGACCTTTTTCTGTGCCTTTTGCCTGAGCTTCAACAGCGACGCTTCCAGCTCCATCTGCCGGACTCTGGCTTCGGCCTTTTTCAGATTGTAGCGCAGATCGGGATCTTGGGGGGCGAATTTGAGGGCGGCCCGGTAGAAACGCAGTGCCTTCTGCCAATTCCCCTTGACTGCATAACAGTTCCCCATATTGTAGAGTTTCCGTCCCTGCAAAGTAGGAGCCTCCACCGTCCGGTAGAGGGCCAGTGCCTCGTCGAATCGTCCCATACGATAGTAGAGATTGGCCATATTGTAGCGCTCAGCGGCACTCTTTCGCGGCAGTTTCCGATAGGCTTTCAGCGCCTGAAGATAGTGGCCCTTCTGCTGCAGAACCTGGGCTTGATGAAGTCGGTACTCATCGAGCACTCCTGCCTGGAGCAAAAGCCCCCCAAGCAGAAATAACCCCAAAATCAAAATGAATTTCTTCCATACGGAACCATTTGAAGACCGGGTGTCATTCCGAGCATGCCCCGGAATCCAGGGCCCAGAATGCCTAAAAAACCGTGGATCCTGAATCGAGTTCAGGATGACGGAACTATCATCTTCCTCAGCAGGATGAATCAGAACAAAATTACTAGTTACTAGTTCCTCGTTACTAGTTAAAAAACGTTTTTCACTCTTTTTCCCCCCTCTTTCATGGCAAATGGAAAGTGACGTCAGTCCCTCGCGCTTTCTTTTTCTTTGCTTCGTTTCCTTTTTCTTTGTCGCGAAACAAAGAAAAAGAAATGAAGGGGCGTCGAACAAACATTTGGCCAAGTATACCCATCCACAATGCCTCATTCCCGACTCCCCATTCCCAATTTCCATTTCCAAGGTACCATAAAGATCACCAATGCCAACAGCAAGGGAATCCAATAGAGATTCTCTTCCCCGCTGGCGGCAAGCCCCGTCGCCTTCCTCTCCCCCAGAGCCTCCTCCACCTTCCGGGCGATCTCCTTCAAATCACCGTCGTCATTTCGGGCGACGAAAAAACGGCCGCCGCTCTGGCGAACCGTTTCGGCGAAACGGGGATCGAGACGAGTCACCACCACATCCCCGCGTTGGTCTCGGAGCAGCCCCTTTCCGTCAGGGATCGTCACCCCCTTTTCCGTCGCCGCGGCGTATCCAAAGAGCGTCAGATTCGCCTCCGAAGCCTGCCTCGCCAAGGCATAGGGGTCCTTGATCCCCTCCCCGTCACTGAAGATCAGCAAAACCCGGCTTCGGTTCCCCTCTCCCAGTTGGGAGGCTGCCTTCACCAGGGCGTTCCAGTCGCTCCCTTTCCGCTCGATACTTTCCAGACCGATACCGTCAAGAAGCCGCCTGAGGGCTTCATAATCCCCGGTAGGGGGAGCCAACAGCCAGGCGCGGCGGGTAAAGAGCAACACCCCAACCCTGGTTCGATGCAGCTCCGACAGAAGCCCTTTGGCTTTGTGGAGAGCGAAGCGGAAACGGTCGGGATAGAGGTCCTTCGCCTTCATGGAGCGGGAGGCATCCAGGGCGAGGAGCAGATCACCGCCTGAATGGGGTGTTTGCCGCAAGCCCCTCTCGATGCCGGGGCCGTAAAGGGCCAACAGACTCAGAAGCAGTGCCCCGCCTACAGGAAGTATGCCCCGTCGTTGGCGGATTTTCAGCCCAAGCAGCAGGACCAGGAGCCCCACCGCCAGCCCCAGAGGAATACGGTAATAAGAGCGTCGCTCGGTGCTGCGATACGTCGCGATAGAACTCTTCTCCAGTCGATCGATCCGGGCATAGATCGAGGCCAGCCCTTTGGGATCGGAAGCGTCGAAGAAGGTACCGCCGGTCTCCGTCGCGATGCGCTTCAGGACCCGACGGCGGAAGTCATCCCCCACGCCGATCGTATAGACTCGGATTCCCGCCTCTCTCACCCGGCGGATCGCCGTCTCCAGGGGGACGGAACCCACGGTGTCAATGCCGTCGGTGAGCAGAATCATCACCCGGTTGTTTTTCGGCTCTTTTTCAAAAAGATCCGCTCCGGCAAAAAGCGCTTCATAGAGCGCCGTATCCCGTCCGCCGGCCACGCCGGGATGCAGATGCTTCAGGATCGTCTGCAGGCCGCTTTTGTCGTAGCTCATGGGCGCGGCAAGGCGGGCCCGGTCGCCGAAAACCTCCAGGGCCATCCGATCGTAGGGCCGATGGAGGATGAAATCCGAAAGCACCCGTTTGGCCGTCTCGAATCGGTCCCCCTCCCGCATGCTGTAGCTGGCATCGAGCAGGAGTGCCACGGAATAGCCTTTGGCATTGTGCAGCGTTCTTACCTTCTCGGTCACCGGATTGGCCAGGGCTGTCACCATCAAAATCACGATCCACCAGCGGATCCATCGCTCCCGGCTCCCCAGGCCTCCGGCGGCCCGGCGCAGAAACTGAACATTGGAGAGCCGCAGCGTCGGAAGGGCCGGAAAGCAGCGCCGCTCGCACCACCAGTAAAGCGGCAGAAGCGCAAAGACCCAGAGATGGGCGAAATGGATCATCCCTCTCTCCTGCTGAAATCGATGAGCTTTTTGATCGCATCCTCGTGGGTGTAGATCTTCTCCCAGGCGATACGGTGCCGCCGGAAGTTCTCCGCCAACTCCGCATCGTGTCGACGCACCAGCTCCCGGTAGCGGCGGCTCGTTCCCCGGTCGATCACCCAGGGCTCACGTCGGCCGCTTCGGGCATCTTCCACCGAAAACTCTCCGACAGGCAGCGCCTCATCCAGGGGGTCTCTGAGTACCAGACACCTCAGCTCATGGCGGGAGGCCAAGGCGGCCAGCTCCGGCCGATCCATAAAATCTCCGATCAGAAAAATCAGCGATCGGCGCTTGAGCCGGCTCTGAAGCGCCTGAGTCAGGGCCGTGTAGTCCACCTGCCTCCCCAACGGATCGAGCCCTATCGCGGTTTCAAAATTGTGATCCACTTCGAGGCGGCGCAACGCAGGAGGATGCCAGGCCTGCAAGGTCTCGTCGAAAAAGAGCGCTCCGACCGGGTTCTCACCCTCGATGGCGGCGAAGCTGAGGGCCGTGATGATCTCCACCGCCTGATCCTTCTTGCTGCGGGGACTGCCCACCGCCAGGCCGCCGCTGTTGAGATAGACCGCCACCACCTGAATCTGACGGCTTTCGTTGAAGAGGTTCACCATCGGCTGGCGGCTGCGGGCCATGCTCTTCCAATTGAGATGGCGGATGTCGTCGTCCAGGGTATAGGGGCGCAGTTCCCGAAAATCGAGTCCTTCGCCGGCAAAAGGGCTGGGCTGCTGCCCCCGACGCCACAGCAACAGCTGCCGCCGGGTTCGCAGCAGAATCTCCTGCAGTCGCTTTTTCATCAGGGAGCGGGAATCGTCTCCAGGATTTTCCGAATCACTTTGTCGGCATCCAGGTCCGCCGCCACGGCATGATAGTTCAGCAAAATCCTGTGCCGAAGGACCGGATAGGCCATGGCCGCCACATCGGCGGGAGTGACAAAGTCGCGCCCCTGAAGCCAGGCATGGGCTCGGGAAGCCTTGTAGAGATCGATGCTGCCCCTCGGGCTGGCACCATAGTCGATGAAATCTTTCAGATCCTCCAGGCCGTAAGTCCCGGGATCCCTGGTCGCCGTGACGATGGAGAGGATATAGTGTTTGATCTCTTCGTCCAGGTGGATCGCCTTGAGTTGCTCCCTCTGTCGGGCGAAACTCTCCCCGTCCAGAACCTGCCGCACTCTCTCGAAAGCCCCGTCGGCGGCCCGCTCCATAATCGTCAGCTCCTCATCGAAGTCGTTATACCCCACCCGTACCTTCATCATGAAGCGGTCCAGCGAGGCTTCGGGAAGCTCGTAGGTCCCCTCCTGCTCCACAGGGTTGGCCGTGGCCAGGACCATGAAAGGCTCGGGCAGCGGGAAGCTCTCCTCCCCGATGGTCACCTGCCGTTCCGCCATCGCCTCCAGCAGTGCCGACTGGACCTTGGGCCCCGCCCGGTTGATCTCATCAGCCAGAAGCAGGTGGGTGAAAATGGGGCCGTGCTTGATCCGGAACTCGTTGGCTTTCAGATCCAGGATCTCGTTGCCGATGATATCACCGGGGAGTAGATCGGGGGTGAACTGCACCCGCTTGAAATCGAAGCCCAGACTCCGGGCCAGAGTATTGACCGCCGTCGTCTTGGCCACGCCCGGCACCCCTTCGACCAACACATGGCCACCGCTGAAAAGCGCGATAATCATACTGTCGATCAGCTCTTCGTGGCCGACGACAACCTTTTTGACCTCTTCTTTGACGCTACAGATCATTTCAATCACCTAATTTTTATAGTTAATAAAATATTATACCAAAAGCACTCTCTTTGCGAGAGAGTCAGCGAAAAGGTAGGATGAAGACAATTTCATATAATGGAGGATTTTCAGGACATTCAATCCGGGGGAGAGTCTCGGGAGTCATACCCCTAATCGAGGGGGAGATTACCCCTTTTCAAAAAAGCCGGGCACTTCATCTTCTCCCACCGCTTTACTGAAGTAGTATCCCTGATAGTTGTCGCAGCCGATCGCTTTCAAAAAAGTGATCGCCTCTTGCGATTCCACACCTTCGGCGGTGACGCTGAATCCGAAAATCTTGGCCAACTCGACAATTTTGCGGACGATTTCATTGTTTTTCTCTTCGAAGATATTGATCACGAAACTCCGATCAATCTTCAGTTCATCGGCAGGAAGCATCTTGAGATAGTTGAAAGAGGAGTAGCCTGTTCCGAAATCGTCGATAGAGAACAATACCCCGATCTTTCGGAACTTTTCAATAGTTTCTATGGCACTTCGGCTGTCCTTGATTAGTGCATCTTCGACAATTTCGAACATAATCTGAGGCGCGTATTTTCCGGCAACCCTAGCGTAGATCTCATTCATAAAGGCACTGTTATTGAACTGTTCCGTGGGAAGATTGATCGAGACCCGCGGCGCGATCTGACGTCTCTCCCATCGCTGTAACGCCTCCAAAGCACGCTCGATGACATATTCGGTAAAGAGATAGAGTAGCCGATTACCATAGGCGTAGCGCAGAAATTTTTCCGGTTCCATCAATCCAAAGGAAGAGGAGTCCCAGACCGTCAGCGCTTCCAGTCCCACAACTTCACCGTTTTTCAGAGAGACCTTGGGCTGATAACGGACGATGAATTCTCGGTTTTTGAGCCCTTTGTCAATCTCGGAACGCATCAGCAAAAACTTCTTGGACTCCCGATCCAATTGCTCGTTGTAGAAGGTGAAACGGTTTTTGCCGCTCTTTTTGCTGTGATACATGGCCAAGTCCGCCTGCTCGACCACCTGCTCGGGAGTACTCTGCCCGGTAGGGAAAAGATTGATCCCGATGGAGTAGCTGATAGGAATTTCCACCCCCTCTTCCCGATAGGGATCGGTATATTGATTCACCAGCTTCTCCGCCAAAAGAGCGGCATTGTGCGTCGCGATCTCCCGATCCTCCCCCAAATCTACCAGAACCAACGCGAATTCGTCTCCGGAGATCCGTGCTTTGACATCCCGTTCTCTCGCCACCTCCTTGAGGCGTCGAGCCACTTCGATGATCACCTTGTCTCCGACCGCATGCCCGTAAGAGTCATTGATCTGTTTGAAATTGTCCAGGTCGATGAAGAAAAAAGCGTTGTAGAATTTCTCTTTCTCGGACAACACCCAGATCAACTCCAGTTCCTCTTTGAGCTTCATACGATTGAAAAGATCCGTCAACGGGTCGTGATGGGCCCGATATTGACTCTCGGCATAGGCCTTTTTCAGATCACTGATATCGAAAAAGTGGGAAACGTAATTGCTAATTTTCCCTTGGGAGTCACGGATTGCGGTAATCGAGAGAATTTCCGGATAGACGGTTCCGTCTTTGCGACGGTTGTAGATCTCCCCCTTCCAGTATCCCTGCTCTTTAATCGCTTCCCACATTTGCCGATAGAACGATGCATCATGACGCCCCGATTTCATGATCGAAGGGCTCTTTCCGAGGACCTCTTTCTCCTTGTATCCGGTAATCTCTTCGAAGGCTTTATTGACTTTCAGTATCTCTCCGTATTGATTGGTAATAAGAATCGCTTCCTGCGCCTCGAAGGCTGTGCTGTAAAGGCGAAGCTCTTTTTTCATCTTTTCGATATTCTCTTCTTCCCGCAGGCGTTCCAAAGCGAGTTCGGCCGCTTCGATCATCCGCAGAACCGTCATCGTCAGCATTTCACTGAAATACTCCCCGCGTTTCACAAAGAGATAGAGCAGATAGAAACGGTTCTCCGTCTCTTTGATGGGGAAAAGACCCAACGCTCCGACACCGGCATAGAGTTCATTGTCGGGGATATGAAGCGGGAGAATACGATGGTGTTTGTTCTGACGGATCTCTTTGATCGCCTGGCGTAGCTCTGCCGGCTTCTCCTCCAAACGCCTCACGGGGATGTTTTCACTAACGATAACCTGTCCCCCGGGCTGCTCCTCGAGATAGAGAAAGCTAAAGACCTCCAGATGCGACAAGGCCTGAATCAGACTATGAAACAGAGCACTGCGGGTATGGATCTGTTGGGCGTTTTCGGAAAAGTCCCCATAGACCGAAGCGAGTTTTTTCTCGAAAGCGATGCGACGGATCCGTTCCAGTATTTTGTCGAAAACTTTTCCGGTTTTTTGCAGATAGAACGCCAGAAGGAAAACAAGTATTCCCAGGAAAAGCACCCCTTCGAAAAGTGTCTGCCTGATACGTTCCAGATAGGTCATCCGCTCCTCGTTGATACTTGCCAGCACCCGATTTTCGAAACGGTAGAGCCGATCGATAAATGCCGTCGCCATCTTCCACCATCGGCGCTTGAGAGAGGGATCGTTCTGTACCGCATCCGCTATCTTTCGACGCATCGCTTCATAGTCTCGCTGCATGGCAAAAGGTACAACTTGACGGAAAAGTACCTTCATCCGTTTCGAAAGCGTCAAACGGACGGTCTCCCAGCTTGCCTGAAGGCGGTTTTCATTGAGTTGAAGTTGCCGTTCCACCTTGAGGTTTTTCCCGCTCGGACCGTGCAGCGACATCAAAAGCGCCCGTTCCCGCCCCTCCAGTTCGATCAGATCAAGAAGAGTTTTAAACAGCAGCAAATTCCCCAGATAGGCTCGATCTCCCAATGTATCTACAATCGGATCGATGGAGCGGATTAGCGTCTGACTGATTTGACTGTATTGCCCAAAAATCTCCAAAGGATCGTTTGAGTGTTTCGCACTCTCTTTACGCAAAAGTTCCAGACGATCCAGATTTTTCAAAAGGCGATCCACCGCTTCGATCTTTGCAATATTTTCCCGTTGCAAAACCTGTAAATAGGCTTCCCTCGCCTGATCGGTCCGACCATATTGCAAAGCGGCTTCACCGCAGAACTGGGGAGCACGGGCACAAGCCAATGTCAATCCCCGCTCTTTTTGTACCGCCTGGATCAACCGGGCATCACGAGCGAGATAGTCCACCGCATACTGGACCCCCTTCAGGTCATGATAGGTACGATAATTCTGATAAAGGTATTCTCCGGCAAAATAGAGCATTCCCAGTACGATAATGAGAAATGCGATCAGAAGTTGTTCTTTGAATTTGCGTACCAAACGGGAAATTGCCATCAGCCTCTTTTGCCTTTTTGACCCAAATTTTGCAGTAGAAAGTACACCGGATGCGTCGCTGCAGATGATGTGCCGGTTTCACGACGATAGGTCGAATATAAAGTGCCATTTTATCCGAAATTGTTTATTGATTCCTGTCCGATACGATAAAGAATAAAATCATATTTGATCGGATCGGCCGCATCAAACTGTTTAAGCGCTTTCGTCAGCTCCAGGGCCGCCCGCATATCGTAGCTTTTGCGTTTCAGCAGCCCCAGACGCAGAGAGACGGCATGGGTATGGGTATCGAGAGGAATGATCAGATCCCCCGGATCGATCCCCTCCCAGAGCCCCAGATCCAGGGCATCCCGGCGGACCATCCAGCGGAAGTACATCATGTAGCGTTTGAAGGGGGCACAGCGGTCGGGGTCTTCGGGAACCCTTCCCACGAGAAAATCGTATCCCCGGCTCTGAAGGGAATAAGCCTCCCGGATCGCCCGGATCAAGGCCCAGAGCCCGTCACGGATCTCTCGACGTTCTTTATAGGCTTCCCGCACGATCTCCCCCAGGCTTTGTTCTTTGCCCAATCTCCGTAGAGCAATGAAGAGTGCCGCGATATCTTCGGAAGTCTGAAAACGGTATTTCAAGCCCTGAAGCTCCCGCGCAATACGCTCCTCGGAAACTTCCAGCAGAGAAAAATCGAGACGATCCAAAAAGGCGACGATCTGTTTGGCGCTGCCGTAGCCGAAAAGCGCACAGATCAACGCGATCCGTTCGTCACGATAGCGGGAGGCCACCAGCAGAGGATCGGGACGCTGATAACTCAGCTCCGACGGATCGTTGCGCCGGGCCGCCTCCCGGTCCAGAAGGATTTTGAGTGCTCTTTTGTCCATAAAGGGGATTATACTCGGATTGCTACCCACGTCGCACACGAATGGCTCGGGATGATGGTATCGTTTCGAAAACAATGAAGAAAAAGGAGTCAAAATGACCGAAAGCCTGAAACAGACGGAAGTCTCCGTCAACAGCTTCATCAAAGCATTGGACAAGACCGGGAAAAAAATCGAAAAGATCGAAGAGCAGCTCAAAAAGACACGCGGTGAGCTGGAGGAACTGGAGAACCGCGTACTGGATCTCTCGAGCAAAATGAGAGAGACCGAGCGGCAGATCCACGAAAAACTCGCCAAGATCAAGCGTACCAACAAAAAGCTTCTCCAAGCCGAAACCGAGCGTCAGATCGAAACCCTGGACCGGGATCTACGCCAACTCAACAAAGCGGTGGCCAAACTGGACAAAAAGTACGCTCAGCTCAAAGAGGAGTATGACAAGCTGATCCGCAAGGAGGAGAAGCTCCTGGACAAGGAGATGAAACTGGAAGAGGAGAAAGCCAGGCTTTATCACGAGCGGGAACTCCTGATGCAGCGAGCCGAACAGATCATGGGACGTCTCGGCAACCGGATCAACCGTATCCGGGCGCTCTGAGAATCCAAATAGCTATAGAGATCGAAGGGGCTTCCCGATGTGCCGGATAAAGATCGTTCCCTATTTTCCCCAATCTCCCGAGTGGATGGAAATACTCAGAGAGCAGCTGGCGGAGCTCTTTGCCCTCCCGGTAGAAATCGGGGAGCCCAGAGAACTGCCGATCGAGAGTGAAAATCCCCAAAGAGGCCAAGTTCTTGCGTCCGCAGCGATGGTGGATCTTTGCCGTGTGGAACGTACACCCGGGGATATCCTCCTGGGAATCACCGACAGGGATCTCTATGAAGAAGGTCTCAACTTCGTCTTCGGCCTGGCCACTCCGGTCCACCGATGCGCCCTGGTAGCCACCCCGAGGCTCCACAACGCTTTCTACGGCCTGCCCGAAAATCGGAAACTCTTTCTCCGGCGGCTTCTGACTGAAGCGGTCCACGAGATCGGCCACACCCTGGGACTGGAACACTGCCCCGACCCCCACTGTGTGATGCACTTCTCCAACACCCTGGCCGACACCGACCGCAAGGGGTACCGATTCTGCCCTCGCTGCCGCGCCAGGGTCGAAGAGGCATTGGCCTCTTGTTAATAACATATGGGGAGAGGCTGATTTTTTACTTGTACCTTAAGTAGTCCCTTTTTTATGGACGGTTTTCAACCCGCGTAATTTTCAGCCTCCATCACGATTTCGTTGGCTCAAGTTTGTAATAGAGCAATCGGTTCCCCCCCGAGGCACAACAATTGGGATCGTCCGCTTTAAAGACAGGAAAACGGCGTACCAGTCTATCCCCGACGATGAAAAATTCATCCTTTCCCCGATACCCTTGAAGCAACCGAGAATATTCATCCAATTCCCGATACTGGATAGGGACCGAATCACCTCCGGATGTTACGGCATAGGCTCCCACACTTTCAAGGGCATTCATAAATTTTTCAGATCAACCCGGATTTCGGAAAAATAAGAGAGGAGGGATGAGAACAAATCTTAGAGCAGATCATCCAGCTTCTCCTGAAGCTTCTCCATATTTTTCAGGGCGATTTTGCGGCGGCCTGCTTCGATGATCCCCTCGCTTTTGAGCTGTTTGATATGCCGGTCGACCACATGGCGGACGGTGCCGATGAGTTTGGCGATCTCGGCATGGGAGAGGTTCTCCAGCATATTCTGTCCGGTGTGCCGACTCTTCTCCATATTCTGGACGATGAGTTTGATGAGGCGTTCTTTGGTATCTAGGAGCGTCAGGTCGGCCGCCAGTTCCTCCACGTGGCGCAGCTGCCCCGCCACATATTTCAGGACGATCTCCCCAAAGACAGGATAGTCGTACATCCACTCCCGTACCTTGCCGATGGGCACTTTCAACGCTTCGCCTGCCTCCAGGATCTCACTCATCACCTCGTGGGGTTTACCATCGAGCAGCGTCACCGTGTCGAACATATCTCCCCGTCCCAGGAGATAGAGGGTCTGTTCTTTGCCGTTGTTGAGATTCATCTCGAAGACTTTCACCTTTCCGCTGAGAAAAATGAAAAAGTGTTCCAGGGTCTCATCCACATCGAAAAGGATATCGTTCTTCTCAAAGGAGATGATCTTTCCTACCGCTTCGATCTCCCGGCGCAGCTGTTCACTAATGGTATTGAAACTCTCCAGTTGAAATCGCACCGGGTCTCCTTTATTAATCATCTATCAGCCCATATTATGACAAAAGAAGATTACAAAATGTCATCAATTGCCGTCTCGGGGCGAGCGACGACGGCCTTTTCTCCCCGGATCACGATAGGGCGCTCGATGAGTCTGGGGTGCTCGGCCATCGCTTCGATGAGTTTTGCATCATCGTTCACATTCTTGAGCCCCAGCTCCCGGTAGATCGCCTCTTTGGTACGCATCAACTCCCTCGGACTCATCCCCAGCTTTTTCAGTACCGTTTTGATCTCCTCTACGGTGGGAGCTTCGTCCAGATAGCGGTAAACCTCGTACTCCACCCCTTTTTCGTCCAGATACTTGATCCCGTTGCGGGATTTGCTGCAGCGGGGATTGTGCCAGACAACTATTCGTTCACTCATCGATACTCCTTATCACTTTGTTATTGGGCCCTCTGAAAAATTTTATGGAGAGGTTTCACTCGATGGCGACAAAGGAGCGCTTAACCCGTGAAACGGGCGCTCCTTCGCGGCTTTGCTTCGCTCCGACCGCTACGGTTCCGAAGCGTCGAAGGACAAGCAGTTGTCCTTCGCTACCGCTTCTCATGTTCGCGACTGCCAGAGCTATCGAGTGAAACCGGTTGCCTTTCAGAGCACTCTATTCGGATTGATTGGCGGGCGAGATTCAGAAAAGCCCCGCACTCTCGGGCTCTTCGATCCGCTCACACGCTTCGTTCAGTCTCTTATCAAGCGCTTCGGCGCAGCTTTCACAGAGATAACGGTACTCCTGCATATCATAATAAAGGGTCTCTTTTTCAGTAAACTCCCGATAACACTCTGCACAGTAGCGGCTGACATTCTGCAGGATCCTCGGGGTCGCCTCCTGACGGACGAAACATTGACTGTTCATCGACTCAACTCCTCGATCATTTTTTTTGCCGGCTCCAGCTCCGGATCCAGCTCCAACGCCCTGCGATACTCCGCCAGCGCCTCCTCCCGACGCCCCAGGTCATAGAGAGTGTTGGCATAGTTGTAATGGTGGGGCGCATAATCCGGGTCGAGACGGATCGCCTCCCGGTGATGTTCGAGGGCTTCCTCCTCTTCCCCCAGCTTGTGCAGAGCGTTGGCCAGGGAGCCGTGGGCCAGATCATCTGTCGGATCCTGAGCCAGCAGGGTCTCGTAAATTTCCCTGGCATCGGTATAGTCGTTCATGTTCATATAGACGACCCCCAACCGTCGAAGAATCTCCGGATTCTTTTCATCCAGGATCAATGCGCTCTGCAGAGCCTTTTTCGCCTCCAGGTTGTCCCCTTTTTCCAGGGATTCGTCGGCGATTTCCAGGAGCTCCTCCAGGCGACTCTGAGAGGGTTTCTCCCGGGCGAAAGTCTTGTCGGGGCGATTGATCCCCCCGAGGCGATCATCAGGAACTTTCGCCTCGTAATCCACCCCGCGGCGGGGATAGTTTCCGGAAAAGAGCTGCCGGAAAAAGAGGTAGAAAATCACACCGGCGGCAATGAGAAGTATCAGTTGGAAAAGGGTCACGATTCAGCCTTCCGATCAATTTCGCGTATGGTATGATAACTGCACTTAATCTACCATACTTTTCGAAAGAGGAGCACTTTTATGCCGAAGATCGATGAGGAGAAGGAGCAGCTGCGCAAGCGCCTGAGTCCCCTGGAGTTTCATGTCTGCTGCGAACAGGGAACCGAACCCCCCTTCGCCAACGCCTACTGGGACAACAAACGCCCCGGGATCTATCGCTGCAAATGCTGCCACGCCCCGCTCTTCTCCAGTCAGGACAAATTCGACTCGGGAACCGGATGGCCCAGCTTCACCCGGCCGATCACGCGGGAGGCGGTCACCGCCCACCGGGACGACTCCCACGGGATGATTCGCACCGAAGTGCGCTGCGCCGGGTGCGGCTGCCATCTGGGACATCTCTTCCCTGACGGACCGGCGCCGACAGGGGAACGGTACTGCATTAACAGTGCCTCGCTTGATTTTGAGCCCTCAGAGCCCGAAAAGGCGTTATAATCCCGATAACACAAGAAAGAAAGGAAGCAAGATGACACTCAAAGAACGAATCAAAAACGATCTCAAAGAGGCGATGCGGGCCAAAAACACCGCACTGCGGGATACCCTGCGCAATCTTAGCGCCGCCATCAAACAGATCGAAGTGGACGAACGGCGTGAGCTCAGTGACGCCGACGTCGAAGGGGTGCTGATGAAATATCTCAAACAGCGCGAAGATGCCATCGCCCAGTTCAAAGAGGCGGGACGCGACGATCTGGTGGCTAAAGACCAGGCCGAGGTCGAAGTGGTCAAAAAGTATCTCCCCGAACCGATGGAAGATCACGAACTCGAAGCGACCCTCAAAACGATCATCGAAGAGGTCGGAGCCCAAAGTATGAAAGAGATGGGCAAGGTCATGGGCAAAGCCAAAGCGGTCATCGGCAGCCGGGCCGACGGAAACCGGATCAGCCAGATGGTCAAAAAACTGCTGGGGTAGTGGGTTTTTCAACCCTGCGTCAGGGCTTTTAAGTTTCACAAAAGAGAGACGTTGATACTATAAAGACCACCAAAAAATCATCATCGCAAGGAGAAAAGATGAAAAGAACATTGAGCATTGTCGCAGCGGCGGCACTGATGAGCGGTATCGCCATGGCCAAGGACGTCGTCGTCGGCGTCGTCCTCCCTCTGACCGGACCCATCGCAGCCTTCGGTCAGACCAGCAAGGGCGGCCTGGATATCGCCTATGAGCAGAACCACAAGCTCAAAAACGGCGACAATGTCAAACTGGTCGTCCTCGATGACCGGGGCGACAAGGTCGAAGCGGCCACCGCCGTCAAGCGTCTGCTGAACAAGAACAACGCCACCGTGATCCTCGGTGAGGTCGCCTCCGGTAACTCCATGGCGATGGCTCCCGTCGCCGAAAAGGCCAAAACCCCTATGATCACCCATGCTTCCACCAATCCCCGGGTCACCAAAGGCAAGAAATACGTCACCCGTGCCTGTTTCATCGACCCCTTCCAGGGAGCCGTCATGGCCAAGTATGCTCTGGATAACGGCATGAAAAATGCCGTTGTCGTCACCGACGCCAAGCAGGACTACTCCGTAGGGCTTTCCAAAGCCTTCAAAAAGGCCTTCACCGCCGGTGGCGGCAAGATCCTCAAGACCGTCCTGATCAACTCCGGAGACAAGGATTTCAACGCCCAGGTCTCCACGATCAAAGCGGCCCATCCTGACATCATCGCTTTCACCGGCTACTATCCCGAAGCGGCTCTGATGGTCAAGCAGGCGAGGGCCATGGGTGTCAACACTCCCTTCATCGGTGCCGACGGCGTCGGATTCCCCGAGCTGGTCAAGATCGGCGGCAAAGCGGCCGAGGGCTTCATGTATACCGACCACTTCAACGAAGCGGCGGCCACCTCTCCCGAAGCCAAAGCCTATGTGGAAGCTTTCCACAAGAAATACAACAAGCCTGCCGACTCCATGGGCGCTCTGGCGGCTGATGCCTACGGCATGATCCTCAATGCCATGAACCAGTGTATCGACGAGGGCAAAGCTCCCACCGACAAAGAGTGCGTCAACGACAAGCTCCGCCACACCAAAGGGTACAAAGGTATCACCGGTGTGATCAACATCAACGAAAACGGTGACGCCGTCAAGTCTGCTGTCATCAATCAGGTCAAAGACGGCAAGTTCGTCTACAAGACCACCGTCAATCCCTAATCGTTACATTCATTTGGACAGAGTCTGGAAGCCTTTCGCTTCCGGAACTGTCCGTTCTGTCAAAGCTCTGCCGGCAGAGTTTTGGCGGGAGCAAATTACCGCACCGACTATATACCTCAAACATTGAGAGAACGAGACGAGGTAAGATGTGCGTAAAGAAATCTGAAGGACTACCCGTAGGTAATTCGATGATTTATTTGCGTGCAGATTGCCTCGTATCGTTCTCCCCGAAGGGTGCGGCACTTTCGTTCATAGGCTGTGTTGGATTTTCTTGAATTCGCTTAGGCGAGTCCTGCAAAAATCCGTCTTGCCTATGAACGAAATTGCCACATCAATGTTTGAGGTATATAGTCGGTGCGGTAATAGAACAGATTTTCGCAAGCTCGGCGCGTGACAGGTGACCGGAGCTTCTCCGGTTCGATCCAGAGTCGATCCCGTTCTGAAGAGAGATCATACCTCTTCTCCTCCCTGAGCGGGTATCTACGTTTCAAAAGAGGGTCTTGATGGATTTTGCCACCTTTTTGCAACAGTTGGTCAACGGAGCGAGTCTGGGAAGTATGTATGCCCTGATCGCCATCGGTTATACCATGGTCTACGGCGTTCTTCGCCTGATCAACTTCGCCCACGGCGATATCATGATGGTGGGAGCCTTTCTCACCTATATGGCGACAGCAGCGGGGCTGCCCTTCTCTCTGGCGGTACTTATCGGTATCCTCGGCTCGGTGATCGTCGGAGTCCTGACCGACAAGATCGCCTACAAACCGCTGAGGAACGCTCCCAAAATCTCCCTGCTCATCACGGCGATCGGTATCAGCTTCTTTCTGGAGAACCTTTTCAACGTGATCTTCGGCGGTGTTCCCAAAGCCTTCAGCGCTCCCGACTATCTCACCAAGGTCCTGCACCTGGGAGAGATCTATCTGCCGGTGACGGTCATTATCATCCCCGTTGTAACCGTGCTGATCCTGGCCGGTGTACTCTGGGTCCTCTACCGGACCAAATACGGCATGGCCATCCGGGCCCTGGCCTTCGACATTCCCACCGTCAAACTGATGGGAGTTGATGCGGACCGGATTATCTCCATTGTTTTTGCCCTGGGCTCCGCTCTGGCGGCGGTCGGGGGGGTCTTCTACGCCGTGAGCTACCCCTCCATCGACCCCCTCATGGGCGTCATCGTGGGGCTCAAGGCCTTCGCTGCGGCGGTTCTGGGAGGAATCGGCTCGGTCACCGGCGCGGTGATCGGAGGGTTCATCCTGGGCTTCACCGAAATTTTCGTCGTGGCCCTCTTCCCCGAACTGGGCGGCTACAAAGACGCTTTCGCCTTCTTCTTCCTCATTCTGGTCCTGCTCTTTAGACCCACCGGAATCATGGGTGAAGATCTCGAACGAAGCCGATTCTAGGAGAAGAGTATGAAAAATGCCATCATCAAACTGCTGCTGATTCTCCTGACTCTCGGGGTCATCGCCTGGGCCCATCAGACCCTCGACTCCTACACCCTGAGTATCCTCAACAATATCGGGATCTTCGCCATTCTGGCGCTCAGCTACAACCTGATCAACGGGGTCACCGGACAGTTCTCCTTGGAACCCAACGGCTTCGTCGCCATCGGGGCCTATATGACCGCCCTTTTCCTGATCCCCGCGGCCGACAAGATCGACATGTACGCCCTCGTCGATCCCGCCCCCATCATCCTGCAGATGAAGGCGAACTTCCTTCCGGCCGTGCTCGCCGGAGGGATCGCGGCGACCCTGGTGGCCCTGCTCCTGAGCTTTCCGGTCTTCCGGGTCCGGGGGGACTATCTGGCGATCGTCACCCTGGGCTTCGGTTTCATCATCCGGATCTTCGCCCTCAACGAGCCCGCCTACACCAACGGCGCCATGGGGCTCAACGACATCCCCGGAATTGCCAACTTCATGTGGATCGGCTCCTTCGCCCTCGTCACCCTCATCGTGATGCTCCATATCGTCTACTCCAAATTCGGCCGGGCGATGAAAGCGGTCCGGGATGACGAAGATGCCGCCACCGCCATGGGGATCAACACTTTCCGGATCAAGACCACCGCTTTCATGACCAGCGCCTTTTTCGAAGGGATCGGCGGCGGCCTGCTCGCTTCGTTCCTGACGACCATCACGCCGGACCAGTTCAGCTTCCTGCTGACCTTCCAGCTTCTGATCATCATCGTGCTGGGTGGCCTGGGCAGTATGACCGGCTCTCTGGTGGCGACGATTCTGGTCATGGGAAGCATGGAGTGGCTGCGCTTCCTGGATGACGATATGGTGATCTTCGGCATGCATACGGGTGCCCATCCCGGAATGCGGATGGTGGTCTTCGCCATTTTGCTGATCGTCATGATGCTCTTCGCCCGTCGGGGCCTCTTCGGCGATCGGGAGCTGCCCGATATTTTTCGGAAAAAATTCGGCAAAAAGGATGAGGCATGAGTGAAGCGCTGCTGGAAGTCCGCAACGTCACGATGAAATTCGGAGGCGTCACCGCCATCGACGACCTCTCTTTCAAAGTCCCCGGCGGGAGCACCTACGGCCTCATCGGCCCCAACGGAGCGGGCAAGACCACGATCTTCAACATCATCACCGGCAATTACTTTCCCACCGAGGGGAGCATCCTCTTCGACGGGGAGGATATCACCGGAACCAAACCCGACAAAGTCGTCGCCAAAGGGATCGCCCGGACCTTTCAGAACATCCGCCTCTTCAAAAGCATGAGTGTCCTGCAGAATGTCCTGATCGGCTTTCACGACCAGATCCCCTACACCTATTTTGAAGCGATTCTCCGCCTGCCGCGTTACCACGCCCATGAAAAGCGTGTCCGGGTCGAGGCGATGGGGATTCTGGAGGAGTTCGGCATTGCCCGCTATGCCGAGGAGGATGCCACCTCGCTCAGCTACGGCAACCAGCGAAAAGTCGAGATCGCCCGTGCCCTGGCCACCAAGCCCAAACTTCTGCTGCTGGACGAGCCGGCGGCGGGCATGAACCCCAAAGAGACCGAAGAGCTCTCCGAGATCATCCACAAGATTAAAAAGGACTACGATCTGACGATTCTGCTAATCGAACATGACATGAAATTTGTCAACGCCATGTGCGATCAGGTGACGGTCCTGGATTACGGAGAGAAGATTTTTGAAGGCAAACCCGCCGATGCCATCGTCGATCCCAAGGTCGTCGCAGCCTACTTAGGAGATTTCACCCATGCTTGACGTCAAGAACCTACAGGTCTACTATGGAGTCATCGCCGCGGTCCGGGGGATCGACATGCATATCGATCCCAACACCATCGTCACGCTGATCGGCTCCAACGGCGCCGGCAAGACCTCCACCCTCAACGCCATCGTCAACGCGGTCAAAAAGAAGGGACAGGTGATCTTCGACGGGAGAGACATCAGCCGCCATCCCACCCACCGGATCGTCAAGGAGGGGCTCTCCCTGGTCCCCGAAGGGCGACGGGTCTTCATCAACCTAACGGTGGACGAAAACCTGAGGATGGGGGCCTTCAACAACGACGAAAATTTCGAGCGTCTGCGGGGAGAGATGTATGAACTATTTCCCCGTCTCGCCGGGAAGAAGCAGCAGCTTGCCGGCACCCTCTCCGGCGGCGAGCAGCAGATGCTGGCCATCGCCCGGGCCCTCATGAGCGAACCGAAGATGCTGATGCTCGACGAGCCGAGCCTGGGATTGGCCCCCAAGATCGTCGGCGAGGTTTTCGAGATCATCACTGAACTCAAAAAACGCATTACGATCCTGCTGATCGAGCAAAACGCCTTCGCCGCACTGAAAATCGCCGACTACGGCTACGTGCTGGAGAACGGCTCCATCACTCTCGAGGACAAAGCCTCCGCCCTGCTGGGCAACGACGACGTCCGCAAAAAGTATCTCGGCGGCTGAGCCGTGCCCTCCGCCAGGCTCACCGGCCACCTCTTCACCTTCATCACCATCGCGATCTGGAGTGTCGCCTTTGTCGGCAACAAGGTCCTGCTGGCCCACCTGACCCCCATCGAGATCATGCTCTACCGTTTTCTCCTCGCCTGGGGTCTGCTGCTTGCGCTCTATCCCCGATGGCGGACCGTGCGCTCCTGGCGGGACGAGGCCTATTTCTTTCTCCTGGGCTTTCTGGGGATTTTCCTCTACTTCCTTCTGGAAAATTTCGCGCTGCGCTTCACCCAGGCCGGCAATGTCGGCCTCTACATGGGGGCGATCCCTGTCCTGACGGCTCTGCTGGCCCACTTCCTCGTCCGGGGAGAGCGCTTTCGCACAGCGCTTCTGCTGGGTTTTCTCATCGCCCTGGCGGGGATGGGAGTCATTCTTTTCTCTGAGCGCCACTTCACCCTGAGACTCCGGGGAGATCTCCTAGCCCTGGCCGGAGCCGCCACCTTCGCCCTCTACTCCGTCGCGCTGAAAAAAGCTCCGCAGGATTATCACTTTCTCCTCATCGCCCGCAAGAGCTTTTTCTACGGCATCGTGCTGATGCTTCTCTATCTCGCTTTGGCCCATGAGCCGCTCCATCTGCCGGCACTGAAGCTGCCGGTCGTCTGGCTCAATCTGCTCTTTTTGGGCCTCTTCTCCTCCGGGCTGGCTTTCATCCTCTGGCAGCAGGGGATCGAGCGCATCGGCCCAGTAGCGGCGGGCAACTACATCTATCTGGTCCCGCTGCTAACGGCCCTGACCGGTGTCATCGTTCTGGACGAGGAGATCACCCCCGCCATGCTCACCGGCGGTGCCCTCATCCTCCTGGGCCTCTTCGTCGCCCAGCGACGTTCCGCTCCGGACAATCAGGACGTGGGATAATGTTTCTCTCGTCTCCACGGTCTCCGTGGGAATGCTTACAGCACTTCCCCGATCCAAGCAACCTCTACTGAGAATTCGAACCCGGGTATGTGTTCCCACCGGGGACGGTGGGAACAAGTCAAGAATTATTGAGGTTTTCTGCTTTACTATTGCCCTTCCAAAAAAATCATATTTCGTATGGCACATTCGAAGTGACGCCAGTCCTTCGCGTTTTCTTTTTTCTTTGTTTCGTTTCTCTTTTTCTTTGTCGCGAAACAAAGAAAAAAGAAATGAAGAGCCCCCTACTCCATTATGACAGGGTGAACGATCAAGGCTTCAAATACCGATCGAGAAAAGCCTTGATATACCCACCGGCCGAAGGCAGTGTATAGGAGCCATGCCCCTGCCCGGGAACGATGATCAACGTAGGCAGCTGGGCTTTGGAGGCATAGAGCTCGGCACTCTTTCGGGCGAAATCCTTCTGGGAGCTGACGATCAGCCAGGGAGAATTGCTCTCCTGAACCGACTCCATCGCCTCCTTTTTATTGAAATTCTTCGGCGAAGCCGGTGAGAGGGTCACCACCGCCTTGGGCTCATAGTCGAGCATCAGAGGGATCACCGCTCCGCCCCCCAGGGAAGAGCCGAAAAAGACCGGCTCTTCGATCTCGATGTCTTTGCGGGCCTCCATCCGATCCATCCAGGCCCGCAGATCGTCGGGAATCTTGTCAAAACCGATCCGTTTCGCATCCGCGGAAAAGTGCCCCGGTTTGACGCGAACCTTTTTTCCGTGACGTCGATCGGAAGCCCCGTGCCCCCGCAGATCGACCGCCAGGGTAGCATAGCCCCGTCGGCGCATCTGGGCTGCCAGCGCTTTCCACATCCTATGGTCGGAACCGTATTCGTGGACCATCAGCGCCAGAGGATAGGGAGGCTTGCCTTGAGACGGCAGATCGAGCCACCCTTTGAGAAGAAAGCCGTCTTTGCTTTGTAAGGTCAGTATTTCAGAAGCCGAGAGACTCCAAAGCGAGATCCCCAGAAAGATCAGGGCGATTTTCCTCCACATGGACTCTCCTTTTATAAGTTTTTTTAATTGTATCACAGTTGCCGAATCCTCATCACGGATAGTGCTATAATTCCCAATCTGTCACAAACCATACAAAAGAGTCAATCGATGAAAAAGATCCTGCTGCTTCTTGGAATCCTTTTGGCCTTCGCCACAACACTCCAGGCCCGTTACAGTGCCCGGGCTGTGGAGAGCTGCCAAGCCTACAACGATCTTCGCCACAGCAGAAACAGCCGTCATTTGGCGCTGAAGCCCGGGAAGAGCTATACGGTTTTGCAACACCATAAAGGGCAGTATCTCGTCAAATTTGAGCACCCTTTCGCTACCCAGCGCTGGGTCGATGACTCCTGTTTGAAATCCGGGCAGACCCACGCCGCTCCCAAAGAGAGTCATACTGCCCTACCAAAGACCCAAAGCGGTCTAAACTCTCTGCTGGTCCTGAGCTGGCAAAACAGCTTCTGCCGGACCCACTCCCATCGTAAAGAGTGCCGACCTCTCTTCAACCGTGCCGCCAATCATCTGGTCCTTCACGGCCTCTGGCCTCAGCCCCGCAGCCGTGTCTACTGCAATGTCCCTGCCCGACTGCAAAGCGCCGATCGCAACCACCGCTTGCGCTCCCTACCTCCGTTGAAATTCTCTTCCGATCTTCGCCAGGCGATGCAGCGCTACTTCCCCGGTGCTCTCTCGGGCCTCGACCGGCACGAGTGGATCAAGCACGGCAGCTGCTACGATCCCGACCCGGGACGCTATTTCGGTGATGCGCTGAGCCTCACTGCCCAGGTGGATCGATCTTCGGTAGGCGAATATCTTCGCAGCCATATCGGCCACCCGGTCACACTCGCTCAGTTGCGACAATTGTTTGAGAAAGATTTCGGACGAGGCAGCGGCAACAAACTGGCCCTGCGCTGCCACCGGGGGAAAATCAGTGAAATCTCCATCAGCCTCCGAGGAAAAGGCAGTGAACTTTCAACACTTCTGAAAGGTGCCGGATCTCTGCACAGTCGATGCGTTCAGGGGATCGTCGAAGCCCGATGATCCTGCCATTCTCTTTCATGCAACTTGGTGATTGAAGCCTCTGAAAAATGTCCAAGAGAGCTTTTCCGGAACACTCAATCGAGTTTAGGATGATAATATTCAGCGTCGTCAAAAAAATATTTTTACAGAGGAATGAATCATCGATAGGCCCCGAGGAAGGGACCGAAGACGGAGCTATTTGATAGAGTGTTTGAGGGCTTTTTCGATAGCGCCGGGAGTATTGGAGATCTTCATGAACTGTCCCATACTGAGACGGGGATAGGAGATCGCCAGATAATATTTGGGTGCCAGCATCAGCGCTTCACCCTTTTCGATCAGTACGGTATAGGGAAGCACCAGAGCCTTGTCCTCACCGATCTTGCTCACAAAACTCTCGACGCTTCTGGGCATCCTCACTCCGACGAGTTTGCTGCCGTTGGGAAGGTTCAATGTGAAGACCCGATTGGCCACGGAGAGCTTGTTTCCTTTTTTCAGAACCGTCATATCTTCATAATAGGGCATCCCGAACATAAAATGATATTTGGCCAGTTTACCGCTGCTCAGAGCATCCTGGATCGGCTGGAGTTTGCCCAGGGCCTTGATGAGCGCCCGCTTGACCGGTCCTTCGCTGCCCGATTTGTAATCCTTTTGCAAAAAGGCCCGGAGCCAATACTCCGGATTCGTCGCCAGAACCGTTTTGGCTTTGCTGTTGACCAGGACGCGCTGCACGGCGGCAAATCCACGCTTGGGTTTTGCCGCGAGATGCTTGAGGGTACCGCTGGTATAGAGAATGACGTTGAGATACCCTTTGCCGGCCGGATGGTAGACGGCGAGAAGATGCAGACCCGATTTCTGCAGGGATTTTTTGACTGTTGCCGTATCGTGATAGGGCGCCGAGAAGTAGGCGGGAACGTTTTTGGCCTCGAGAGCCGCTGCCGTCAGCAGACTCAGTGCCAGAAGGGCGAAGTATTGTCGCAGGATTCGTGATATATCTGTCCTTTGAAAAAGAGATTATCCGAAAAGGATTGCGACAATGATAGCGGATAATAAATTACTTCTAATTTAATTTATTGATTATATTGTACTTGTTATATCAATTTTTATTATATTTATCCTTCTTTCAACTCCCGTAACGCCCCGGTGATATCCTCCTGACGCATGAAGTGCTCTCCCACCAAAAAGGCATCGGCGCCGATTTCTGAGAGGTGGACGACGGTTTCGTGATCGTTGATTCCGCTCTCGGCGACGATGATCTTGGAGTTGGGGATCAGCGGGATAAGCTTTTCACTCAGACTCATATCCATTTCGAAGGTCTCCAGGTTGCGGTGGTTGATCCCGATAATATCGGCCCCGGCAAAGATCGCCTTGACCAGATCGGCCTTGTCGTGGATCTCCACCAGCGCCTCCATCCCGAGATGGCGGGTGTACTCCAGAAGCTCCTTGAGCTCCTTGCGGCTGAGAGCCTTGGCAATGAGCAGGACGAAATCGGCCCCGTAGGCCACCGCTTCCACCAGCTGATACTTGTCGATGATGAAATCTTTGCGCAGCAGCGGGATGCCTACATAGCGGCGGATCATCCCCAGATATTCGATGTCGCCTTTGAACCAGTGGGGTTCGGTCAGGACCGAGAGGGCGCTGGCCCCGCCCTTCTCATAGGCCTGGGCGATCACCAGCGGGTCGAAATCCTCCCGGATGATCCCCTTGGAGGGGCTCGCCTTTTTCACTTCAGCGATGATCCGGTGGGGATCCTCGGGTGTGGAACGCAGAAAAGAGTGGACATCCCGGGGAACAAAAGGGTTGAAAGAGAGAGAACGTCCCAGCCACTCCAGGGGATACTCCTTCTTCTTCCGTTCCAGATCCTCACGGGTCTTACGTATAATTTCATCCAAAATATCGGCCATTGCGGCAATGCTCCTTCTTTTTGTAATTCTCGTTAAAGGCGGTTTTAAAATGCCCTATCTTTCTCCATACACTTTCGGACACTCTCCCAGTGCATCTTGATCTCCGGTTCTTTGTTCCCGCCCCCGGCAATCACCTTCTCCATGACCCGATAGGCCTGCTCGCAGTGTCCCTCTTTATAGAGACCCCAGGCCAGGGAGTCGAGATAGTAGATATTGTCAGGCTGCTGCTTGAGGGCCCGACGCACCAGGGCGATTCCCCGCTCCACATCCAGATCGTGTTCGATGAGCGTATAGCCGTAATAGTTGAGATAGAGGCTGTCATCCACGCCCTGCTTCAGCGCCTTGTCGAAGAGTCGGCGAAAGGTCTTGAGCACCTGGGGAGTGATTTTCTTTTGGGCATTCGCTTTTTCGTAGGTGAGAATCGCTTCTTCTGCCAGCCATTTCGGCTTGCCGGTCTCCACATAACGCCGATGGGCGAGAGCAATGGCTTTGTCATATTGTTTCGTCTCTTTATAGAGACGATAAAGCAGCGCTTCGTTTCCCCGTGAATGCTTCTCCAGCAACGCGATCAGCCCATTCAGGTCATGTGTGTAGAGAGAGAGTTTGACGATCTTCTGCAAAAAATACTGCTGGGGATCCTTTTCGTAAAGCTTTTTATAGAGCTCCAGGACCTTGTCGAGGCGGTTTGCCTTGGCATAGAGTTCGATCAGTTTGAAATAGACGGCTACTGAAGCATCGGGTTGCAGACGCAGATGAGTCTCCAGCAGACGAATCGCTTCCTGACGATCATTCAGACGCTTCTCCAGCAGAGAAACCTCCTGCAACAGTGTCCGATCGTCCGGGGCCTTGGCATAGGCTCTTTTGAGCAGTTCCAGCGCCTCTTTGTATTTCCCCAGATCGTTTTTGAGTGTCGCCGCCAGCTTCAGATCAGCGGGACGGTCACTGTGAACCAGCCATTTGTCTGCCAGAGGTTCGGCCAGATCGAGGCGCCCCGATTTGGCATAGAGCGCCACCAGCATCCGTACCGGACCGGTATCCCGGCTTTGGGCTTCGTGGCGGCTGATCCATGCTTTGAGAAGCGGAATCACCTTCGCGGGATCTCCTCCGGGCAGCATCGCCTCTTTGGCCGCCTGGACCAGGTATTCACTCCGACCGGTCAGGTGATAGAGCTTCACAAAAAGCGTTTCGGCCTGATCGAAACGGTGATGCTCATCCTGAAAAATCGCCTCGACGATCAGACGATCTTCCTGAGCGGAACCTGCAGCCGAAGCGGCCCAGAGGAGTCCGCCGCCCAACAGTGACAATAGAATCGGTTTCACAAAATTCCCGGACACTCTCGTCTCACTTCCTCTTCATCGTTTTTGAAACTCTCCCAAAAGGGAAAGGTACGGCACTGCCGGGGACGCACGGGATAGACGCTGCAGCGCTTCTTCGTTTCGTCGAAGAAGATACAGGCATAATCCCCTTCCCCCAACTGCTTCTCGACCAGTGAGTAGCGGTGGCCCACCTTACGCAGGTAGATTTTAGCGAAATCTTCCAAACCGAGCCCCAGATACTCTGCCATCGCCTCGATCTCGGGATATTTCATCCAGATATACCCGCTCTCCCCCCGACAACACGCCCCTTCACAGGCGGCACAGGCATTGGGATCGAAGGCATAGCCATACCCCGCTTCCCGCATGATCGGAAGGCTTTCCTCTCCTTCGTTATTTTCACTAAAAGATTCATTTTCAACCTCATTCTCTTTCATCAGTTGGCCCTTTTTATTTTGAAAAAAAGCGTTGCAAGGCAACGCAAACCGACAATTCTCCATCCTCCATTCTCAATCCTCAATTCTTTCTCCCTTAACCGAGTGGGTTCCCGCCCGGACAAAAGCTTCCGCCGCCTCCGGCGTGTACTCCCCCTCCGCATCGAAGGTGATCAGCGGCGGCAGGACCCGGCACATCGAACGCGATCCCGCCCTCGCCTGAACCATGACGATCTTGGCCTCCCGGTCGATTTTGGGGTGGACAAAACGGAGCGTTTCCGGCGTCAGCTTGTGGGCCCGAAGTGCCGCCAGCAGCCGGTCGCTCTGCTTGGCATCGTAGCAGAGGACGAAATGCCCCCGCGGTTTGAGCAGGTGCCTGACCCGGTCGATGAAAGGCTCCAGAGGGAGGTGTTGGGCGTAGCGGGCGATATTGAGGCTCTCTTCCCTGCTCTGGGTTACCCGGGGATCGTAAAAGGGGGGATTGGAGACGATGAAGTCGAAGCGCTCCCCGATCTCCGCCTCCAGGAAATCCCCCGCAATCTCATGAAATCCGATGCCGTTGATGGCGAAATTGTGCCGCGCATAGGCCAGCATCCGGGGCTGCTTCTCCACCCCGTGCACCTCCACAGGGAAATCGCGCCCAATCAGCAGCGAGATGATCCCCACACCGCACCCCACATCCAGCAGCTTCCCCCGGGGCCGGAAACGCCGGATGAAGTCCGCGAGGAAGATCGAATCACTGTTGTAACAGTAGCCGTTTGGGGGCTGATAGAGAAACATTGCACTCCCGGATTTTTGTCAAATTTTACCCTATTTTTTTGCTACAATCGGGCCATGAAGCAACACAATGACGACCGCCTCCATCCCGAGTCCACCGATTTCTGTATGCTGGACTACGACTGTGCCTATCTCCCCGGCAAAAAGACCCGGATGTACTACCGCTATATCCGGGAGGCCTCCCCCGAATTCGTTTCGGCAGTGATTGCACGGGGATGGCGACGTTTCGGCAACTACTTCTTCCATCCCATCTGCCGGGGCTGTGACGCCTGCAAAAGCCTGCGGATCGACGTGGAGAGTTTCCGTCCCTCCCGCTCCCAGAAAAGAGCCATCAAACGCAACCGCGAAACCCGGATCCTGGTCCAACCCCCCAGTCTCACCCCCGGACATATCGAGCTCTACAACCGCTACCACGCCTGGAAAGCCCAAAAAGACGGCTGGAAACACCGGGATATCAGTGAACGGGAGTATTATGAAAACTTCGTCGAAGGCGCCCACGAGTTCGGCTACGAAGTCCTCTATATCCGGGACGATCGACTGGTGGGAGTGGACCTCATCGACGTGGTCGAGGACGGGATCAGCGCAATCTATTTCTTTCACGATCCCGACTACGCCCGTCTCTCCCTGGGCACCTACAGCCTCCTCTATCAGATCGGCCTGGCCCGCCGCCTGGGGAAACGGTGGATCTACCTGGGCTACTGGGTCGACGGCTGCAAAGCCTTCGCCTACAAGACAAGATTCCAACCCGAAGAGCTCCTCGACGGCTTCCCCGCCGTCGATCGACAGGCGGAGTGGCAACCGTTTGCGAAAGCGGAGCTTTCGGATGGAGAATTGAAGATTGAGAATTGAGAATTAATTGCAGGTATTGATTCTCCATTCTCCATCCTCCATCCTCCATTCTCAATTCTCAATCACTCCCCCTCTTCCCGCTTCCACCGACTCGGATCCAAAAAGGTATCGTCGTGAATGTGCTTGAACGAAGCTTTGATCCTTTTGAAGAGATCCTCGTGTTCCCCTTCCATCTGCCGCAGCCACTCTTTGGTAGCGGCCCGGGCGTAGGGGGCTTTGACGGCAATGCGCATGGCGGGGCAGGCTTCGTCGCCGATGGTGGCGAAGCCGTTCTCTTCGGCAAAGGCCCGCAGCTGGGCCTCTCTGGCTTCGATCAGAGGGCGGATGACGTGGAAATTGCGTTCGGCTTTGTAGATGGGGGCCAGTGAGCGCATGACACCGTTGTAGAACATGTTCATGAAAAAGCTCTCCACCGCATCGTCGAAGTGGTGCCCCAGAGCGATCTTGTTGTAGCCGTGCTCTTCAGCATAGGTGGCCAGCGCCCCCCGGCGCATCCGGGAGAAGTAGCTGCAAAAGGAGCTTCCCTCCCGGATCGTCTCCTGAGAGATTTCGTAGATCCGGGTCTCGTAGACGACATGAGGAATGCCGTAGGCTTCGCAATGGGCATGCAGGGCCGAGTAATCCTCCCCCTCCATCCCGTAACTGACGGTACAGGCGAGAAACTCGAAGTCGAAGGGAGCATGCCGCTGCATATTGCGCAGCAGATGGACCAGGCTCAGAGAATCCTTGCCTCCGCTGAGCCCCACGAGGATTCGGTCCCCCTCTTGGATGAGACGGTACTCGGCGTTGGTTTTGCCGAAGACCCGCAGGAGTCTCTTGGAGATCTTCGCCCGTTTGATACCCTTGTCTTTCTCTGTTTGTTCAGAATTTTTTGTAGTCATAGCGTTCAAAAATTTTTCATCTCCCTTCCCTCGCGTTTTCTTTTTCTTTGCTTCGTTTCCTTTTTCTTTGTCGCGAAACAAAGAAAAAAAATGAAGAGAAACTCCCGAAAAATAGATGACTAGTTACTGGATTTCCACCCGTTATTGATCTTCTCCAGCATCGCCATGATGAAACTGCTACTGATCTTTGAGGAGTGTTTGAGAAATTCATCGAAGTCAAAGGCCGCCTCCATATCCGCCGCATCGCTGATAGCCCGCAGGACGAAGAAGGGGACATCCATGGCGTCACAAACCACCGCCACGGCGGCCCCCTCCATCTCGATGGCGTCGGCATCGAA
>NZ_WFQN01000108.1 GCF_015487065.1 Nitratifractor sp.
CACTGTAGCGTTCGTAGCGACGGGTCTTGTCTTTCTCCACCGCCCGCATGATGACCGCTTCGAGCCAGGCGGGGGTGAGGGGATTGAGACGGCGCAGAGGCGTGGGCGTGCGGAAAGTCGGCGTCTGGAAAGGTTCGATCTCCCCGTAGGGGAGTTTGCGACCCAGGGCTTCGTAAAGCGTGACACCGACAGCGAAGATTTCGGTCTGCTCACTGATACTTTCACCGGTGAAGCGTTCGGGGGCCAGATAGCTGGGGGTCCCGGCCCGGGAGGCGAGGGAGAAGATCTCCACGATGGAGCCGAAATCGATCAGTTTGTAGATCCGTTTGCCGTGGCGGCGCAGGACGAGGATGTTTTCAGGTTTGATATCGCCGTGGACCAGATCATAGCGCAGGAGAAACTGACTGGCATGCAGCAGAAATTTCCCCAGATTGACGGCGTCTTCGACGGGCAGGGGTTTGCGGGCGATCTCTTCCTTGAGCGTGGGGGCGTCGATATACTCCATCACATAGTAGCGGCAGCTCCGTTTGGCGGGGATGACCGCCTTGGGGAAGAAGCCCGCTTTGAGGCGGGAGGCGTTCCAGGCCTCTTTGACGAAGAGATCCAGATAACTTTCGTCGTGAATCGCTTCAACGGGCGGGAATTTCAGAACATAGCGTACCCCTTTTTTCTCCGCCAGCCAGGTGCGTTCGTTCTGGATGAGGGGGCGCAGGAGTCTGTAGCCGTCGATCGTTTCACCCTTTTTGAGCTTTTCGGGGATAGGGAGGTCGATCTTCTTGAGGCTTTGGCGCTTGGATTCTCCCAGGATATCGATGACGATCGCCGTCGTGTCGTCGGGGAGGTCATCTTTGACCTTTTTGCTGGCATACTTGATCAGAGGAACCGCGCCGGCGACCATCTGTTCGGTGATCTCCTTTTCGCTGAGCACCGCTTCCAGTCCGTCGCTGGCCAGGAGCAACCGGTCGCCCACATGGAGATTGTTTTCGAAAAAGAAGATCTCCACCTCTTCCTCCATGCCGATGGCCTGGGTCAGGACATGCTCCATCCCCTCCTCGTGGCTGGTATGGGGAACGCTCAGGCGCAGCAGCTCCCCCTCGCGGAGCAGAAAAATTGGAGAATCCCCTACGTTGGCGCCGTAGAGGCGGTTCCCCTCGATGACGGTAACGCTGAGGGTGGTGAGGTACTCAGGGCGTTCGTACTCGTCGATCCCTTCCCGGTAGAGGATTGCGTTGATATTGCTGATGAAGTGACGAAGGGATTTTTCGATACTCCAGCTGCGGGGACGGGCCTTGAAGCTGTCGATGAGGTAATTGACCGCCCGACGGGATGCTTTGGCTCCGGCGGCGGCGCTGCCGACCCCGTCGCCAAGCACCGCGATACAGAGGTCTTCGACCACCCTTACCGCGGCGAAATCTTCACTAAGAGGCTCTTTGCCTTTGGCCAGGCCGAAGGTAGAGGTTTTGAAGAGGGAAGACATGGTTGCTCTTTGTCTATTGGTGTATTAGTGTATTGGTATATTGGTATATTGGGATATTGGCAAAGAGGTTCTATTTTCACTCCCAATACACCAATAACTAATATACCAATAACAAAGTCGGATCAAATCCGACCTCCCGCACTCACTCCCCAGGTGGTGCGCCAGCGGGTTTTGACCAGGCTGATGCCGATGATCGCCACGGCGACGACGGCGGCGAAGAGGAAGAAGCCCGCGGCATAGCTGCCAAAGGCGCTTTTGGACCATCCCAGGGTTTTGATGAGCGCCGTTCCCCCCAGGCCGCCGGCGCAGCCGACGATGCCGGTCATGATTCCCATATCCCGACCGAAGCGCTGAGGCACCAACTGGAAGACCGCGCCGTTGGCCATCCCCAGGTTGGCCATGATCAAAAAGAGGATCAGGATCGCCAGATAGAAGTGTTGCACGAAAGCGTTGAAAACCGCCAAAGCCGCCGTGGCCCCGAAGAAGATATAGAGGCTTTTGACTCCGCCCAGTTTGTCGGCGATGCCGCCCCCCACGGGTCGCAGGACTGCCCCGGCGAAGATACACAGCGCACCGAAGTAGCCGGCGACCACTTTGACGTTGGGTTCGTTGAGGTATTCCAGGCCGAATTGGCTCATATCGACCTGATAGGTGCTCATCAGGTAGACCTTCATATAGTTGGCGAAGCCGACGAAACCTCCGAAGCTGACGGCGTAGAAGAGGCTGAACCACCAGGTATCTTTGTCTTTGAGCAGTTTGAGGTAGTCGCTCAGTTTCTTGGGATTGGGTTTGTAGACATCGGCGGGGGCGTCTTTGGCCATCAGGGCATACATGATGAAAATGAAGGTCGAGAGAATGGCGCCGACCAGAAAAACTGCCTGCCATCCCCAATACTCCGCGATCTTGGGGGCGAAGAGGAAGTCGAGAACGACCCCGATATTTCCTGCACCGGCAAGCCCGAGCACCAGCCCCTGCAGCCTGGGGGGATACCACTGTCCCGCCTGGGGGAGTGCTACGGCGAAGGAGGCACCGGCGAAACCGAGGCCGAAGGCGACGAAAAGCAGCTCGTGGTAGGTGATGTTTTCACCGCGGAAATAGGCATAGAAAAGGGAAGCGATGACAATTGCCTGGGAGATCAGCGCCGTCTTTTTGGCGCCGATTTTGTCGACGCCGAAGCCCAGCAGGATCCGCAGGATCGCTCCGGAGAGGATGGGGATCGCCAGGAGTGTCGCTTTTTGGTTGGGATCGAGGTGGAAGCCGTGGGCCGCCAGCGACTGGCTGATCTCCGTGGCCAGAGGCCCCAGCATGGTCCAGACCATGAAGCTGAAGTCGAAGTAGAGGAACGCGGCCAGCAGCGTCGGAAAGTGCCCGGCCGTTTTGAGTTCACCGAATTTCATTTGTCGTGCTCCTTGAATGGTTGATGTCGAAATTATAGATCAGATAATGTCACGTTGTATGTCTATTTTTTGAACAATACCATGAAAACTTTTTGAATATACTTCCGACAAGAAATTGTTATAGTGAGGTATATAATGAGACTAGAAGCGATCAGCGCCCGACATACAAAAATCAACAAAATAGAGAAGCTCAAAGAGACCCGGAGCTATCAGGAAGCCTGGGAAGCGTTGCAGCGCTACGCCAAAGAGGGATACGACGCCATCAGCAAAGAGGATATGAGCTACTTCCTCAAGACCTTCGGCATCTTCGATCGCCCGGCAACCCCCGGAAAATTCATGCTTCGCGTCCGCATCCCCGGCGGACGCCTGACGAGTGAGCAGGCGACCCGACTGGGCGAGCTCTCCCGGGATTACGGCGAAGACGCCATGGACCTGACGACCCGGATGCAGGTGCAGCTGCGCTATCTGAAGATCGAGGACCTTCCTACGGTCCTGGAGGGGCTTGAAGCGGTGGGCATTACCACCTGGCAGACGGGGGTGGACAACTTCCGCAATATTGTCACCGATCCTCTCGACGGCCTGGCCTTCGACAACCTCATCGAGTGTGCCCCGCTTATCGAAGCGATGCAGTCGCTCTGGCTCAAACAGCCCGACTATATCAATGTGCTTCCCAGGAAGTTCAACACCGCCATCAGCGGCTCACTGGCCAACCGTTGCAACCTCTTCGCCCATGATATCTGCTTCGCCTTGGCTAACAAGGACGGAGAATACGGTTTCAACCTCTACCTGGGGGGCAAGGTCGGGGCCATCGCCGAGCGGGCCGATATCTTCGTTACCCCCGATGAATTGATGGAGCTCTACAAAGCGGTTATCGATACCTATATCCAATACGGTTTCCGGGACAGCCGCAACCGTAACCGGCTTCACTACCTGATCAAAGAGGCGGGAATGGAGACCTACGTCGAAGCGGTCAAAGAGAGCGCCGGCCGGGATTTCGACAGCGCCGGAGAGACCCTGGTCAAAACTCCCCGCACCGAAGAGGCCGACGGGCGGATCCGCCTCAAAGACGGGACGTGGGCTCTGCATACGGTCGTCCCCTCAGGGATCTTCCACGGGACGGCGATGATCGACGCGGCGGAGAATGCTCAAAAGAACGGTTCGGGAACGCTCAACATCTCCACGACCCAGAATCTTTTCCTCCTAGGGGTGCCCACGGAGAAAATCGACGCGGCCCTTTCCGAAGCCCCCTACGACCGCTACCGCAACGTCAGCACCCCTTACTTCAATCAACTCGTTGCCTGCGCCGGCTCAGACCTCTGCCCCTTTGGCGTCATCCCCAACAAAGCCGACGCCATCGAGATGGCCGAGAAACTGGGCGAAAAGGTTCCTCTCCCTGCCGACGCGTCGATCCGGATGCACTGGTCGGGCTGCGTCAAGGGCTGCGGTGTCCACGAGCTGGGGGATATCGGCTTTGTCGGCTGCAAGGTTAAAGTGGACGGTCAGAGCGCCTACGGTGTGCATATCCAGCTGGGAGGCAAATCGACCGCCAGTCAGGAGGAAGCCTACACGATCCTCAAAAGTATTCCGCTGACTCAGGCGACCGACTACGTGGCGCAGTTGGCGTCGGCCTATCGGGATCTGCGCCGGAAGCGGGAGAGCTTCGAACGCTTCGAGAGCCGGGTGCTTCGCCGTTACTCCAAAGGGGCCCTGGGCTTTTTGCTCCACTGGAATGTCCGGATCGCTCTGCCCAAAGGGTGGGAGGCTCTCGCCATCCGGGAAAACCGAGAAGCCTGCGAAGAGCGCAACGAGATCTTTTTGATGGGGCTGGAGATCTACAAGGCCCTCGCCGGCAAAAACGCCTATCAGGGCACGCACCATTACGACCCCATTGAGAAGACCCCCGCCGAAGCGCTCCATCGGCTCAATCCCTTGGTGAACAAAGAACTCAGTGACGTCGTTATGAAAATGATCGCACCGTCCGAAAAGCGTTACGAAGTCTTTACGGAAGTATTGGCGGATCTGGGAATAAAGTAAGATGGAAGATGGAGGATGGAAGATGGAAGATTTTGGATAATCATTTGAATGAAATAAAGAACGGAAACATTTTTCATAACACGTAACACTTAGCACATAGCACAAAATACTTGCGACGGCGCCGAAGGCGCTCCCAATATACCAATACACCAATAACCAAATAACCCCTTGGTGAACGCCAAGGCTCAATTGCCTAAATTTTATACATTTAACTGTACCGATCACGAAAAAATTTGAAATACAATGTGAGCATCCAAATCCCAAACGAAAAAAAGGACGTTTTATGAAGAAAAAACTTCTGACGTTACTCGCAACGCTCCTTCCCGTCGCCGCCATGGCGGGGGAAGCCAAGATCGACACGGGCGATACCGCCTGGATGATCGTCGCCACCGCCTTCGTCATGCTGATGACCCCCGCGGGACTGGCCCTCTTCTACGGCGGTCTGACCCGCCGCAAGAACGTGCTCAACACCATCGGAATGAGCCTGATCGCTTTTGCCGTCGGTACCCTGGTCTGGGTGGTCGCCGGTTACTCCATCGCCTTCGGCTCCGGTGATATCATCGGTACCGGCAAGATCCTCCTGGCCGGCATCACCGACAAGACGGTCAACGGGAGTATTCCCGAGCTGCTCTTCGTCGCCTTCCAGGGAACCTTCGCCGCCATCGCCGTGGCCATCGCCAGCGGTTCGATGATCGAGCGGGTGAAGTTTTCCACCTTTACGATCTTCGCCGCGCTCTGGATCCTGGTCGTCTACGCTCCCATCACCCACTGGGCCTGGGGAGGCGGTGAGATGCTCAACTTCGGCGAGATGGACTTCGCCGGCGGTACCGTCGTGCATATCAACGCCGGGGTCGCCGGATTCGTCGTCGCCATGATCCTCGGCAAGCGCCGGGATTTCGGCAAAAGTGCCTATAAGCCTTTCTCTCCCATCCTGGTGGTTCTGGGAGCGGCGCTGCTCTGGTTCGGATGGTTCGGTTTCAACGCCGGTTCTGAAGTGGCTGCTGACGGTGTCGCCGCCAACGCCTTCCTGGTCACCAATGTCGCCGCCTCTCTCGGTGTGATCGGCTGGCTGCTTGTCGAGTATCTCCTCTATAAGAAGGCGACCCTCGTCGGGGGAGCCTCCGGTGCCGTCGCCGGACTGGTCGCCATCACTCCCGCTTCGGGAAGTGCCGGAGTCGTCGGAGCCATCATCATCGGTCTGATCGGCGGTGCCCTGGGTGCCTTCGGGGTCTCCAAGATCAAAAAGCTCTTCAATGTCGATGACTCTCTGGATGCCTTCTGGGTCCACGGCTTGGTAGGGATCTGGGGATCCATCGCTACGGCGCTGTTTATCGCACCCTATCTGATGCCCGAGAATTTCCATCTGGGAAGCCAGTTGATGGCTCAGATCAAAGCGGTGCTTCTGACCATCGTCTACAGCGGTGTGATGACCGCGGTAGTCTACTTCGTCTCCAGCCTCCTTACCGGCGGCGGACGGGTCGATGACGAGACCGAGCTGATGGGTCTGGACGAAGCGGTCCACGGTGAAGAGGCGATCAACCTCTGATCCCGGAACTCTTGAGAATATTTCAACAAGGATAAAGCATGAAAAAGATCGAAGCAGTGATCAAACCCTTCAAACTCGAAGAGGTCAAAGAGGCGCTGGTCGAGGCGGGCATCGAAGGGATGACCGTCACCGAGGTCAAAGGTTACGGACGCCAGCAGGGCCACAGCGAGCTCTACCGGGGGGCGGAGTATGTGGTGGATTTCATCCCCAAGGTCAAGATTGAGATCGTCGTCAGCAACGACGAGTATCTCAATACCGCCATCAACGCCATCAAAGAGGCGGCCCGCACCGGCAAGATCGGTGACGGAAAGATTTTCGTCAGTCCCGTCGAGCACACCGTCCGGATCCGGACCGGTGAAGAGGACGAAGAAGCACTCTGACTCCCATCTTCCCTCCGGCCCCGGAGGGATGCACTTTCTTTCAACTGCTTTCCCTCCTTCTCTTACTTTTCGATTCGACTTTATTTCCTGGACGCTCAAATCCTTTTCTTTGCAACCGTTTTTGTCCATCATTTTCAGCTCATGGAGTCTGGACCCCATGGAATACCTGGAACCCAAATCATGCATTAGCCAGTACGCCATCTGCCCCAATCATCGGTGACATGGGCGATTCGTCCAAAGCCTCGACGCACCCTCCGGGTGCGCCTGCGTTTCGGTCGAACACCCCAGCCGACCGAGCGTTGGCACATCTGGCACACTTTCTACTGCATGGTTTGGGTTGAATATAGTATGCTATGCTCCGAAAGTTCCACAAAGGAGTCGTCATGTCCGCTGAGAAAAGCATCAGTTTCCCGAAGAGTCTGAAGCAGGCGGGGCTCTCGATGCTCTCTATGATGCCCATGATCCTGGCGATCATCGGGCTGGTGGGACTGTTTCAAAGCTATGTCAGTGAAGCGACACTCGCTTCGGTCTTCAACGGAAACGCGGTGCACGATACCCTGGTGGGGACGCTGGCGGGGATGGTGGCCGTCGGGCAGGCGATCGTCAGCTACATTTTGGGCGGGGAGCTTCTCAAGGAGGGGGTGAGCCTCTATGCCGTGACCGCCTTTATCCTGGCCTGGGTGACTCTGGGGGTGGTGCAGCTGCCTCTGGAGGCGTCGGTGCTGGGCGTTCGATTTACCTGGCGGCGAAATCTTTTGGCGTTTTTTTCGACGATGCTGGTGGCGGTCATGACGGTGAGAATCCTGGAGTGGTGGCGATGAGCAGAGAGCGGAATCGGCCTCGGTGGAGGGGGCTACGACTGCTTGGGTTGGTGAGTCTGCTTTATCTGGGCCTAGCCCTGGCCGGAAGCCCCGGCGCGGGGCACGCTTTGCACAAAATGTTGACCATTTTGGCCACGCTGCTGCCGATTTTGGCGGTGGTGGTCTTTATCGCCGGCGCGATCAACTATTTTCTCGATCCGAAAGTTTTGGCCAAACATCTGGGCGAAGAGAGCGGTTGGCGGGGCTGGATGATTGCCCTGGGAGCCGGGGTGCTCAGTCACGGGCCGATGTATGCCTGGTATCCGGTGATCGAAGAATTGCGACGCCACGGTATGCGTGACGGCCTGGTAGCGGCCTTTTTCTATGCGCGGGCGATCAAAGTGCCGCTGCTGCCGATGATGGCGGCCTATTTCGGTCTCGATTTCACGATACTTTTGACGGGATTGACGCTTGTGGCTGCCTGGGGGCAGGGAGTGATGCTAGATGCGCTGGGCACCGGGGATCAATAGGGATCGAAGCGATCGACTTACTGCTGGAGAAAGACGACGTGTCCTTTACCGTTCTTTTTGGCGCGGTACATGGCGGTATCGGCCCGACTGATGAGCGCATCGGGATCGGTGATATTTTTTGGGAGCGGAATCATTCCGATACTGGCGGAGAGCTGAAGCGTCTCCTTGCGAAGGTAGATGGGGGCTTCGATCTCTTGGATAAGCCGAGACATGATCTTTTCGGCCTCATCGGGGTGCTTGATTTTTCGTAGGACGATGAGAAACTCATCGCCCCCCAGGCGTAGAAGTTCATCGCCGTTTCTGAGAAAGGCACGGATCCGTGCGGCGATCTCTTTGAGGACCAGATCCCCTACCGCATGGCCGTATTGGTCATTGATCTTTTTGAATCCGTCGAGATCGAGATAGCAGAGCATCGAGAGCGTATGATCGTCGGCACGCCGTTGATGGTTCAAAAGCTGAGGCAGGTAGTGGCGGTTGGGCAGACCGGTCAGCTGATCCTGATGGGCGACGGCGTGCAGATGGGCCAGGGCCTGATCCTTTTCCCGGAAGATGATGCCGACGAAGAGAGCCAAAAAGAGATTGGAGAGGATGAAAAAGTTGAGATTCAACAGCGATTGGGTCAGATCCTGAGAGCTGTAGGCGAAGAGCCCCTGGCCGTTGTGGGTGAACCAGAGGGTACTCAAGGCCAATCCGACGGCCGCTCCCAAGCCGTAGAGCATATCTTTGTGGATGCAGTGGATTAGCAAGGGAATCGTGATCATCATCAGGACGGGGAGGCTGTGGATATGCAGGGTGATCTGCATCAGATAATTGAGCGCGGCCATGCCGAAAATGTAGACACCGAGTCTTAGGTAATTGATCCGTCGATATCCGGTATGCAGCAAAAGGAGGAAAGGGGTGATGAGCAGCTGTCCCAGGACATTGCCGAACCACCAGAAAAAGAGGCTATTTTTAAAAGAGGAGAGCGGTTCCATCCCTGCCAGATAGAGGACGCCGTTTCCCAGGATGGCGCTAAAGGGTTGCAGAATGAGGAGGATCATCCCCGTCAGCAGCATCAGATCGCGGATGCTGCTCAAATTGAGATCCAGCGCATAACGGCGGGAAAGCCGGTAGGCGATGAGGGCTTCGAGACTATTGACCAGAGCAATGCCCCCTGCGGGAAACCAGCCGAGGCCGGAATTGAGCGCCAGCAACAGTTGTCCCAGGAAAATCCCCGGGATGATCCGGGGGCCGTAGATCAGCACTCCGGCCAGGGCAAACCCCTCCGGCAAAAAAGCCGAGAGTGTCACGACACCGTTTTGGTGATAGATGCTGAAGCTCAACCCTCCCGCCAGGAGATAGAGAAGAATCATGGCGATGTTGAGAATCGCGATCCTTCCGACCCCGCTACTGAAGTAGCCGGCCATCTCTTCGTCAGGAGATGTATTGATATGCTTGACCACCTCTTCTTTTCCCTTCCTTCTGCGATACATCATTATATTTTATGATTTCAAAAAATAATCAAATGGCGATTTAATTTTTATTCTACCAGAAAAATGAGATCTGTAAAGCAACAATTCTTTAAAAACTCTTCAAAATTTCCAGTTGTTTAGATCGCATCCCGGCTATTTAGACCGCTCCCTCGTCGATCATGGCATCGGCGACCCGGCGGAATCCGGCGATGTTGGCTCCCATGAGCAGGTCCCCTTCGTGGCCGAACTCCCGGGCGGTTTCGTCGGCGGTTTCGAAGATGCTCTTCATGATGCCGAAGAGTTTGGTATCCACTTCGGCAAAGCTCCAGCGCTGCATGCTGGCGTTTTGGGCCATCTCCAGCTGGCTGACGGCGACACCCCCGGCATTGGCGGCCTTGGCGGGGCCGAAGAGCACTTTGTGCTTCCGGAGGTATTCGAGGGCTTCGGGGGTGGTAGGCATGTTGGCGCCTTCATTGACCAGGATGCAGCCGTTTTTGACCAGGTTTTTGGCGTCGACGAGGGTCAGTTCGTTCTGGGTGGCGCTGGGGAAGGCCACGTCGCAGGGGATCGACCAGACGGCGTGGCCTCCTTCGGGGTACTGGTGGGCCGGGATGTAGGTGGCGTCGGGATGGAGCTGGGCGTACTTCTCCAGGGACTCTCTGCCCACCTCCTTGATCGCCTTGAGGGTCTTGACGTCGATCCCCTTGGGGTGGTGGATGGTCCCGCGGCTGTCGGAGCAGGTGACGGGGATCGCGCCCATGCTTTTGAGCTTCTCGATGGTGTAGGTAGCGACATTTCCCGCTCCGGAGACGCAGCAGGTTTTGCCTTTGAGCTCGTCGCCGTGTTTGTTGAGGATATGTTCGGCGAAATAGACCGAGCCGTAGCCGGTGGCTTCCCGACGGCCGAAAGAACCGCCCCAGCCGACGCCTTTGCCGGTCATGGCTCCTTCGAAGGTTCCGGTGAGGAGTTTGTACTGGCCGAAGAGGTAGCCGATCTCCCGGGCGCCGACGCCGATATCCCCGGCGGGGACATCCTTGGTGGTGCCGATATGGCGGTAGAGCTCGTTCATAAAGGCTTGGCAGAAGCGGTTGATCTCGGCGTCGCTTTTGCCCTTGGGGTCGAAGTTGCTCCCTCCTTTACCGCCGCCGATTCCCAAGCCGGTGAGGGCGTTTTTGAAGATCTGTTCGAAGCCCAGGAATTTGACGATCCCCAGATTGACGGAAGGATGGAAGCGTAGCCCCCCTTTGTAGGGCCCCAGAGTGGAGTTGAACTGGACCCGGTAGCCCAGATTGGTTTGGATCTTTCCGGCGTCGTCGATCCAAGTGACGCGAAAGATGATGGTCCGTTCCGGCAGGATGATCCGTTCCAGGATGCTGTGATCCCGGTATTTGTGTTCCTCTTCCAGCAGAGGGGTAAGGCTCTCGAAGACCTCGGTGGCGGCCTGGTAGAACTCCTCCTGACCGGGGGAACACTCCCGGATGAATTTCAGAACATCCTCGATGTACTCTTTGGCGCTCATGATGGGGATCCTTTAGGAAATACGTGAAATCATTGTAACACAAAGATCGGGAGTGAAGAGGGAATTGGAGGGTCGGAAAACCACGACGAAAGACAAAACTGATCCAGCTTTTGTAGGGTGGTGCCCTATGGGCCCACCTTCCCCATTCAACGTTCTTTTAGGATTTTGGCCGCCTCTTTGGCGTGGTAGCTGATGATGAGGTCGGCGCCGGCCCGCTTGAAGCCCAGGAGCGTCTCCATCATCACCCGCTCGTAGTCGATGACCCTCGCTTTGGCGGCCATCTTGAGCATGGAGTATTCGCCGCTGACGTTGTAGACCGCCAGCGGCAGTCGGCTGGCCTCCCGGATGTCCCGAAGGATGTCCAGATAGGCCAGGCCCGGTTTGACCATCAGGATGTCGGCTCCCTCTTTTTCGTCTTCGAGGGATTCGAGAATCGCTTCGCGGCGGTTGGCGGGGTTCATCTGGTAGCTGCGGCGGTCACCGAAGCTGGGGGCACTCTCGGCTACGTCCCGGAAGGGACCGTACCAGGCGCTGGCGAATTTGGTGGAGTAGCTCATGATGGGCAGATGCTCGTAGCCCGCTGCGTCCAAAGCTTCCCGAATGGCGGTGATCATCCCGTCCATCATCCCGCTGGGGGCGATCATATCGGCCCCAGCTTTGGCATGGATCACCGCCTGCTTGCCCAGGTTGAGGAGCGTCGCATCGTTGTCCACGGTCTCCAGGACCGGGTCGAGGATCCCGCAGTGGCCGTGGTCGGTGTATTCGCAGAAGCAGAGGTCGGTAACGACGAAGAGGTCGGGATGGGCCGCTTTGAGCTCCCGGATCGCCGTGGCGATGATGCCGTGCTCGCAGAGAGCGTCGGAACCGACACTGTCTTTGACGTCGGGGATACCGAAGAGAATCACCGCCCGGAGCCCCAGGCTTTTGAGCTCATCACACTCCCGGATCGCTTCGTCGATACTCAGCTGAAAGACCCCGGGCATGGAGGCGACTTCATTGCGGATCCCCTCACCGCTGCGGATAAAGAGAGGGTAGATGAAATCGTCCGTGCTCAGGTGGGTCTCCTGGAGCAGATCCCTCAGGACCGGAGAGAGGCGTTTGCGTCGGAATCGGGTAAACATCGGGGTTTCCTTTGAAAGAGGTTTGGCTAATTTTACTCGTTTTAACCCAAATTTACGTTTTTGTCTCTGGGGCGGCTTGGGGTATAATGCCTCCATGAAAAAAATCGAAATCTCCAATATCGCTACCCTGCCCACGCGTCACGGGACTTTCCGGATCCAGGCTTTTCGGGAAGGGGACAAAGAGCATCTGGCCATGTTTACCGAACCGCTGCCGGAGGTCCCGCTGGTGCGGGTCCACTCCGAGTGTCTTACCGGCGATGCTCTGGGATCGATCAAATGTGACTGTGGGGAGCAGCTGCAGGCGGCCCTGGAACGGATCGCCGCCGAGGGGGGGATGCTGATCTATCACCGGCAGGAGGGGCGCAACATCGGCCTGCTCAACAAAGTCAACGCCTACGCCCTGCAGGATCAGGGGCTCGATACCGTGGCGGCGAACCATCAGCTGGGATTCGCCGCGGATGAACGGACTTATGAGATCGTCGAGACGATCCTGGAACATTTCGGCATTACCCGGATGCGTCTGCTGACCAACAATCCCCGGAAGATCGAATCGCTGCAAAATGTGGAGATCGTGGAGCGTATTCCTCTCGTTATCACGCCCAACCCCTATAATGAAAAGTATCTGCAGACCAAAAAAGAGCAGATGGGACATTTGCTTTGAGTGCATTGCACTCAAAGCAAATTAGGAATGAGGAATTAGGAATGAGGAACCGAAGAAGTCGGGTAGAGTGGGATTGTAATCCCACGAACCTGTGAAGAGGCTAAATGAGTACCCCTTTCCATTAAATGAAGGCTTCAGGGTCTCTTCTTCATTTCTTTTTCTTTGTTTACGCGACAAAGAAAAAGGAAACGAAGCAAAGAAAAAGAAAACGCGAGGGGCTGACGTCTGTTCGATTATGTCCTGTGGGGAAGATGTTTTAAAGAGTAAATGATGGATGAAAGTGGACGGTTATTGAGAGGGCTCCTGCGGCGAAAGTTGAACGAGGGCGGTCTGGAATATGACGAAGCGCTTCTAGAGCGGCTGGGACGTTTCGCCGAGCTGTTGCAGGAGTGGAATGTTATTCACAATCTGACGGCGGATGCGTCGCCGGAGGCGGTGGCGGCCAATGTGCTGGACTCCCTCTATCCGCATACTTTTGTTGAAAAACCCGACTCGCTGCTGGATGTGGGAACGGGGGCCGGGTTTCCGGGGCTGATCTTGGCGGCGGCGTGGCCGGAGGTGCCGACGGTGCTTTGTGAACCGCTGAAGAAACGGGCGGCCTTTCTACGCTATGCGGCCCTGGAGATGGGCCTGGATCGGGTGACGGTCGCCCGCCGACGGGTGGAGGAGCTCCGGCATGCTCCTTTCGGCCTTATCAGCTCCCGGGCGGTGAGTGATACCGGGCTGCTTTTGAAACTGACGGCGAAGCTGAGTGACGCGCAGACCCGCTACCTCTTCTACAAAGGGAGTCGTCTGGCAGAGGAGATCGAAACGATTCCTCCGGGGCTTCGGGTCCGGATCGTCGAGCGGGTACCGAGACGTTACCTCTACCTCCTGCCCCAAACCGAAAAATCGGTAGAAACGTGATATGATTACTTCCAATATCTTTTAGTGAGAAGGTGAACGATGAAGAAACGGAACGATCTGGATCTGGAGCACTTCAAAGCACTGCTTGAGGCGGAACGTGAGCGTTTGCTCAAAGAGATCGACGGTGTGGCCGGAGATACGCAGGCATTGGAGGTGGCAGCTTCCGAAGCGGAGGATCGGGGCGATATTTCGGAGATCGACGCCCAAAACGCCATCGATCAGCGTCTGTTGCAGGATCTGAAGCGTCAGCTTCACGAAGTAGATGAGGCCCTCAAACGCATCGAAGAGGGAGACTACGGGATCTGTGAAAAGACCGGCAAACCGATTCCCGTGGAGCGGCTCGAAGCCTATCCGGCCGCCCGTACGCTTGCCGACGTCTAGTAGGATGGTTGTACCGTGTGGCTGAAGCTCTTGATCATCGGCGGGATCCTCTATGCGCTTTATCGGGTAGCGGGGGGAAGTGTGTTGCCCGGGAAAAAAGAGAACCGCTCCAAAGAGGCTGAAGAGGCTGAAGAGGGGGAGACTCTGGTGGAGTGCAGCAAATGCTCCACCTATGTGGTGAAGAAAGAGGCGATATTCTATCGGGGAAAATATTACTGTAGTAGAGAGTGCCTTCCCAAATAAGCGACCTAAAAAAGATTCAAATAATCAAGGAGTATATCTATGCTGATTTTCGGACATCCCTGGATCGAAAGTCCCCGCTTTGTCAAAGTCTTTTCTCTGGAGGACATCGCCCGGACACGGCCGGAAGATGTGCTGCTGCTGGAGCCCCTGAGTGTCTCCATCGAGCTGGCGAAACATTGTCGGAAAAACGATCTGATTTTTGCGGTGACCACCGGGTCGATCAAAGAGGCGATCTTCGCCAATGCCGTCGGGGCCGCGTATGCCATCTGTCAGCACGAATTGGCGATCGTGCTGCAGAAAGTGGCGGAGGAGTATCTCTTTGATATGAAGATTCTTGTTTTGGTTGAAAGTGAACGGGGGATCGAGACGATGGCGCGTTTCGGGATTGACGGGGTGATTTTCTCCGAAGCGATCGTCCAGGCCTGATGGAGCGGGGAGGGGGATCGACACCGCTGACCTGGGGGTTGATCGGACTTTCGCTCCTGGGATACATCGCCGAGGGGCTCTGCGGCGGAGATTGGGGGACGATCGGCGGCAAGACCCTGGTCGCCTGCGGCGGTCTCTACGGCCCGGCGCTCTTTGAAGGCGGAGAGTGGTGGCGGCTGCTGAGCGCCATGTTCCTCCACGGCGGTATCGAACATCTGGCACTGAATATGATCTCTCTCTACATCGTGGGGCGGATCATGGAAGTCTACTTTCCTCCTCTGGACTATCTGCTGATCTACTTTCTCTCCGGGATCGGGGGTTTTCTACTCTCTCTCGCTTTGCACCCGGATACGGTCATCATCGGCGCCAGCGGCGCGATCTTCGGGATCTTCGGGGCGCTAGGGGGCTTCGTCCTCTTTCATCGGGAGCGGCTGGGGAGTCACTATCATACGTTTCTGAAAGAATTCGGGATCATTCTGGGGTTGAACCTTGTTTTCGATCTGGCGGTCCCCGGGATCGATATGAGTGCTCATATCGGCGGCCTGCTTCTCGGGGGTATCGGCGGCTATCTGGCCAGCGGGCATCGGCGTTTATTCTATCTTTTCGTCGCGGGGGTTTCTCTCGGGATTCTGGCGGGAGCTTTCTGGCTTCAGAAACACTTCGCGCTTTCGTCGATACCATATTTTTGACAGGAAGGCGTTTCTAGCGGCAGCAGAAAGGAGAGGGGATGAAAAAACATTGCAAAATTCTGGCGACGGTAGGGCCGGCCTGCCAGTCGGTGGAGCGATTGACGGAGATGATCCGGGCAGGAGCCAATCTCTTCCGGCTCAATTTCAGTCACGGCGATCACGCCTACCATCGGCAGAGCCTGGAAGCGATCCGGGAAGCCTCCCGCCGGACCGGTCTGCATGTGGGGATTTTGCAGGATATCAGCGGTCCCAAGGTGCGCATCGGCAAGCTGGAGAAGGATCTTTTCCTGGAGGTGGGAGATCGGATCGAGTTTGTCCGGGATGAGGTGGTGGGGCATTTCGACCGGCCCCATCACCTGGTGGTGAGCCTCAACCACCCGGAGCTTCTGGACAAGCTCAAAGTGGGTGAGCTGATCTACCTCTATGACGGGATCATCTGTGCCAGAGTGGTGCGGATCGGCCGGAGCGTGGAGGCGGAGGTGATCAGCGGCGGGATGCTCTCGTCACGCAAGGGAGTCAACTTTCCCAACACCCGGCTCGACCTGGATGTGCTGACCGAGAAGGACAAAGAAGATATCGCCTGGGGGGTCGAGCACGGTGTCGATTTTATGGCGATCTCCTTTGTCCAGAAAGCGTCGGATATCACTCGGGTCCGGGAGTTGGTGGGCTCCCTGGAGGGGCAGCAGGATCTCATCGCCAAGATCGAGAAGTTCGACGCGGTGGAGAACATCGACGCGATTCTGGCCGTGAGTGACGGGCTAATGGTGGCCCGGGGAGACCTGGGGATCGAGATCCCCTACTATCGGGTCCCGGAGGTGCAGAAGCTGTTGATCCGCAAAGCCAACGAAGCCTCCAAACCGGTAATCACCGCGACCCAGATGCTCCTGAGCATGACCCATGCGGAGCGGGCGACCCGGGCGGAGATCAGCGATGTAGCCAATGCAGTCCTGGACGGCTCCGACTGTCTGATGCTCTCGGAGGAGAGCGCCATCGGGGAGTTCCCGGTCCAGGCGGTGGAGACGATGAGCGTCACGATCCGGGAAGCGGAAGCGGTCTATCCCTATTTCAAAATTCATCAGTTTCCCTACAGCGACGAAATGGATGTGATCGACGAATCGGCGGTCAACCTGGTGGAGAATATCGACGCGGCGGCGATTCTGGCCATCACCAGCTCCGGACAGTCGGCGCGGAAGCTCTCACGCTATCGTCCGAAGCAGCCGATCTATGCCGTGACCCATACGGAGGAAGTCGCCCGTAAGCTGACGATGGTCTGGGGGGTCGTTCCGGCTTTCCGTTCGGCGGCGGAGAGTGCGCGGCAGATGATGATCGACGTGATTCGCCGGGGATTGGAAAAAAAGGTCCTGAAGCCCGAGCACAACTATGTGGTGACGGCGGGAGACCCTCCGGGAGTCCCCGGGACCACCAACATTATTCGGATACTGCGCCGCCGGGAGCTGGAGCATTTCGCCAAATTGGCCCGGGAAAACCGGATCCCGAAAGATTGGGAGTAACGCTTTTACCCCTGCCGTCCTATCACTTCGTCAATCTCGCCGCTGCAGGCACTCTCCCAGCCGTCGAGGAGTTCGACGGTGATCCCTTTGGGGGTCTGGAGACCGGCGATGGCTTCATGGGCCAGATAGAGGGGACGGTCGCTGTGGATTTGCAGGGTGTCGCCCTTCCAGGAGAAGTCGATGGCGGCTTTGGAAGAGTTTTCGTGGAGGATCAGCGTGAGGGTGTAGGCGAAACTGAGCCACTTGATCACCTCTTTGGAAGGCAAGAGCGGCTTGTAGCGCCGGTAGAGCGGCTTGTAATAGAGTGAATCCCCTTTGGAGCGCATCAGCAGGGCGATGGTGAGCATCTGAGAGTGGGTGAAGCCGAAGTTGAGCTCCTGCATGGCGATATAGAAGGCGTGCTGGTGTTCTTTGTAGATGGTGAGCATCTTGCCGATATTGGAGAGACTCAGGGCGTCGGAGAGCAGCTGCAGATGCTCCGGTCGGCTTCTGTAACGGTCGGCGACGGTTTCAAAGAGCCGCCGTCCGATGCGCTGTTTGTTCCCCTCGGGGAGCTTGAGGAGATCGAAGCGGTCCTTGATGCTGCGGAGGCTGGGGTTGATCCCCGGGGGAAAGCGCAGGCTGTCCCGACGCAGTAGATCATGGAGGAAGACCCCCTCCCGCACCCCGACGCCGCTGGTGAGAACTTCATCGGCCTCCAGACGGCGCAGGACCTCTAGGAAGATGAGCGCCCCCTCCCGGATCGTGTCGAAACGGTTCTTTTTGATGGAGAGCTCTCCCAGATGTTCCATCGGGGCTTCGACGATCGTTTTGAGATAGGCTTTGTGCTCTTTGAGCCGGTAGCCGAAGGCGTGGATCTTGTCGAAAGGGTAGTCGCTTTCGATCATGATGCCCCGGGCCAGGGCCCGGGCGGTTCCGCCGATGCCGATGGCCAGGGAACTGCGGAAATTATCGGGGAGGATTTCGAGACGTTGGCGGATAGAGGCTTTGGCCTCTTTGAGGCCGCGTCCCGTATCGGTAAAGAGCTCTTTGATCCGGACGGTTCCCAGATCCAGGGAGACCGCTTCGACGATGCGACCGTTTCGGATCAGCGCCATATCGGTGGAGCCGCCGCCGATATCGACGGTGATGCCCTCCTCGATCGGCAGCAGGTTCAACGCGGCGATCGCCCCGTAGCGGGCCTCCTTGAGTCCGTCGATGACCCGGATCTGCAGACCGAGGCGCTGACGGACGACCCGGAGAAAGGCCTCCCGGTTGGGGGCGTCTCGTAGGGCGGAGGTGGCGACACAGTGGATTTTGTGGACTTTGTATTCTTTGAGGGTGTGGGTAAAAGAGTGCAGAGCTCCGAAGGCCCGGCGGATGCCGACCGGCTGGAGATAGCCCCCCGCCTCATAGGCCCCTTCTCCGATACGGACGCGGCTCTTTTGCTGGGCGATGAGGTGAAAGCCGTAGCGGCTGGTGCGTTGGAAGATCACCAACCGGGCGGAGTTGGAACCGATGTCGATGACGGCGATACGTTTGGGCATCGGAAGCCTACTGCTCCTCCTGGAGTTGTTCGAATTTGAATTTGAGCTCTTCGACACTCTCGACGTTGTCGGGATCCGGGATAATGCAGTCAACGGGGCAGACGGCGATACACTGAGGTTCGTCGAAGAAACCGACACACTCGGTGCAGCGGTCGGGATCGATGATGTAGATGGGATCGTTCTCTTCGATCGCTTCGTTGGGGCACTCTTCGCGACAAGCGTCGCAGGCGATGCAATCTTCAGTAATCAGTAGCGCCATGGTTCATCCTCGTAGCTGGATTTGATTCCCGAGTTATAGCCAATGGAACCTTAAGCGAAAGAGGCAAAAACCGATCAGACGGAATTTTTTTCGAGAGGAAGAATGAAAGTGGCCACCGCTCCTCGTCCGTCCCGGCGGTTGCGCAGCGTCACTTCGGCTCCCAGGGCATCGGCGGCGCTTTTGACCAGAAAGAGCCCCAGCCCGGCGCCGGGGGAGTCGGCGGAACGTTTGAAGGGGGCAAAGAGATCCACTCCCTCTTCGATCCCCGGTCCTTCATCCCGGATTTTAACTACCAGGTTGTCCCCTTTGCGATAGGAGAAAAGGCGGACCGTTCCCCCCTCGGGAGTGAAGCGCAGGGCGTTTTGAATCAGGTTCTGCAGAATCTGGGTCAGCAGCAGGGGTTGAATGCGCGCCGGGAGCTGTTCGGGGGTCAGTCGGGATCGCAGCCGTTTGCCCGAAGCTTCGGCCAGGAGAGAGAACTCTGCCGCCTTTTTCCGGAGGAGTTCGATGAGGTCCAGCTCTACCGGAGGCTCGAACTGGGCCCCCTCGGCCCGACCGAATTCCAGGATGGAGCCGACGATCCGGTTCATGTCGTCTACCGTGGCGATATTTTCCCGGATCACCCGCTCCAGTTCTTCGGGGGTCTTCGTCTTTTTGATTAGCGCCACCTGGCCCCGGGTTTTGATGACCGCCAAGGGGGTTTTCAGCTCGTGGGCGGTTCCGACAAAGAGCTCTTTTTTGTAGAGGAGAAAACTTTTGATTCTTGCCACAAGCTGATTGATGGATCGTCCCAAAGGACGGAATTCCAGAGGAATCTTTTCCAGGTCGAGCGGCTCGAGAATGTTTTCATTCATCCGCTCCAGCTTTTGGGAGAAGAAGCGGATCGGGGAGAGCAGCATTTTGGAGAGGAAAAAGGCGTAGAGGATGATGAGGCCCATGGCCAGAATATTGAGCAGGACAATCGAGCGAAAAACCTGGTGTTCCATTCGTTTTTGTTGGGTGATATCGGCCGTGAGGATCAGATAGCGCTGTTGTTGGAAGTTGTAAGGGAAATAGGCCTGGAGATAGGTATGACCGTGACGGACAATCTGCTGGAAGTGCCTGGGGCGATAGGCGGCTTCCGGGGCCCGGGCAATCCGGGCGTTGATCTTGAGCGTTCTACGCAGCAGGGTCCGTTGTTTTTTGAGGGCCTCTTCCAGGTTGTCATATTTGGCGAAGAGGTAGTTGGCCTGTTTGATCATGGCAGATCGGAGGCTCGTCTCCACATTGATATTGATATAGGTATAGAGAATGACGGAAAAAAAGCTCAACAGCACCGCCATGGAGGCGGTGAGCTTGAGGAGAAAGTTGAGTCTTAGGCTTTTTGAGGAAAGCAAAAGCGGTAACCCCGCCGGCGTACGGTTTCGATGGTGACGATGCCCAGAGGTTTATCCATTTTCTGGCGGATCTGGTTGATGGCGACTTCGATCACGTTGGGGGTGACCAGCTCGGGCTCCTCCCAGATGGCATCGAGAAGCTGCTCTTTGGAGACGATCTGATCTTTGTGCATCGCCAGGTGGGTGAGGACTTCGAAAGGCTTACCTTTGAGTTCGATAGTCTCGCCCTTGTAGATGATCTTCTCTTCTTCGGGATTGATGACCAGCTCCTCGATCTCGATGATGTTGCTGCCGCCGAAGCGGAGCTTGGCTTCGATACGCATCAGGAGGATGTCAAAGTCGAAAGGCTTTTTGATGTAGTCGTCGGCTCCGGCCCTCAGCGCCTCGATCTCGCTCTCTTTGTCGTCCCGGGCGGAGAGGACGATGACGGCGGTCTTGGGGCGCTTCTCCTTGATCTCGGGAATCAGATCGACCCCGTTGCCGTCGGGGAGCATCCAGTCCAGCAGGATCAGATCATAGTTGCGGATATCCAGGTAGTAGCGGCCGTCGGCCAGACTCTCGGCGATATCGTTCTGGTAGCCGTACTCTTTGAGCCCTTCACCCAGGGTTTTGCTCAGAGTCACCTCGTCTTCGATGATAAGAATACGCATCGTTAAGCCTTCATTCAGTTTAAGATTTTTTTAATTATAGCACAAATATAGCAGAAAAAATTCCTCTCCTCCCCTGAAAAAAGCCGATTTTTCAAATATTTTCAACGCTTCCATCGTTCACTGACGGCAACGGTGCACTCCTGGAGGATATCAGGTTTGCTCAGACGGATAAAAAGAGAGGAGATTTCGGGATGTTCGGTGATGATCTGCCGCTTCAGAAACGCCAGGCCCTCTTCGAGCAGGCCGAATTGCTCTCGGACCAGTGTCCGGCGGATCTCCTGCACAACAGCGGCATAGTCGAGGTAGTGTTCTCCGTCGTAGCGATATTCCGCTTCCAGATCGACAAGGATCTTCTGGGGGGTTTGACGCTCTGTCGGAAGGATCCCGATGACGGCGTCGATCTCGAGGGAGTGGATTTCGATTTTCATGCGACGGGGGCTTCCTCTTTTTTGAAGAGGCGGACGAGATTGGGGATATGTTTGTAGAAGACGGTGATGGCAATGATCCAGACCGGGGCGTGGGTGCCGATGCCGGGAACCCCCTGGGGATAGAGGACATAGCTGGCGATCAACAGCGTGGCCAAGGCGATCAGGGAGGAGAGGGAGGAAATTTTGATGGTTTTGGCGGCGACGGCCCAGGCAGCCAGGGCGATCAGGGTCGGAACGGGAAGGAGAAAGAGCAGGACGCCGAAGCCGGTGGCGACGCCTTTGCCCCCTTCGAAGCCCAGGAAAATGCTGAAACAGTGCCCCCAGACCGCCAGGACGGCGATGGTCCAAAGGGTGGAGGGAGGAGCCCCTAGCCATTTGGCGACCAGGAGGACCGCAACCCCTTTGACGGCGTCGAGGAAGAGCGTGGCGGCTCCCAGCTTTTTGGCCAGGGCGGGATCGCGCTCCTTGAGGACCCGCAGGACATTGGTGGCGCCGATGTTGCCGCTGCCTTCCTGCTTGATATCGACCCCGGCGAAAGACTTGGCCAGCAGATAGCCGAAGGGGATGCCGGCGATCAGGTAGGCGGCGAGGTAGAGTAGAATATTGAGATTGGTAAAGAGCTGTATCACAGAGAGACCTTTCGTTCCATTATGGGTAATCTTTTTACGATAGGGTGTCGTTTTTCGGATCGCTATTTTACCCAAAAAGGAATAGTGTATAATTCAGGAACTTTCACACAAAGGTGGTCCAAGCAATGAGTATCGACTATCGCGCCGAGATCGAGCGCCTGAAACGCGAGCTTCCCGTAACGGTGGTGGCCCACTACTATCAGCGGGACGAGGTCTTCGAGATGGCCGACGTCACCGGCGACAGTCTGGAGCTGGCCCGCAAATGTCAGGCCGATGAGAACCCCTGGGTGGTCTTTTGCGGGGTGGGTTTCATGGGACAGAGCGTCAAAGTGATCGCGCCAGAAAAACGGGTACTGATGCCCAAAATCGCCTGCTGCGCCATGGCGCGGATGATCGACAGCAGCTACTACGACGAGACCGTCGAAGCGATCGAAAAGGGTGGGGTGAGCCGGGAGGAGCTTCTGCCCATTACCTACATCAACTCCGATGCTACCGTCAAGGCCAAGGTCGGCAAGATGGGCGGTCTGGTCTGTACCAGCTCCAACGCCGTCAAGATCATCGAAAAGGGTATGGAGAGCGGCAAGAAGATCCTCTTCGTCCCCGACCGCTGTCTGGGGCAGAATGTGGCCAACATGATGGGGCTCAAATCCTGTGTCGTCGGGGAAGAGGGGTGCGATCCCAAAGCGGCCGACGTGCTCTGCTTCAACGGTTTCTGCTCCGTCCATCAGCTCTTTACCGTGGACGATGTCAACTTCTACCGCCGCAAATACCCCGATATCAAGATCGCCGTCCATCCCGAGTGTGACCCGTCGGTGGTGCAGGCGGCGGATTTCGTCGGCTCCACCTCCCAGTTGATCAAGTATGTCAACGCACTCGATCCCGAGCAGAAAGTAGCCGTGGGGACCGAATACAACCTGGTCCACCGCATGCGCGAGAAAAACACCTATGTCCTCTCCTCCACCAAGCCCGAGTGCCCCACGATGAACGAAACGACCCTGGAGGATCTCTACCGTGCCCTCAAATCCATCGAAGAGGGTACCCCTCTCAATGAGATCCACGTGGACGAGGAGACAGTCCACTATGCCCGTCTTGCCTTGGAACGTATGCTGGAGATCCGATGACCGTCTCCCAACGACTGATCGAGGATTTTGTCCGCCGGGCTGTCGAGGAGGATCTAGGGCGGGGGGATCTCTTCGCCCGGATCAGCCAATCGCGCCCCCTCGGCGCCTATATCCTGGCCAAAAGCGAAGGGGTCTTTGCCGGGCGGGAGTATATCGAGGCGCTGGCGGGGATTTACCCCCTGAAGCTGGAGTGGAAGATTCGGGACGGAGAGCGCTTCACTCCCGGAGATCGACTGCTGGAGATCCGGGGGGATTCCCGGGATCTGCTCTCCCTGGAGCGGACGATTCTCGACCTGGCTCTTCATGCCAGCGGTATCGCCACGCTGACGGCCCGGTACGTCGCCGAACTGGAAGGCGCTGATTGTGTGCTCCTCGATACCCGCAAGACCCGTCCGGGACTGCGGGCCTTCGAGAAGTACGCCGTGCGCTGCGGCGGCGGGCAGAACCACCGTATGGGGCTCGACGACTGTCTGATGCTCAAGGACACCCACCTGCGGGCCATTGGGGATTTGGAATCCTTTATGAAACAGATTCGGCGTCAGATTCCCTTCACCGCCAAAATCGAGATCGAATGTGAGGATCTGGAGATGGCCCGTCAAGCGATGGCGGCGGGAGCCGATATCGTGATGTGTGACAATATGGATAGTGCGACGATCCGGGAAGTGGTCAACCTCCGTAATGAGCGCTATCCTCATATCCTGTTGGAGGCCAGCGGCAACGTCACGCTTGAGACGATCCGCACTCTCGCCGGAACCGGCGTGGATGCTATCAGTTCCGGCAGCATCATCCATCAGGCGACCTGGCCCGACCTCTCCATGAAGGTCGAGGCGTGAAGCACGATAAGAAACTCCACTTCTCCCCCAAAGAACGGGAGCAGTTTCTTCAGCTTCTGGGAGACCATACCGCCGTCAGCATCCTCTCCCATATCCATCCCGATGCCGATGCCATCGGTACCTCCCTGGGTATCTACCTTCTTCTCAAAAAAGAGGGGTACCGGGTGGAGATTGCCAACGCAACCCGTGAGCTTCCCCGACACCTCGATTTTCTCGAAGGGTTCGGGCGAATCAAACAGAAGATCGACTACGACAATTCGCTGATCATCACCTGCGACTGCGGCAGTCCGGACCGACTGGGTTTTGATCTGGAAGGGCGCCGGATCGTCAACATCGATCACCATCCCAGCAACACGGGATTCGGCACGCTCAACCTGGTGCGGCCGGAGGCGGTGAGCAGCTCTGAGGTGGCCTACCGTTTTCTCGAACCTCTTTTCGAGATTCCCCGGGGCAGTGCCGAGGCCTTCTATGCGGCTCTCATCTCCGACACTCGTTACTTCACCACCGCCAACGTCAGTGAGGAGAGTTTCGAAGTGGCTCGGGAGCTGATCGCTCTGGGGGTGGAACCCGGTCGGGTAGCCCAGGCGATGCTGCAGCGCCGCTCCCTGGCGTCGCTGCGGGTTTTGGGACGGGCTCTGGAGTCACTGCGTCTCTACTTGGAGGGGCAGGTGGCGGTGATGACCGTCACCCGCAAGGATCTGGAAGCGACCGGGGCCCGTTATGACGATCTGGATGGGATTGTGGACTATGCCCGTTCCCTGGTGACGGTAGAGGTGGCGATTCTAATCGTGGAGCGTCCCGACAGTCGCAAAGTTTCTCTGCGTTCCAAAGGAGCCGATGTGATGAGGATTGCCCGGGAGTTTGGCGGTGGGGGGCATACCGTCGCCGCCGGTTTTGAGACCGAAACGCTTTCGACGGAGGAGTTGATCGATCGACTCCTGGATCGGATCAAAGAGGAAGGAGTCATAAATATACAATGAGACGAAATTATGGATACGGACGTCGCCGAAAAAAACGGGGAAGCTGGCTCTGGTTGATTCTGCTGCTTCTGGTGGCGGGAGCGGCGGGCTATCTCTACCTCTCGCCCCGTTTTGAACGCATACCGCCGAAAGTCATCTTGCAACCGAGTTTTTTCTGGGCACCGGGCAAGAGTATCAAAGTAGCCATCGAAGACAATCAGGGCTTGGGAAGCTATTGGGTGCTTCTGGGAGACGGGAAACGGGAAGTGACGGTAAGCTCTGGGACTTTTACTGCCCCGCAACGTCAAAGTGTTATCGCCGTCACGCTTCCCAAAGAGAGTGGGCTCGATCCCCAAAAGGCCCCCTGGCATCTGAGGGTGGAGGTCAAAGACCGAAGCCTCTGGAACCTGGGAGAGGGCAACCGTGCCGCAGCGGTAGCCAAGGTTCTGGTCGATACTCGTCCTCCACGGGTGGGAATCGTCGCCCGGAGTCCCAGTGTCGTCAAAGGGGGGAGCGGACTGGTGATCTTCCGGGCGACGGATAAGCATCTGGAAGATGTCTATGTCCAGGTGGGTAAAAAACGTTTCAAACCCTTACCTTATCGGGTCAAAGGATATTGGGCAACCCTGGTGGCTTGGCCGTTTCGTGATGAGATTTTCGATCCGAAAGTGGTGGCGGTGGACAAGGCCGGCAACCGCACCGAAGCACGTATCGCTTTTGAACGGATCGATCGGAGCTATCGGGTCTCATGGATCGGACTCAGCGACCGTTTTCTCCAGGGAAAGATCGCCGAGATTGCCCGACTCGATCCCAAAATTGCAGCCATCACCGATCCGCTCCGCCGTTTCAAAGCGGTCAATGAAGGGATGCGACAACACAACGAAGCTCTGATCCATCACTACACCGCCGCTCCCAGTCCCGTTGATTTCTACCGCTGGCGTCTGAAAGCTTTCTATCCGCTCAAGAGTGCCAAACGTGTCGCGGATTTCGGGGATGAACGCCACTACTACTATCGGGATCGTAACCGTCAGGTTTCTCTCTCCTACCATCTGGGGTACGATCTGGCCAGTGTCCGCCATGCGCCGATCGTCAGCTCCAATCCGGCGACGGTGGTCTTCGCCGGTTACAACGGGATCTACGGCAATATGCCGATCCTGGACCACGGCTTCGGTCTCTACACGCTCTACGGCCACTGCTCCTCGGTCCTGGTCAGCGAAAAGGAGCATGTGCGGGCCGGGCAGGTGATCGCCCGAACCGGCAAGACGGGATTGGCTTTGGGGGATCATCTCCATTTCGGGATTTTGGTCCAGGGGGTGGAGGTCTGGCCCATGGATTGGATGAAGCAGAACTGGATCAACAGTCATATCAATGCCGTCTTCCGGGAAGCGGACAGGATTATCGGCGGGGGAGCGAAACCGTAACTCTTGGGTTTTTCAAAGAGTTCAATTCAGGTATAATAGAGGCAATCACTCCGCGTCGTCAGCGCGAAAGGAAAGGAAGAAATGTTTCAGCGGACTATTGCGAAACCGACCGAAGTGGTGGGAATCGGTCTCCATAAGGGTGAATCGATCCGTCTGAGGATCGAGCCTCTCGATGCCGACAGCGGCATCATCTTCTACCGCAGCGACCTGGGCCGGAGCATTCCCCTCAGCCCCTCCGCCGTCATCGATACCCGGATGGCCACGGTCATCGGAGCTCCCGACGGCTATATCTCCACCATCGAACATTTCCTTTCGGCCCTCTACGCCCACGGAATCGACAATCTCCGGATCGTCCTGGAGGGCAATGAAATGCCCATCATGGACGGCAGTGCCGTCTCCTTCTGCCTGTTGCTTCAGGAGGCGGGGATCCGCACGCTCGAACGGCCCAAGCGCTTCCTGAAAATCCGTCAGCCGGTGGAGATTCGGGAGGGAGAGAAGTTCGTCCGCCTGGAGCCCTCCGAGGAGATCAGCTTCGATTTCGAGATCGATTTCGACCATCCCGCCATCGGTCGTCAACGTTTCGCCTTCGATTTTACGTTGAGCAGCTACATGGAGGAGATCGCCCGGGCCCGAACCTTCGGCTTCGCCAAAGATATCCAGTATCTTCAGAGTCAGAATCTCGCCCTGGGCGCCAGCCTGAAAAACGCCATCGGCCTGGACGAACACAAGGTTCTCAACCCTGAAGGCTTGCGCTACTCCGACGAGTTTGTCCGCCACAAGATCCTGGATGCCATGGGGGATATGATGGTGACGGGTCACAACCTATTGGGCCGATACCGCTCTTTTGCCGGCAGCCACGATCTCAACCATCGCCTGACGGAAAAGCTCCTGGCCGATGTGGCCAACTACGAGGTGGTGGCGCTGGAACAGATTCGCAGTCCCCAGTATGAGCGGTGTTTTGCCTAAGCGAACGCTTCTGATCAATCCTGTCGCCTCTCCACTGCAGTTTGCCCTTTATGAGGGAGGTGAACTGCAGCGCAGCTGGGAACGCGACGGCTATGCTTCCGAGGTTCTGCTGCCGGAACTGGACCGTCTCTTGCGTGAAGAGAGGCCTGACGAGATCCTCTATGTCAACGGTCCCGGCAGCCAGATGGGGATCAAACTCACCTATATTGCTTTGGAGACCTTGCGACTGCTGCGGGGGATCCCCTTCGGAGCGGTCAGTGCTTTCGCCCTCAACGGCGGTCGCCCCCTCAAGGCCATGGGTCGCCTCTATTTCGTCAAAGAAAAAGAGACTATAATTACGCAACCTCTCGAGGAAACCATTGTGCAGGAGTTCTCGTTCCCCTCTTCGTTGGAGGCACTGGAACGGGAGCCGGGAAACCGGCCCGACTATCGACTGCCTGCCGTCTAAAGGCCCGATGTGTTTATCAGTGTACCCGCGACGAGTGCCAATCTGGGGCCGGGGTTCGATACCCTGGGGCTCGCCATCGATCTGCGCAACGAGATCATCATCAAGCCCTCCCGATTTCTGAGTGTCTCCACCAAGGGGGAAGGGGCTGAAAATCCCAAGATCAAGAAGAATACCCTCTTTCTCCATATCTTCAACGAACAGTACCGGCGCCTTACCGGGGGCAAACAGCCGGTCTTTCGCTTCGAGTTTACCAATCGAATTCCGATTTCCCGGGGGCTGGGGAGTTCTTCGGCGGTGATCGTGGCTGCCATTACCGCCGCCTATGTTGCCGCGGGGGTTCGCTACAACAAACGCAAAATCCTCAATACCGCTCTGCGTTATGAGCATCACCCCGACAATATCACGCCCGCGGTGATGGGGGGCTTCAATGTGGCCTGCCTGGAGGGAGAGAGAGTCTACAGTAAAAAACGGCGTCTTCCCGCCTATCTGCGGGCCGTCCTGGTGGTGCCGAACCAAAGGATCTCCACTAATCGCTCCCGCAATGTCCTTCCCAAGATGTATACCAAAGAGGAGTTGGTCTATTCCCTCTCGAGAGCAGCCTATATGACGGCGCTCTTCATGAGTGAATCCTGGGATCTGCTGCGGATCGCCGCCAAAGACAAGATCCATCAGGAGCGTCGCATGAAGATGATGCCCGAACTCTTTGACGTCCAGAAGACCGCGCTGGAGCACGGAGCGCTCATGAGCACCCTCTCCGGCAGCGGGTCGACCTTCTTCAATCTGGCCTACGCCGACGATGCCGATGCCCTGGCGGCAGCCCTGGCGGAGCGCTTTCCCCAGTTCCGGGTCATGACCCACGGTCTTGACAATCTCGGCGTCATAGGAAAGTCCTGACTTTTTTGGTATAATGCCCGTGAAAAAATATCCTATTCGAATGTGTATTGCCTGCAGAAACAGAGAACCCCAACATACATTAATCCGAATACAGTTTGAAGGTGGTCGGGTCATACCCTATCGCGGTCAGGGCCGGAGTAGTTATATCTGCCGCGCCTGCAGTCAGAATACGAAGAGGATCAAACAACTGTCAAAACGCTTCCGGATCGAGGAGGAGGCTTTTGTCAAGCTACTAAAGGAGTGCTACACTGATGGGTGATAAAGTCAAGATCCAGGAGATTGCGGCCGAAGCCGGAATGTCCAACAGCGAGCTGCTGAACAAAGCCAAAGAGCTTGGATTCGATGTCAAAGTTGCGGGGAGTTCCGTGACGCTGGACCAGGCGGCGATGCTGATGGACTATGCGATGACGGGACGCTGGCCTGCCGGCCTCCCGAAGCCGGGAGCGGAAAAGGCGTCATCGGCTGCAAAAGAGAATAAGACTGAAAAAGCGGCTCCCGAAGCCGAGGGTAAACAGGGTGTTGAAGAGACCGCAAGTGTCGAGGCAGCAGCCGAGACCCCGGCAGAGGAAGCACCCGCCGTTGAGGCCGCCGCACCGAAAAAGAGTGCGACGGTCCGCAAAGGGATCACTGCCACCGCCCGCAAGAGTGCCGAAACGGCCGAAGAGGAGGCGGAGACACCCCTGCGGCGTGCCCCCCTGCGCAAAAAAGGGATCACCATCGTCAAGAAGGCGAAGCCGGCTCCGAGCCGGGAGAAAAAGATCTCCCTGACCGACGTTTCCCCGAGCGCCTCTTCCAAAAAGAAGAAAAAGAAGACCCCTGCCGAGGCCAAATCCACCGGCGAAAAGCTGGAGATCCTGGGCGAGCGGGATCTGGGAGGCTCCGTCGAACTCTTCGAAGAGCAGGAGGTCGTGCTGCTCGATTTCTCCGACAAGACCATCTTTGAAGAGCAACAGCGCCAGGAGGAGCGGCGCCGTGCCGAAGCCAAGCGGCGGGCCGCTCAGGGAATCGGCGGGATGCCCCAGCGCAACTTCCCCAACCGTCCCGGCGGACGCAATATCCGCCGCGGTGGACGCCGTAGAAAATATACCAAACAAGAGAATACAGAAAAGGTCAGCGTGGTAAGAATCCCCGAAGATGTCCGTGTCTATGAGTTCGCCGAGAAGGTCGGCAAGAGTGTCGGCGAAGTGGTCAAGGTCCTCTTCGCCCTGGGAACCATGGTGACCAAAAACGACTTTCTCGACAAGGATGCCATCGAGATCCTGGCCGAAGAGTTCGACGTCCAGGTCGAGACCATCAACCCCCTCGACGAGCTGGATTATGTCGCGGCCTACGATGCCGAGCCCAATACCGTCGAAGAGCCCCGCCCTCCGGTCATCACCGTCATGGGACACGTCGACCACGGAAAGACCTCCCTGCTGGACTATATCCGCTCCACCAAAGTGGCCGCCAAAGAGGCGGGAGGGATCACCCAGCACGTGGGGGCCTATCAGGTGGAAAAAGACGGGCACAAGATCACCTTCATTGACACTCCGGGTCACGCCGCCTTTACCGAAATGCGGGCCAGAGGAGCCCAGGCGACCGATATCGCCGTTATTGTCGTCGCGGCCGATGACGGGGTGATGCCCCAGACCAAAGAGTCCATCGCCCATGCCCAGGCGGCCGGAGTTCCCATCATCATCGCCATCACCAAGATCGACAAACCCACCGCCAATATCGACAACGTCAAGTCCCAGCTGGCGGAGAACGGTATCCTCCCCGTGGATTGGGGCGGAGAGTACGAGACTGTCGCCGTCTCCTCCCACACCGGTGAGGGGATTGACGAACTGCTGGAGACCATCGTGCTCCAGTCCGAAATGATGGAACTTACCGCCGATCCCACCCGCCGGGCCAAAGCGATCGTCATCGAGAGCTCGGTGGAGAAGGGCTTCGGCCCCGTGGCCAACGTCATCGTCAAGAACGGTACCCTCCACGTGGGGGACAACGTTATTGTCGGGACCACCTACGGCCGGGTACGGACCCTGATCCTCGACGACGGCAGCCGGGCCAAAGAGATAGGACCCAGCACTCCCGCCGCCGTGGTGGGACTCCATGACGTGCCCCAGGCCGGAGAGGTGCTGGTGGGCATGGAGAGCGAGAAGGAGGCCAAGGAGCTGGCGGACAAACGCAAAGAGTACGCCCGGGCCAAAGAGCTCTCCAAGAGTACCAAGGTCTCCATCGACGAACTGGGAAGCCTCATTGCCGAAGGGAAGATCAAGAAGCTTCCCCTGGTGGTCAAAGCCGATGTCCAGGGATCCCTGGAGGCGATCAAGTCGGCCCTGGCGGATCTGAAGAACGAAGAGGTCAAAGTCGATGTGATCCACGGCGGGGTCGGCGGGATCACTGAGAGCGACGTGCTCCTGGCCGATGCCAGTGAAAACGCGCTGATTCTGGGCTTCAATGTCCGCCCCACCGGTGCGGTCAAGAAGAAGGCCGAGGACCTGGGGATCGAGGTCAAGACCTACTCCATCATCTACGACCTGATCGACGATGTCAAAGCGCTGCTGGGCGGCCTGATGAGTCCCGTGGTCACCGAAGAGGTCACCGGTCAGGCGGAGGTACGGGAGACCTTCAGCGTGGCCAAGGTCGGGACCATCGCCGGATGTATGGTCACCGACGGTGTCATCGAGCGCAACGCCGGCGCCCGGCTCATCCGCGACGGTGTGGTGGTCTATACCAGCCGCATCAGCTCTCTCAAGCGTTTCACCGAAGATGCCAAAGAGGTCCGGGCCGGTTTCGAGTGCGGAATCATGCTGGAGAACTTCAACGATATCAAAGTGGGTGACGTCATCGAGACCTTCAAAGAGGTGGAGGAGCAGGCGACGCTATGAACCAGGCAGAGATCAAGCGCAAACGGACCGAATCGGTTCTGCGCGAGTTGATCCCCGAAGCCCTGGGGACCCTGGACGACGAACGGATCAACGCTTTGAACGTCACGGAGGTGCTCTGTTCCCGGGGCCGCTACGATGCCAAAGTCTTCCTGGATCCTGCCGGAATCGAAGCGGAAGATCAGGAGGAGGTGCTGCGGCGCCTGCGGAAAGTCGCCGGCTATCTGAAGACCTACGTCAAAGAGGCGGAGGGGTGGTACAAAGCCCCCAACTTCACTTTCGAATTCGATGACGAGCTGGAGCGGATCAGCCGGATGGACGAGCTTTTCAAAAAGATCGAAAAGGAGATCGGCGATGCCTCTTGAAGATCAGATCGCCAAGATTGTCGCCAGTCACGGCGCGGAGTTCTACGACACCGAAACGGTCAAAGAGAACGATCAGACCATCTTCCGGGTCTACATCACCAAAGAGGGCGGGGTGGACCTGGATACCTGTGCCGAGATCTCCAACGACCTCTCACCCCTGCTGGATGTCCACCCCCCCGTGAGCGGCAACTACTTCCTGGAAGTGAGCTCCCCCGGAATTGAACGTACTCTCAAAAAACCGCGCCATTTCCAAAGTGCCGTCGGTGAGCGGGTCAAGCTCAAAATCGCCGGCGGAGAGAAGCTCAAAGGGATCCTCGAGTCTGCCGACGAGGAAGGGATTGTCCTGCGTAACAAAGAGGGAGAGCACCGCTTCGGCTATCCCCAGATCCTCAAAGCCCGCACCTATTTCGATTGGGCCAATCAGAAATAATTTCAATTTTTCGGAGATTATATCAGGCGGCTTTGTGCCGTAGAATTTTTGAGCTCGTTCTCGGGTTTTTACAGGTAGTATACGCCGCCTCTTTCCCACGGATATCCATACCGAGAGCGGAGAGACGTATCACGATCTGATAGAAGATGACTCCGATAACGATCATAGTGTAGATGAAGATCTTTTCAAGTAGTTTCATTTGCTTTCCTTTCTATTTGGTGGAATAGAATTGTCGCAAAAGAGACTTACTTAGTTATTACCGTAGAGTTGTTTGAACCCAAATTTCGGCTTGAAGATTAGTCGAATTTTCTTTTGGTAAAATTTATTTTCCGTGAAGGAGTAACGCTCTATAATTAATTATAATCTGTTCACAGAAAGGATAGAGAGTAGATGAGATTATTTATATTGTTTTGGCTGCTAGGCTCGCTCTCTGCGCTTTTCGGTGTCGAAACGGCACCGACACTCGATAGCAAATATCACGACTCGTCGAAATGTAAAGCGTGTCATGGCCATATCGTCAAACCCTGGAGCCACTCCTATCATGCACGGTCCCATTATAAAAAAGATGAGTATTTCCGGAAAACGATAGATTATGTGGCAAAAAAGACTTTTCAGCCGGTCAATGCCATCAAAGTCTACTGTGCGGCCTGTCACAATCCGCGTATTTCGGTGACCTCCACCGATATGAGCTATGAGATCAAGGTTTTGATGGGTGAAGATAAAAACAGCGCAGTAAACAAAGCGGTTAATGACAGTGCGATTTCTGAGGGAATCAACTGCCTCGTTTGCCATAATATCAACAAAATCAAAGAGCATCTTCCCCCTTCGAAACGTGGGGTTCATCGTATCCGATGGAATCCGGTGGGGACGATGAGCGGTCCCTTCAAAGATGCGGATTCTCCCTATCACAAGACCCAGTATCGGGAGTTTTTCGATACAAATTCCAAGCAGCTCTGCTTTGTCTGTCATGCCAATGAACGTTCTATTTACAATGTCGAGTTCACCAATACACAAAAAGAGTATGTTAAAACAGATAAACAGTGTATTGAATGTCATATGGGTCCCAAAAAAGAGGGTTTCGCCTCCTCCCTGCCTATCGATCACGGTAAACCGAGGAAACGTATGGTAAGGGAACACAGTTTTATGGGAGGGCATTTCAAGCAGCTATGGAAAGGGGCCTTGGGGCTGAAGGCAAAAAGGGAAGGCAAGGATCTTTCCGTGACGATTCTTAATCCCAATCCCCACAATATTCCCACCGGATTCGGAGCCAGGGAGCTGATCGTAGAAGTAACCTATCGTGATGCATCCCAAAAGGTGCTTGCGACTAAAAGTGTTTCGATTACACCGCACTATAGGGATCGTGACGGCAAAGCCACCCTCCCTCATCTGGCGACGAAGATCATCGACAATCCCTCCATTCCCGCCCAAGGAGAGAAGACACTGACCTTTCCTCTTGTCAAAGGAAGCAAGCAAATCACGATCGAAATCTATTATCGATTGGTCAATGATGAGGTACGCGGGCTACTGCATCTCAAGGAAGCCCAGTGGAGCGAAAAGAAGTTTGTCAATCGAACGACACTGGAGCTCTGAGGGGGTGCCCGCAGCGACCTTCCGAAGCTATCGTTTGCTATCCCCCGAGATAGGCGGCACGTACCCTTTCATCTTTTTCAAGTTGAACGGAGAGGCCTTCGCGGACGATACGGCCGTTTTCTAAGAGATAGGCTCTGTCGGTCTGCCGGAGGGCCAGATGAGCGTTTTGTTCTACGAGGAAGATGGTGGTTCCGCTCTCTCTCAGTTTTTTGAGAGTTTCGAAGATCTCCTCGACGATCACAGGTGCCAGGCCCATACTCGGCTCATCAAGAAGCAATAGATTTGGTCGGCTCATCAGTGCCCGTCCTACGGCGACCATCTGTTGTTGACCTCCGCTGAGAGTACCGGCGTAGGCTTTGCGTTTCTCCTTCAGGATGGGGAAGCGTCGATAGATCTCTTTCAGATCGTGAAGGATCTCTTTTTGATCCTGTCTGGTATATGCGCCGAGAAGCAGGTTGTCCTCGACAGTGAGCGTGGCAAAAAGCCCTCGCCCCTCGGGCACTTGAGCGATCCCCTCTTTGACCCGTCGGTCGGAGGGAAGGCGGGTGATTTCACGGCTGAAATAGTCGATCCGACCTCTGTGTGGAACAATCAGACCGCTCAGAGTACGCAGCAGCGTCGTCTTTCCCGCTCCGTTGGCTCCGATCAATGCAACGATCTCTCCCTCTTTGATTTGCAACGAAATCTCATGCAGTGCTTCGATCTTGCCGTAATTGACGGAGAGATTTTCCACAATTAAAATCATCGATTCCCTCCCAGATAGGCTTCGATCACCTCCGGATCGTTCCGGATCTCCTCCGGGGGCCCTTCGGCCAGTTTTTTTCCGAAGTGCATAACGGTGATACGATCCGAGAGCTCCATGACCATGCGCATATCGTGCTCGATGAGGATCACCGTCACTTCGTCGGTGACGATGGTGCGGATCAGCTCGGCCACTTCGGCGGTCTCTTTGGGGTTGAGCCCTGCGACAGGTTCGTCCAGCAGGAGCAGTTCCGGGCCTGTGGCCAGTGCCCGGACGATCTCCAGCTTTTTCAGGATGCCGTAGGAGAGATTGTGTGCCTTCTGATGGGCATAGTCTCGAATATCGATAAGCTCCAGAAGGTGCATTGCTCTTTCGGTGTAGCGCCGTTCCTCCTCCAAGAGCTTTCGCGAACGCAGCAGGGTGGGCCACAGCCCCTTGCTCAGATAGCGGTCGAAGCCGAGCATCACATTCTCCAGTACCGTCATACCGCCGCAGATCTCCAGATTCTGGAAAGTGCGGCAGATCCCCCGATAGACCAGTTGATCGGTGGGGGTGTCGGTGATGTCCGCTCCGTCGAGCCAGACGCTCCCCCCGTCGCTGCGGTAGACACCGCTGATGGTGTTGATCAGTGTGGTCTTACCCGCTCCGTTGGGACCGATGACGGCATGGATATGCCCTTTGGCCACCCGGAAGCTGATGTCGTCCACCGCCGTCAGGCCTCCGAAGCGTTTGGTGAGGTTGCGGATCTCAAGCACGGATTCCCCTTTGGGGGAAATGAAGAGTGAAAAGTGAGGAGTGAGGAACTGAAAACTTCGCTTTCGAGTGGTGAATGATGAATGGTGAATGGTGAATGGTTTCGGTAGGCGTTGCTTTGCAACACATCCTGTTTAATGGAGGCGGGACTTCAGTCCCGCATGCAGGGCCAAAGCCCTGCCCCCAATGACCAATGACCAATGACCAATGACTCTTTTCTTGCAACTTGCGACTTGCGACTTGCGACTGTACCGAAGGCGCTCCCAATACACCAATACACCAATAACCAATAACAAGCACTATCTCTTCCTCCCCATCCCATCAAAAAGCGAAACGATCCCCTTCGGCATGAAGATCATCACCCCGATGATGATGGCACCGTAGATCAGGGTCTGATAATCCTCGAAGGTGGTGAGCAGCTGGGGGAGCAGCGTCAGGATCACCGCACCGATGACGGCACCGTAGAGACGCCCCATACCGCCCAGAACCACCATGACCACCAGTTCGATGGAGCGGTTGAACCCCGCCTCCTGGGGGGAGATGAACCCTGAGAAAAAGGCGTAGAGACTGCCTGCCAGGGCGGCGACGACCACAGAGAGGACGAAGACCAGGCTTTTGTAACGGGCCACGTTGACCCCAACGCTGGCCGGAGCGCGTTCCGAGTCATGGAGACTGCGCAGGATCCGTCCCAGGGGCGATTCGATGAGGTTCTGGGCCAGCCACAGCAGGAGCAGCAGATGCAGGGCCGCCAGGAGATACCACTCCCAGCTCTCGGTGAAGGTGTGGCCGAAAAGGGAAAAGCTCTCCACACTCATCCCGTCGGTTCCGCCGGTGAGCTCCTCTTCGTTGTTGAGAATGATGGAGACGATGATCCCCACCCCCAAGGTTGCCATGGCCAGATAGTGGCCCCGCAGTCGGAGGATCGGACGGGCGAGCCCATAGGCCAGGAACGCCATGATCCCCAGACTGACGGCGATGGAAAAAAGCGGCGCCAGGCCGTAGCGTCCCGTCAGGATGGCGGCGATATAGCCGCCCAGCCCGGCGAAGGCCCCGTGGGCCAGGCTGATCTGTCCCGCATAGCCCATCAGGAGATTGAGCCCCACGGCAATCATAGCGTTGAAGAGGGCGAGAATGGCGATCTCGTAATAGAAATCGTTGCTCAGCATCCACGGTACGAGGGTCAGGATCAGGGCGGTCACTCCCAGGGCGGGGCGAAGGTTCCAGCGTCTGCAGAAAGCTCTCATACCCGCTGGACCCCCCGATGGCCAAAGAGCCCGCCGGGCCGGAAGAAGAGGATCAGGAGCATGATGATGAAGGCGACGGCGTCTTTGTACTCCGAAGAGAGATAGCCCGCTACCAGCGCCTCCATGATGCCCAGGATCAATCCCCCCGCGACGGCACCGAAAGGGTTGGAAAGCCCACCGGTGATTGCCGCGGCGAAGCCCTTGAGTCCCAGCATGATTCCCACTTCGTAGTTGGTGGAGGTGATGGGGGTCAGGAGGATTCCGCCGATCGAGGCGATGGCGGCGGCCAGGGAGAAACTGAGGATCCAGATCTTTTTGAGGCTGATGCCCATGAGCCGGGCGGCATCGGGATCGAGGGAGACGGCGATCATCGCCTTGCCGGTGCGGGTCCGGCGAAAGAAGAACCAGAGCCCCGCTACGATGAGTACCGAAGCGGTCATTACCAGCAGTGCCTGATAGCTGAGTGTTGCCCCCAGGATCGTCAGGTGTCCTTCACCCAGCATGGGAGGCAGGGTATGAAGCTCCTTGTCGAAGACCACCTCCGCCGCTCCACGTAAAAAGATGGCGTAGCCCAGGGTGAGGATGATCAGAGATTCCTGAGAGCTCTCTTTGGAGAGATCGGTCAGTTTCCAGAGCAGTACCCCCAGCAGTGCCGTCAGCCCGATCGCCAGGAGATAGGCGGGCAGATAGGGAACTCCGCCTGCCAGCAGAAAGACCATGATCATCCCCCCGGCCATGACGAACTCCCCCTGGGCGAAGTTGATGATCCCGCTGGCGTTGTAGATGACGGTAAAGCCCATCCCCACCAGGGCATAGACGAAACCGACAGTCAGACCGGTGAGGAGAAAGGCGAAAAGCTCTGTCATTTTTCGCTCCAGATGGCGAAAAATGAGTGAGGAGTGAGGAGTGAGGAGTGAGGAACCGAAAGCTTTGCTTTCGAGTGGTGAATGATGAGTGGTGAATGGTGAATGGTTTCGGTAGGCGTTGCTTTGCAACGCATCCTGTTTAATGGAGGCGGGACTTCAGTCCCGTATGCAGGGCCAAAGCCCTGCCTCCAATGACCAATGACTAATGAGCAATGGCTCTTTTCTTGCGACTTGCGACTTGCGACTTGCAACTGCGCCCCCAATACACCAATACACCAGTACACCAATAACATATCTCTTATCTATTCCGCCAATTTCCAATCGCCATTTTTGATCCGCAGCATCACCAGACCCGATTTGGTATCGAGCCCCAGGTGGTCGGTGGGGCTCATGTTGACTACCCCGTCGATGCCGACGAAATCGTGCAGGCTCTCCAGGCCGTCCCGGATGGCCGCGGGAGAGGTTCCTATACGCTTGACGGCGTCGGTGATGGCGTACAGAGAGTCGTAGGCGTGGCCTCCGAAGCTGGCCACGGGAGTGTGGAAGGTTTTTTCATACTCGTTCTTGTAGGCCAGACAGACCTTTTTGACCGGGTTGCTGTCGGGGAGCTTGGCGGCCACCACGACCGGCGGAGAGACCACATAGACCCCTTCGGCGGCGGGACCGGCGATTTCGATATATTTTTTGGAGGCAACCCCGTGGGATTCATAGAGGGGCATTTTGAGCCCCAGCTGCTTGAAGTTCTTGGTTACGATAGCGGGCCCCTGACCGAATCCGGGGTTGAGGACCGCCTGGACACCGGGAGTGTTTTTGATCTTGAGCAGCTGGGCGCTCATGTCGGTATCCTTCTTGCCGTAGGTTTCGTCGGCGAGGATATCGATCCCCATATCCTTGGCCACCATTTTGCACTGTTTGCGCATCGACTTGCCGAAACCGCCGCTGCCCGAGAGCATGGCGATCTTGGAGATCTGATGGGCTTTCATATGTTCCATGATTTTTTGACACGCCATCCGGTCGGTAGCGACGATTTTGAAGACCCACTTTTTGACCGGATCGATGATGGGGACCCCTCCAGCCATGGAGAGCATGGGGATCTTCGATTTCTGGATCAACGGGATGAGGGCCATGGTCTCTCCCGTGGTGGAGGGGCCGATGACGGCGGCGACCTTGTCTTTATAGAGGAGCCGCTTGGCGAAGGTGACTGCCTTCTTGGGATTGGCGCCGGTATCGTAGGCGACCAACTCCAGCTTGTGTCCTGCGACGCCGCCGGCATTATTGATCTTTTGGACGTAATGCCGGAGTGTTTTGAGCTCCGGATCTCCGATGAACGAGGCCGGCCCGGTGGCGGAGACCAGGGCGCCGATGCGGATCGGCTCCTCTGCCAGAGCGGTTCCACTCCAGAACAGGGTGACAAGTGCCAGAATTTTCAACCATATCGATTTCATCTTTCTCCTCCTTGAGCGACGATGACTCTATTATAGCCTTCGCTTTATAAGATTTCCGATGATTTGAATCAATTGGCAAAACAAAATAGTGTATTTTTTACTAAAATATCCAGAAAAAGCTCACAACAATTATTAGAAGTGATAATAGTGGTGTCATGGCATATAATAATTGTAATGATTAAGAGAATTGTGAGTAAAATGGGATGCGCTAGGTGACATTGGGAGTGAATCGAAGAAGGAGGAGTGATGAAAGAGACCCTGATGGGTAACGACGCTATCGCCTGGGGGCTGATCCACGCCGATGTGGAGATGGTCTCAGGCTACCCCGGGACCCCTTCCAGCGAGATCCTGGGGATGGTACAGAAGATCAAAGCTAAACTGAAACTGCCGGTCTACGCCGAGTGGGCCACCAACGAAAAGGTAGGTTTCGAGGTAGCCTATGCCGGGGCCATCGCCGGCAAGCGGACCGCCGCGACGATGAAGCAGGTGGGGCTCAACGTCGCCAGCGACGCCTTGATGTCTGCGGCCTATATCGGAAATACAGGGGGATTCCTGCTCATCGCCGCCGACGATCCGGGCTTCCACTCCTCCCAGACGGAGCAGGACAGCCGGGTCTTCGCCAAATTCGCCCGGATCCCGGTACTCGACCCCGCCACCCCCCAGGATGCCTACGATATGACCCGCTACGGGGTGGAACTCTCGGAGCGCTTCGAGACACCGGTAATGCTGCGGCCCGTGATGCGGGTCTGTCACGCCCGGGAGATCATCGAGATGGAGGATACCACGGACTTCCATCCCAAAGAGGGGAAATTCGTCCGCAACATCCCCCGCTGGGCAGCGGTCCCCAGGGACGGGCGTCTGCAGCAGGGCTACGAAGCCCTCGATCGCATCGAAGCGATCGCCGCGTACAACTGGGAACATCATCTGAAGCCCCGATTCGATGCCCTGGAGGGCACAAGCGATCTCCTGATCCTCGCTTCCGGGACCGGATACGCCTTTACCCGGGAGGCGATGGAGGAGTTGGGGGTCGAGGCCGATCTCGTCAAAGTGGAGATGCCCTATCCCCTGCCGGTAGAGGAAATCCGCAAACGCTTCGAAGCCTACAAGAAGGTTCTGGTGGTCGAAGAGCCCTATCCCTGTATCGAAGAGCAGGTGATGGATCCGGCCAAGGTCCACGGGCGCCTCGATAAAACGATGAATCGCATCGACGAGATGAAAAAGGAGCATATCCTCGAGGCCTTCAGGAAACTGGGGCTCTACGAAGGGGAGAACATCTACGCCCCCAAACTCACGTTCAGCCTCGACGTGCCCCCCAGACCGCCGGCCCTCTGTCCGGGATGCCCCCACCGGG
>NZ_WFQN01000109.1 GCF_015487065.1 Nitratifractor sp.
CCCATCGATTTCACCTTGACGGTAAACGGGGAGCGCATTCCGCTCAAACCCAAAGAGGCGCGTCTGCTGGCTTACTTTCTGCAACACCCGGATACCACTCTGCGCAAAGAGGAGATCTACGACGCCCTATGGGACTACGACGAAACCCCCAACGAAGGGAGCCTGCGGACCTTCGTCAAAGTCTTGCGAAAGCATCTGGGCAAAGAGCGTATCGAAACGATCAAAGAGGTGGGGTATCGTTATCGCAGTGACGGGACAGGATTGTGAAGCCGCCCCTCTTCGAGAGCGAAAAGAAAAGCCATCGCCGTTTTCTCGTCATCTATCTGGTCTCCACGCTCCTGCTCATCGGCGTGGGATCGGCGATCTTCTATACCTACAGCCTCCACCGGATCATCGACCATCAGAACGAGACCCTCAAACTCAAAACCGCCCTGATCCGCCCCAAACTTCGAAAACTCCACAACTCCACCGAAAAGCGTCTGCTCTATCCCGGGATCGAGGGGATCCGTACCGCTCTCTACGACATCGACCGCCACTACCTCATCGGCGAATTCAAACCCGAGAAGATCGTGTGGGATAGAGAGTTCTGGCGGGTGGGCGATACCCTCTACTATCGCTACGAAATGCAGCCCTACTATCTGGGGGCGGCAACGGTTGTCTCGTCGATGCCTCTGGACAAAGCCCCCATCCACTCTTTTCAGCTCAAAATGGCCCTCATCCTCTTCCTGGCCGTTCTCTTCGTCGCCTTCATCGCCCGCTGGCTGGGACGGCTCTTCCTGGCCCCCGTCCATCACACGATCCGTCTCCTGGACCGTTTCATCCAGGATACCACCCACGAACTCAACACACCGGTCAGCACCGTCCTGACCAACATCGAACTCTTCAAAAGCCTCCACCCCGAGTTGGAGAACAACGACGAACTGCGGCGCATCGAGATCGCTTCCAAGCGCCTGAGCCGACTCTACGACGATCTGGCCTATCTTCGACTCAACCACCGGCGTCGACGCCGGATCGAGCCGGTCGACCTCCGGGAGCTTCTGGAGGAGCGGCTGGCCTATTTCGGCCCCATGGCGCAGCGCCGACAGATCGATCTTCAACGGGAAATCACCACGGCCCCCATACGAGAAATGGACCGGGAAGACGCCGCCAAACTCATCGACAACCTCCTGAGCAACGCCATCAAATACACCCACCCCGGGGGGCGTATTCGGGTAGAACTCGACGCCCGTTCCTTCACGGTCGAGGACAATGGGGCCGGAATGGACCGTGAAGCCAGCACACGGGCGACGGAACGCTTCTTCCGCGCCAATTCCAGTGAGGGAGGATTCGGCCTGGGGCTCAACATCGTCCGCGAAATCGTTGAATATTACGGGATGGAACTACAGATCGAGAGTGAAGAAGGGAAAGGAACGAAAGTGAGGATCGTATGGGGAGAGTAGTGATGATTCTGGTTTTGATCCTGTCGGGATTAGCCGCTAAACCGACTTCGCCGCTGGCTCGATGCGCCGTCTGCCATACCAAGAGCGGTCCACCGCTTTCTCTCATCTATCGACGCTATCTGATGCTCTACAGTTCCAAAGAGCGGATCCGAAAGCGGATGATCGACTTTCTCCGCGCTCCGTCAAAGGCCAAAAGTGCGATGCCCGAAGGGATGAAAAACCGCTTCAAGCCCCAGAAACACCCGGCTTTCCCTCCCCGAATTGCCAAAGAGGCGGCCGAAAAATTGATCGAAAAAGAGGACCTCATCCCGCGCATTGTCGTTCCCGGGCAACCGGACACATCAAGACTAGAGACAAAGGGGATTCGGTAAACCTTATCCTGCTAAGATTGTTGTGCCAGAAAAATCCAAAGGAGTTCCAATGACACGAAAAATACTCATTACCACACTTTCAGCAGCAACCCTGATATCCTCCTCCGCCTGGGCTCAGCCCGGGCAGGGGCCTGGTATGGAGAGCCGGCATCCGATGAAGATGCACAAAAAGCACACCCAAAAAGGCAAGCGCGGGATGCGCTCAATCTTTTTGATCCAACACGGTCTGCCCCACTATTCGAAGATTCTGATGAAGATGTGGGACGATCCGAAACTCGCCCTCAGTTCTGAGCAGAAAAGTAAACTGGAAGCGGTCCGTAACCGTACGATACAACAGGTAAAAGAGATCGCTCCCCAAGTCAAGAAGTTGACGCTTGAAATCGTCAAAGAGAGCCGCTCCGGCGTCAAAGCCGAAAGCCTCTCTTCCAAAGTGGATACGCTCGCTTCCCTGAAAGCCAAAGCAACGAAGGTACAGCTGCAGTGCATCGAAGGGACCCGCTCGATCCTGACCTCCAAGCAGCTCGAATATGTTCATGAGCATCTCAAGCAGTTGCGAAAGAAGCATAGAAAACACAGCTGATTTTTCAGCCGGGATCGCCCTTGTCCAAGGTAAGCGATCTCTTCTGTGAAACCGGGGGCTTCAACCCTGCCTTCGAGGGCCTATCCCAAATAATCACAAAGTTTATTGGACAATTTCGTATTATTGGAGCCGATTTAGCAACTATTTCCGGATGGATTGGATTTGTCCGGATATTGTATCAAAATAGATTGATATGTAGATTTTAATTGAAGGCTCTGAAAAACCTCCATCGTTCCATGTTTGGCTCACCTAATATATCGTGGATACAGCATCATGCTCATATGATGAGAGCACTCAATACAAAAACCCGAAGAGCCAAACTAAATCAATAACAGTGTTGTAAATTACATACAAATATGTGCGGGGCTTTCTCTAAGCACTGGAAAAAATTGTTTTCAAAAAATTTTCCTGTCTATTACTGATACTGAAATGCAAATAGTGGAGGTTAGATAAAAAGAAAAAAAATGAATTTTGTGGATACCCCGACTGGGTATCCAGCAATTTACTTGAGATCGGGTTTGGGAGTTTTGTTGTTACTGGCAGGCAGCATGGGATAGCGAACGTAGGGTTTCTTGCCGGTAAGCGCACCGAAGAAAGCTTTGATCTTCATCGTCTCTTCATCACTGATCGTGGTGCCCAGCTGAGTCTCGCCCATAATCTTGATCGCCTCTTCGATGCTCCAGACCGCACCGTTGTGGAAGTAGGGGCGGGTCTCGAGAATATTACGGAGGGTGGGAACTTTGACCATACCGTTCTTGTCACCCTTGAACTCGCCTACGTTAGCGTATTTGTAGGGTTTGGCGACGGGGAAGGGCTGCATGCTTCCACCC
>NZ_WFQN01000110.1 GCF_015487065.1 Nitratifractor sp.
ACATCTGCCAGTAGCTGAGTCAGTTTTTCGAACGGGTAGGTTTCGAATTTCATTTCTCTCCTTGGGAGAGGAAACCGAGAACGAGGAATGAGAAATCAAAAGTTCCTCATTCCTCGTTCCTCATTCCTCATTTATTTTTAACGATCCACTCCAGGATCTGATTTTCCAGCAGAGCACCTTTCCAGCGCTCGGGACCGTTGTAGAGGATCACGACGGTGTAAAGTTTACCGGAGCGTCCTTTGACGTAGCCGGCGATATTTTTGGCGTCTTTGAGGGTCCCGGTCTTGACCCAGGCGCGGCGACGGACGGGAGAGTTTCGGAAGCGCCGCTTGACCGTCCCGTCCATCCCGGCGATCGCCAGGGTTCCCATCCAGGTCCAGGCATAACGGCGGTAGGCATCCTCCAGGAGACGATGCAGCGCCCTCGCCGTGGTCCGGGTACGGCGGCTGAGGCCGCAGCCGTTGTCCAGGATCGTCTCCTCACCCAGAATTCCCCGGGCTCCCAGGATCTCCCGGACCGCCTTGCGCCCTTTGGCCTCGGTGGCCGGGGCTCCGAAACGTTTGGCCCCCAGGAGCAGGAAAATGTGCCGGGCGTAGAGATTGTTGGAGTGTTTGTTGGTCTTGGCCAGGATCTTCTGCAGAGGGGCGGCATAGTGGGTCATCAACTCCCGGGCCCCGGCAGGGAGCTTCGCCAGGCGCATCCGTCCTTCCAGCGTGATCCCCCCCGCCTTCAGTTCCCGTAGAAAAGCTGCGGTGAAACCCTGATAGGGATGGCTGAGCACCGCCTTGACGGTTCGCGGTCGACAGCGACGCGAAAGGGTTCCATCCAATGTGACCGTGCTGAGCTCCCCTTCCCGCCTGATGTGGACTCTGGGCCAGCTGTAGCGCCCCCGGCACGCTTTGTCAGTGTATTGCAGACGATCGATCACCTGAAAGCCGGGATCGGGAATCTTCTTCTCCACCGTACCATGGGAGGGATCGACAATGATCCGACAGAGATGATCGTCGAACATCAGCGCCTCGGGCATGGCGTTGTACTCGCTGTAGGGGTGGTTGTCGAAACCGGAGCTGATCCGATTGTCTACGGCAAAAAAGCTCCGGTCGATGAGCAGATCTCCCCGAATACGACGGATCCCGATCCGTTTCAGTCGCCGGACAATGCCGGGCAGGTCTTTGCACGAAAGGGTAGGATCACCGTAGCCTTTGACCACCAGATCACCGGTGATCGTCCCGTTTCGAAAGGTCCCGGTGTAGAAAAACCGGGTCGGCCAGCGCCACCCCGGACCGAACTCCAGCAAGGCCGAGTAGGTCGTGGCCAACTTGATGACTGAAGCGGGTTTGCGCCGCGCGTCGATCCGATGCTCTGCCAAAACCGTCGAATGTCCGGTGGGCATAATGTAAATGCTAACCTGGGAAGGTGCAATATGATCTTTGGCCAATAGCTGGGAGATCGTCGTGGGAAGCATCGCCGCGAGGGGGCTGAAGAGCCCGGACAGGAGGAGAAAGAGCAGCACCGGGGTTCGGATCATCCCTCCAACTCCCGGTAGGCTGCACTGAGCCGCTGCATCGCCTCTTCGAGATTGGCCCGGGAAGTGGCGACATTGAGCCGCATAAACCCACTTCCCGCTTCGCCGAAGCCGACACCGGGATTGAGGGCCAGCCGCGCCTCGTCGACAAAGAAGTGCTGCAGTGCCTCGTCATCCAGTCCCAGCTCCCGGCAGTCCAGCCAGATCAGATAGGTCGCCTCCACGGGAAGGGGGCGGATCTTCGGCGTATGCTCCTGCAGAAACCCTCGAACATAGTCGATATTTTTCCGGTAGATCTCCAGCATCGCCTCCAACCAGGCTTCACCGCCCCGATAGGCCGCTTCCAGTGCAACAATCCCGAAGCAGTTACCGTTGTCCAGCCCCGCCCGGTCGTGAGCCGCCAGATAACGCCGCCGCAGCGAAGCGCTCGGGATAACGGCATAGGAGGTGTTGAGGCCGGCGATATGGAAGGTCTTGGAGGGGGCGTGAAGCACCAGGCTCCGCTCCTCCATTCCCGGCAGCGTAGCAAAAGGGCGGTGGGGCCGATCGTAGACGATGTCGCTGTGAATCTCGTCGGAGACCACGATCAGGTCGTGCATCTCGGCAATCCGTGCGATCTGTTGCAACTCCTCTTCACTCCAGGCCCGGGTGCCGGGATTGTGGGGAGAGCAGAGCAGGAGCAGCTTTGCCTCGGCCGCTTTGGTCTCCAGGTCTTCGAAATCGATACGGCAGCCTCCCTCTTCTACGATCAGCCGATTCTCCAGAAGCCGGCGTTTGTGGTGGCGAACCGCTTTGAGAAAGGGAGGATAGATGGGAGTCTGAACGATCACCCCTTCTCCGGGCTCGGTGTAGGCTTCGATGGCCAGATTGAGAGAGAGCACCACTCCGTGCTCGGGGACGATCCATTCCCGGCGGATCTCCCAGCCGAAGCGGCGGCGGTACCACCCCTCGATGGCCTCAAAAAATCCCTCGCCATACTCCGTATAACCGTAGACCGGATGCTCAGCCCGTTTTACCATCGCCTCCCGAACGGTGCGGGGAGCGCAGAAATCGCCGTCCGCCACCCAGAGCGGGATCAGGTCCGAACGCCCGAAGCGCTCCTCCAGGGCATCCCACTTGCTCGATCCGCTCCCGCGGCGATCGACATAACAGGGCAAATCTTCCCGCTCCTCACTCCTCACTCCTCACTCCTCACTCACTAGATCGTTCCCTGCTCATACATGGCCCGCATCTTCTCTTTTTCCTTCTCCCGCTTCCGCTTCTCCGCCTCTTTGGCCCGGAAGCCTTTGACATCGAAGCCCAGCCACATCAGCAGCGGTGAGGCGATGAAGATGGAGGAGTAGGTTCCGACAATGATCCCCACCAGCATGGTGAAGCTAAAGCCGTAAATGATCTCCCCTCCGAAGAGGAAGAGCGAAAGGACCACGAAGAAGGTCGTCAATGAGGTCAGGACCGTCCGGGAGAGGGTCCGGGTGATCGATTCGTTGATGATCCCGGCCAGGTCGGGGTCCTTGATCTTCTGCAGTCCCTCCCGGATCCGGTCAAAGACGATGATGGTATCGTTGAGGGAGTATCCCAATAGGGTCAGAAGTGCCGCCAGGATATCCAGGTTGACCTCCACTCCGAAGAGGACGATCGCCCCCATGGCGATACTGACGTCGTGCACCAGGGCCAGAACCGACGCCAGAGCGAAACGCCATTCGAAGCGGACCGAGACGTAGATCAGGATGCCCAGGATCGCCAGGACCATGGCCATCAGCCCCTTCTCTTTGAGCTCGCTTCCGATCTTGGGGCCGACCATATCGACGCGGCGGACCTCGAAGCTGCCGGTATCTTTGAGCATGGTCCGTACCTCGTCCCCCACATCCTTGCCCACGGACTTGGAGCTGCTCTTGGTGCGGATGATCACCTCGGCCTTGCTGCCGAAATAGGTTACCGTAGCGTCTTTGAAGGCTTGGTGCTTGGCCAAATCCTCCCGGATCTTCTTCAGCGGCGCCTCCCCTTTGTATTTGAGCTGGATGAGGGTTCCCCCGGCGAAGTCAATCCCGTAGTTGAACCCTTTAGTAAAGATGAGCCCCCAGGAGAGCAGGACCAGCACCAGAGAGAGCAGACCGAATTTCCGGCTCGCTCCCATAAAGTTGATCGGTTTTTTGTAACTGAACAGTTCCATACGCTCTCCTATGCCTTGATGCCGAACCAGAAGTTCAGCTTCTCCCGCCGGATCTTATCCAGCAGCGATTGGTAGATACCGTGGGTTCCCAGGATCGCCGTCAGCATCGAGGCCAGAATCCCGATACTCATGGTCAGGGCGAAGCCTTTGATGGGACCGGTGCCGTAGGCGTAGAGCACCACCGCCGAGATCAGGGTCGTGACGTTGGCATCCCAAATCGCGGTGAAGGCGTTGGCATACCCCTCTTCGATCGCCTTGGGGATCGAGGCCCCCTCCCGCAGCAGTTCCCGGATCCGTTCGTTGATGATGACGTTGGCATCCACCGCCATTCCCACCGTCAGGACGATCCCCGCCATCCCCGGCAACGTCAACGTCGCTCCGAAGAGCGACATAATCGCCAGGATCAGAAAGAGGTTCGCCACCAGGGCCACATCGGCGATGAGCCCGGCCATCCCGTAGTAGATCACCATGAAGATGACGACCACAATAAAGCCCAGAATCAAGGCAATGGTGCTCTGCCGGATACTGTCGGCTCCCAGACTGGGGCCGACGCTACGTTTTTCCATCACATAGACCGGAGCCAGCAGCGCTCCTGAACGCAGGGCGATGGCCACGTCGTTGGCTTCGTTGAGGGTGAAGTTCCCCGAGATCTGCCCCGATCCGCCGCCGATCCGTTCCCGGATCACCGGGGCGGAGTAGACCTTGTTGTCCAGGACGATGGCCATGCGCTTGCCCACACTCTTGCCGGAGAAATCTCCGAAGATCTTGGCCCCTTCACCGTTGAGCTTGAAATTGATCACAGGCTGGTTGTTCCGGTCGAATCCCACTTTGGCATCGGTGAGCATGGAGCCGTCGAGGATAGGAATCGCCTTGAGGAGATATTTCTCCTGGGAGTTTTTCACATCGGGTAGGATCACGTCGCCGTATTTCTTGGCTTCGGCGGGACTCATGCTGTAGACCCGCGCTGCCCGGTCCTCGTCCACCGCCATCATCTGCAGATGGGCCGCCCGGGCGATCAGCTCCCGGATCCGCTGCTCATCGGCGGGGGTTTTGATCCCGGGGACCTCCACCAAGATCTTGTCGGTCCCCTGCTTGGCGACGGTAGGTTCGGCCAATCCGAACTGATCCAGGCGGTTTCGGATCGTATCGACGGCCTGGTCGATCGCCTGCTTTTTGGTCCGCTGGATCTCCTGGGGTGTCAGGGTGATCGTGAAGGCACCCTGATCCTCCAGGATATTGACCCCGCTCAACTCTTTTTTCAACAGCTCCTTGACCTTGGGGATGTCATCACTGTCCAGGACTTTGAAGGTCACCTTGTCCCCTTCTGCCGAAAGTTCGTCGATGACAATGTCATTGTCCTCAAGAATATACTTGACCGTTCCGGCGATGGACTTGAGACGGGATTTGACCGCTTCGTCACTCTTGACCCCCAGAAGCATATGGAGTCCTCCCTGCAGGTCCAAGCCGAGAGTAATCTTGTTGTAAACGGTCGAGAAGATCACTCCGAAGATCAGGGCCGTGATAAAAATCACCACCCGGTAGTTGAGCCTTCGCATCACTCTCTATCCTCAGGCGGTTTCGATTTTTCGGGCGACGTAACCGCGATCCAGACGAACGATCGTGTCGTCGTTGATCTTGATCTTCAGATACTCCTCTTCGGGCTTGACCACTTCGGCGATGAGACCGCCGGCCGTGACGATCCGATCGCCTTTTTTGAGAGAGGCCAGCATCTCTTTGTGGGCCTTCTGCTGCTTCTGCTGGGGACGGATAATCAGAAACCAGAAGATAACAAAGAGTAGAATAAGCGGCAGAAACTGTGCCAGCGCGCCTTGTGACATGGAGCATCCTTTGTGGAAAAAAATTTCGGACTATTTTAGCACTTCCATATTAACAGGGGGCTTGCTGACGGCCCTGTGCGGTTCGGCCTTCCTCTACCTGGCCTTCTGGGGGGTGTCGAACCGCCTCCTCGAGAGCCTCCTGGCCCTGGGCTTTTTTGCCCTGCTGCTCAGCGGCGATCGCCGTCGCTGGTTCTGGAGCGGCTTTTTCCTCGGCCTGCTCTGGTTCTATTGGATCGGCATCAGCTTCCTCCACTACGGCCATCCCTGGGCTATCCCCTTCGTCGACCTGGCGATCGCCCTGGTCTACGGCCTCTACTTCTGGCTTTTTGCCTGGCTTTCCGACATGCTGACACAGAGTATCAACCGATCATTCTCCATTCTCCATTCTCCATTCTCCATTCATAGCTCATACTTAAAAGGGCTAGCCCTTTTAAGTATGAGCTATGCCCATCCCCTCGGCTTCGATTGGTTCAAGCCCGAACTGGTGCTGGTGCATAGCTACTTCGGGGTGGACAAAGGCTCCTTTGCTCTGCTGCTGGCCGGGGTGCTGCTGATCCGGGACACCTTTCAGCGTTCCCGACGGCCCAAGATGCCGGGCAGAATTCTGTTCTCGCTTGCGGCACTCTTCTGCTTTTTCTCAGCCCTGGACCTCCGCCAGCCTCATATACTTCCCTCGGATCCTTCCGGCAGGATCGTACTGGTGAGCACCCGAGTCCCCGTGGAACACAAATGGCAAAGGGCCTATCTGCGTCCCCAGATCGAGACCGTCTTCCAGGCGATCGACAAGGCAATCCGGGAAAAGGCCCGGTTGGTGATTCTCCCCGAATCGGTGCTGCCCTTCTTTCTCAACACCGAAGCTGAAATCCTCCAGCCGCTACTGCAACGCTCCCGCCGGATCGACATCATTCTGGGGGCTCTCTACCTGAGCCCCGGAGGAGAGCACCGCAACTCCGCCTATCTCTTTCAGCGGGGACACTTTCAAGTCGCCGACAAAGCGGTGCTGGTCCCCTTTGGCGAAGCCAACCCCCTCCCTCATTGGGCCGGCAAATGGATCAACCGGATCTTTTTCGACGGAGCCCCTGATTACCGCCCTGCCGCCCACCCCGGCACCTTCACCATCGAGGGCAGGAAATACCATATCGGCGTCTGCTACGAAGGGACCAGCGAACGGCTCTACACCGACCGGCCCAAGCGCCTGATTCTCATCAGCAACAACGGCTGGCTTCATCCCTCCGTCGAACCGACACTCCAGCGCCTGCTTCTGGAGTAT
>NZ_WFQN01000111.1 GCF_015487065.1 Nitratifractor sp.
GCTCAGCTCACTGAGAATCGGCGCGTAGGCAAAGGGAGTGTGCAGCACCACGTCGGCGATCCGCTTCCTCGCCCGTCCGATCTTTTTTAAGTCCAACATTACGCATTCCTCTGTAAAATTGACCAAATTATACGAGAAGGATGCTTTATGGAGTGTGAATTTCCGAGAATCAACAGCAATGAAGAGGAAGTAAAAAGATATCTACAGGCGTGCCGCCGCATCGCCGTGGTCGGAGCCTCCCCCAACCCCGAAAAAGATAGCCACAAAGTCACCAAATACCTGATCGAACACGGCTATACGGTCTATCCCATCTACCCCAAAGGGGAAGATTTCCTCGGACACCCCTACTACCGCAGTCTCAAAGAGATCCCCGAGCCGGTGGATATGGTGGTGGTCTTCCGCAAACCCCAGGCGGTGGGCCCCATCGCCGATGCCTGCATCGAACGGGGCGATGTGAAGGTTCTCTGGACCCAGATCGGCATCGTCAACAACGAAGCCGCTGAAAAGGCCAAAGAGCACGGAATCGATGTGGTGCAGAATATGTGTGCGATGGTGGAGCACCGGGAGTTGATCGGAGAGTGAAAATCCGGCATAAAAAAAAGGCGGAGAGGCTTTCGCCTCTCCGCCTTTGAAACAAGAAGGTTCAAATGAAAACCGAGGGGATTACTCCACCTCGGCGTCGATGACATCGTCATCGGAAGGTTTTTCCTGCGTGCCGCCCTGAGCACCGCCGGCTTGCTGCTGGGCCTGGGCGGCCTGCTGCGCCAGCTTTTCGTTGTGGGCGTTGAGCTCGTTGACCTTGGCCTCGATCTGCTCTTTGGTCGCGCTCTCGTTCTTGAGCAGCTCCTCGAGCTCGGCCACGGTCTTTTCGGCCGCTGCCTTGAGCCCGGCTTCGACCTTGTCGCCCAATTCTCCCAGGACCTTTTTGGTCTGATGCACCAGGGCGTCGGCTTTGTTTTTCAGCTCGACCAGCGCTTTACGGGCCTCGTCCTCCAGTTTGTGGGCTTCGGCGTCGCGGATCATCTGCTGGATCTCCTCTTCGCTCAGACCCGAACTTCCGGTGATCTTGATCTCCTGGGACTTGCCGGTGGCCTTGTCGGTCGCGGAGACCGTCAGGATACCGTTGGCATCGATGTCGAAAGTGACCTCGATCTGAGGCACACCCCGGGGAGCGGGCGGGATACCGGTCAATTCGAACATTCCAAGCGACTTGTTGTCCTTGGCGAATTCCCGCTCACCTTGGACGACGTGGATGGTCACCGCGGGCTGATTGTCCTCGGCCGTCGAGAAGATCTGAGACTTCTTGACGGGGATGGTGGTTCCTTTTTCGATGATCTTGGTGGTCACGCCGCCCAGCGTCTCGATACCGAGGCTGAGGGGAGTGACATCCAGCAGCAGGACATCTTTGACGTCACCGCTGAGGACACCGCCCTGGATCGCCGCACCGATGGCAACGACCTCATCGGGGTTGACCGACTTGTTGAGCTCTTTGCCGAAGTAGGCTTTGACCTTCTCCTGAACCAAAGGTACCCGGGTCGATCCCCCGACCATGACGACCTCTTTGATCTCGCTCTTGCTCAGACCGGAATCTTTGAGGACTTCGTCGATCTTGGTGATGGTCTTTTCGACCAGATCCTCGATCAGCGACTCGAACTTGGCCCGGGTGATCTTCATCACCAGGTGCTTCGGCCCGCTGGCGTCGGCAGTGATGAAGGGCAGGTTGATCTCGGTCTCCGTGGCGGTGGAGAGCTCTTTCTTGGCGTTTTCCGCCGCCTCTTTGAGGCGCTGCAGGGCCATGATATCGGCTTTGAGATCGATACCATTTTCCTTTTTGAACTCTTCGACGATGTAGTCGATGATTCGGTTGTCGAAATCATCACCGCCCAGGAAGGCGTCACCGCCGGTGGCCAGAACTTCGACGACGCCGTCACCGGTCTCCAGGATCGTCACGTCGAAGGTACCGCCTCCCAGGTCGTAGACGGCGATGTTTTCGCTCTCTTTTTTCTCGAGACCATAGGCCAGAGCCGCCGAGGTGGGCTCGTTGATGATCCGCAGGACGTTCAATCCGGCGATGGTTCCGGCCTCTTTGGTCGCTTTACGCTGGGCGTCGTTGAAGTAGGCCGGAACGGTGATGACCGCATCGGTAACGGTCTCGCCCAGGTAGGCCTCGGCATCCTCTTTGAGCTTCATCAGAATCTTGGCCGAGATCTCCTGGGGCGTATAGATCTTCCCGTCGATCTCCACGGCGCAGGCGCCGTTTTTGTCCACCACATGATAGGGCAGGCGCTCTTTGGCCTCTTTGGCCTTCTCTTCGTTGCACATCAGACCCATGATCCGTTTGACGGAGTAGATGGTCTTTTCAGGGTTGGTCACCATCTGCCGCTTGGCGGGATCCCCGACAAGGATTTCCCCTTTGTCGGTAAAAGCGACGACGGAGGGAGTCGTATTTTTCCCCTCTTTGTTGGGGATGATCTTCGCTTCCCCGTTCTCATAGACCGCCATCGCGGAGTTGGTGGTTCCCAGGTCGATTCCAATCGGTTTACTCATTGCTCTTTCTCCTTTTCTGATTCTTTGGTGCCATTATAGGACGATTCTTCGGTTTTCTAGGCAACCTAAGTCACCTTCTATAAACTTTTTTCTATTTTTTGGTGCTCACCATCGAAGGGCGCAGCACCCGATCCTTCATCTTGTAACCTTTTTGGAGGACCTGGACGATCTCGTTTTGTTCATGCGCTTCGCTTTCGACCTGCTGAACGACCTGATGAACATGAGGGTCAAAGACCCCTTCGTTGGCGATCTCTTCCACTCCATGCTTTTTCAGAACTTTCAGAAGCTGTTCATAGGTCAGAGCCATTCCCTCTTTGATCTTTTCGACTGCTTCGTCTCCTTCAATCTGATCAATGGCGGCCAAAGCGTTCTCGAAAGTATCGATCACGCTCAGCAGATCAGTGGCGAAAGCCTCGTTGGCGAAAGCCACGGCGGTCGCCTTGTCCTTCTCGAGGCGTTTTTTCATATTCTCAAAATCCGCATGGGCACGAAGATAGCGGTCTTTGTACTCCTCCACCTCTTTGCGACAGGCCTCCAGCTGCTCCTCGCAGCCGCTCTTTTCTTCGTTTTTCTGCTCCGCTTCCCGGTTCTCACTCTTTTGCTCGGGAAGGGTCTCTTCCGTCTCCTCAGGACGTTTGGTTTTCTTATCCATCGGATCCCCCTTTCACAAAATTTGCTTCATTATACTCAATTGAGCTCATCTTTGTCAAGCATATATACACTATTTTTACATATGTTTATTTA
>NZ_WFQN01000112.1 GCF_015487065.1 Nitratifractor sp.
CCGGTTTCGAGACCCTGACCGAAGCGGGATACGCTCCCGAGATGGCCTATTTCGAGTGCCTCCACGAGCTCAAACTCATCGTCGATCTGATGTTCGAGGGCGGCATCGCCGATATGCGCTACTCCATCTCCAACACCGCCGAGTACGGTGATTATGTCAGCGGTCCCCGGGTCATCAACGAAGAGTCCCGCAAAGCGATGAAAGCGATCCTCAAAGAGATTCAGAACGGCAAATTCGCCAAAGACTTCATCCTCGAGGGAATGGCCGGCTATCCCCGGATGACCGCCGAGCGCAACAACATGAAAGACTCTCTCATCGAGCAGACCGGTGAAAAGCTCCGAGCGATGATGCCTTGGATCAAAGCCAACAAAATCGTCAACCAGGAAGAGAACTGATTCCTCTTCCCCTCTGATTTAGAGGGCGGTGCTTCTGTGCGCCCTTCTTTTTCTCTATCTGTTTCTGCTTTCCCTCTGACATTTTTTCACTCCTCCAAAATCCTTTTTCGATAAAATACCCTCATCGATTTCAACGGCTAAAGGACCCAGGTGGCATCAGGAAAAAAAGGCTCAGCGAAACGGAGAGCAAAGGCTAAACGGCAAGAACAGAAGCGCCGACTGATGCGCCGGACAGCTCTTTCGGTTCTCGGTTTGTTGACACTGAGCACACTGTTGGGCTTCTCCTTTCTGATTGCCGGCAAGGGAGAGAAAGCATCGGTCCCGCCGCCGGCAAAACCGAAGCCGGCTTCTATCAAAAAATCGGCGATTCGCCCCAAGGCACCGACCGATAGTCCGATCGTCGGCGAAGAGTATCCGGAGGAGAAAATCGGTTTCGGCTTGGAAGATCTGATTGCCAAAACGAAAAAACGAGCGAAAGTTTCGAGAGAAAGCAAGGTTTCTGAGGCGATTCTTCCCAAGGAACATCACGGCAGGCCGCAGTTGGTTCTGATCATCGACGATGTCTCCCAGCCCCGCCAACTGGCGGCGATTCGTGCCTTGCCCTACCATATCACCCCTTCGATTTTTCCTCCGTCGAGGATGAATCGTCATACGCCGACGATGGCGCAGGGATTGAAACACTTTATGATCCACCTTCCCTTGGAGTCGGGCAGTGCCAAGATGAATCGTTTCACCAAAACCCTCTTCGTCGATGACGGCCCCGCCCGTTTCGAAAAACGGGTCAAGGAGATTCGTCGGCTCTTTCCCTCCGCCCGTTTCCTCAACAACCATACCGGTAGCGTTTTTACGTCGAACTACGGAGCGATGTATCATCTCTACGGCGATCTGAAAAAAGAGGGATTTATCTTTCTCGATAGTCGGACGACCGGCCATTCCGTGGTCCGACGGGTGGCTGCCGCGTACCATACCCCCTATCTCAGCCGGGATATTTTTCTCGACAATGTTCAAAACCGTGCGGCGATTCTGCATCAGCTGAAACGTGCCGTTCGGATCGCCCAAAAACGGGGCTATGCCATCGCCATTGGGCATCCCCACCGGGCGACGCTCGACGCGTTGCGTCATGCCGGCAAAATTCTCAGCGGTGTCGAGACGGTCTATATCGACAATTTCTATCGGAGCCGCTATGGCCGATAGGATACTCTCAGAACTTCCGGCGGAGTTCACGGCACTGAAAAAGCCTCCCGAGAAGATCTGGTATCGAGGGGATCCGACACTGCTTGAGCGCCCAAAGGTCTCCATCGTCGGGACGCGGCGTCCCTCTGCCTACACCAGGACAATGACACATCAACTCGCGAATGAACTGGCTTGCAGAGGGGTGATTATTGTCAGCGGAGCGGCGATGGGGGTGGATGCCATCGCTCATGAAGGGGCGGGAGCCTCCCGGACGATTGCCGTCCTGGGGACCGGGGTCGATCGGCGCTATCCAGCAGTCAATGCTTCCTTGATCGAAGCGATCGAAAAAGAGGGCTTGCTGCTCAGCCGTTTCGAACCCGGTTTTCGGGCGACGTCGTGGAGTTTTGTGGTTCGCAATGAGCTGGTGGTGGCCCTGGGAGAGGTGCTGATCATCGCCGAAGCCGATGAGGGGAGCGGATCGATGCGAAGCGCGGAGATTGCGATTGAGACGGGCAGAGAGATCTATGTACTGCCCCACCGTCTAGGCGAGAGCGAAGGGACCCAGCGTCTTCTCCGGGAGGGGTTGGCCAAGCCGATCTACTCTCTGGAAGCCTTTGCCGACAGCTTCGGAAGGGTTCCCGGCCGGGAACTTCCTACGGATGAGTTTTTCTATTTCTGTCAGAAAAACCCTACTGTGGAAGAGGCGGTTGCCCGATTCGGAACACGGATCTATGAGGCGGAGTTGATGGGGGAGATCGAGATCCGGGACGGGAAAGTCCGGATCCTCTGAACTATTTGGAGGCGTTGCTCTCTTTCGAAGAGGTCGCTGGTGCTTTCTTTCGTTTGGCTTCGATTTTTTCGAGCGTTTTGATCACTCCCTCCAAGGCATCCTGAGGCAGGAGCCCTACTTGTGCGGTGACAAAATTTCCCTGCTGGTCGAAAATGGTCAAGAAGGGAATGCTCCCACTCCATTTGGTTCGTTGGCTGATGTAGTTGACCAGGGGCATGCCGGTACGATAGTCGATGACGTCATAATTGACACCGTGGCTTTTGGCAAATTTTTTCAAAACGGGGGCCGGAGTATCCTGGACCTCAACCGCGACGACCGCCAGTTTGTCACCGTATTTTTTGGTCAATTCGATGTAGTGGGGAACAGACATTAGACAGGGGGGACAGTGGGTTCCCCAAAATTCCAAAAAGACGATCTTTCCCTTGTATCGGTCGATCTGCAGACCGTTGGTCGTTCCCTGGAAATGGAGCTTCTTCCCGTTGATCGTCGTGAGAGTGAGACCGTTGCCGCCGGCTTCTTTTGCCGAAAGTTGCAGTGCGAAGAGAAAGAGCGCAAGAAATACCATCCCGATTTTTTTCATACAATAAACCTTTACAGTGACTGTCATTCGAAATCTGACAATCGAAAATTTCGAAGATTATAGCACGCGACGGTGAAAGAAAGTAAACCGTTTTTCAGCAAAGGGGCATTTGTCGGCTTTCTCAGACAAAAATCCACTCCACAATCTTGCTAACCTCTTCGGCGATGTAGCATTTGATCCCGCTCTTTTCCAAGGGTTTGGCCGGGAGCACCGCTTTGCGGAACCCCTGGGTCTCCATCTCTCTGAGACGCTGCTGGAGAGCAGGAATTTCCCGAACTTCGCCGGTGAGGCTCACTTCACCCAGAAAGAGGGTTTCGGCGCTGAGTTCCCGGTCCCGGTAACTGCTCAAAATTGCCGCGATCACCGCCAGATCGGCAGCCGGTTCGGTGATCCGGATGCCGCCGCTGACGTTGATGAAGACGTCGTAGGTTCCCAGGGGAAGATCGAGCTTTTTCTCCAGCAGCGCCAGAAGCATCTGGAGCCGGTTGTTGTCGTAACCGGTGGAGCTGCGTTTGGGGTGGCCGTAGGCCTCGGCGACCAGGGCCTGGATCTCGATGACGATAGGACGGCTTCCCTCCATGATCACCGTCAGAGCCGAGCCGGACTGGAGCTTCTCTTTGTCGAAGAACTTTCCGGCGAATCCGGCGGCATCCGCCAGACCGTCCTGCCGCATCTCGAAGATCCCCACTTCGTTGGTGGAGCCGAAACGGTTTTTGAAGCCGCGAAGCAGGCGCAGCTCCGAGTTGGAGTCCCCCTCGAAGTAGAGAACCGTATCGACCATATGCTCCAGGACTCTGGGGCCGGCGATGGAACCCTCTTTGGTGATGTGGCCGATGATGAAGACGGGAATCTGCCGGCTTTTGGCCAGGCGCATCAGCTCGAAGGTGATGGTTCGCACCTGGGTGACCGATCCCGGAGCCGAAGGGGTCTCCTCGGAGTAGAGGGTCTGGATGGAGTCGATGACCAGAAAGTCATATTCTCGCCGTTCCAACTCCTTGAGGACATTTTCCAGATTGATCTCACTGAGGAGAAAGAGGCGTTCATCGTTGGCGCCCAGCCGGTTGGCCCGCAGTTTGATTTGACCGGCCGACTCTTCGCCGCTGACATAGAGGATCTGTTGTCCGCTACGGGCGAGGTTGCCGGCGATCTTGAGCAGGAGGGTCGATTTGCCGATCCCGGGGGAGCCGCCGATAAGCGTGAGAGATCCGGGGACGATTCCACCCCCCAGGACCAGATCCAGCTCCCGGCTGCCGGAAGGAATCCGGGTGAAGTGTTCTTCGTCGATCTCGGTGATGGGCCGGGCCCGGCTGGGGCCTGCACCGGCCGAGGGTGTGCCGCCGGTCTCTTTGAGGAAACGGATCTGATCGGCACTCAGCTCGACGAGACTCTCCCACTCTCCGCAATTGGGGCATTTGCCCATCCATCGGGGGCTTTGGAAGCCGCAAGCCTGACACTCGAACAGGGTTTTCTTTTTGGCCACGAAATTCTCTCCTTAGGAGATTGGTTTGCCTATGATAGGATTTTTCTATACGGAGATGACAAAAAGGGGCATTTTAACATCTCCGTTTTCTTAGGCGGGAGCGAAGATCTCGTCGAGGATCATATTGACATATTCGTTGGCCTTGAAGGGGATCAAATCTTCAGGGGTCTCGCCGGTGCCGATATAGTAGATGGGCATTTTCAGCTCGTCGGCGATGGTGAGGATCGATCCTCCCTTGGCGGTACCGTCAAGCTTGGTGATGATGATACCGTCGATGCCGATCATCGCGTCGAAGGCTTTGGCCTGGTTGACGGTGGAGCTTCCCTGGGTGCCGTCGAGGATGAGCATTTTGCGATGGGGGGCTCCCGGCAGAGCCTTGTCGGCGACCCGGACCATCTTTTTGAGCTCTTCGGCGAGATTGGTCTGGGTATGGAGCCGTCCGGCGGTATCGATGATGACCCGGTCGATCCCTTTGGCCAGGGCGGAGCGGATCGTATCGTAGACCACGGCGGAGGGGTCGTGCCCCTGGCGGGTGGCGACGATGGGAATCTGCAGTTTCTCGGCCCAGCGGCTTAGCTGTTCGATCGCCGCGGCCCGGAAAGTGTCTCCGGCACCGAGAATGACGCTCTTGCCCTCTTGCTGATAGCGTCGGGCGAGTTTGGCGATGGTGGTAGTCTTGCCCGCCCCGTTGACGCCGATGATCATCTCTACAAAAGGGGCGTAGTCGTCGGGATTGATCCAGCGGGCCTGGTACTGAAAGACGCTGATAAGGGAGTTGAAGGCCTGGACGCGGGTGATGGTCTCCGGGAGTCCCTCTATCAGCCGTTCGATGAGTTCGTAATCGACATCGGCCTCCAGAAGAACCTCTTCAAATTCCTCTTTAGAGATTTTGTTCCGTTTCTCGGGTACGACCTCCCGGATCGCTTCGTTGGTTTTGCCGAAGGCTTTTTTCAGAAATCCCAGCATAGGCTCTACTCCTTTTTCTCTTGAGGCTTTTTCAGTTGGTCGACGAGGGTTTGCAGCATTTCATAGGGGACCGCCCCTTGAATATTCATCACATATTTACCGTTTTTGAAGATCAGTGTCAACGGCAGGGGATAGTTTTCCCCCAGATTGAGCTGCCGGGTCAGGTAACGGGCCAGTGTTTCGTTGTCAGGATGGATCGAGAGGAAAAAATTGCTTTCGTAGTGTCGCATCAAACGGCGTACTCCTGTCGGATCCAGATCACTTTTCAGCAGAATGCCGATGAGAAAAAGATCGTCGTCGTTGGAACGTTGCAGTCGCCCCAGATAGGGAAGCATTCCCCGGCAGGGAGCGCACCGGTCGCTCAAAAGTGTCAGGATGACGATAGGTTGGCGGATTCGCCGGAAGGTCCCGTTCATTCCCTGAAATTCCAAAAGCGTCTTGCGGTTGTCAATATCCCGGATATGAAAAGTCCGGGGGTGTGGATGAAGATCGGAGATCGGTACGGAGGGTTGAGAAGAGGGGAGTTCGGTGCGGTTGTTTTCGTATCGGGGGGCTTTTTCTTTGTTCTCTTGACCACAGCCGGCTAGGAGAAGAAAAAGCACCAGGATAGTGTTGAGATAGACTACCGTCCGCATCATGCTCCCCTGTGTTATAATCCCCGCAATCTGTGGCATGCTTTTCCCGGGAAAATGATGCCGACTGAATGCAGGACGCTTGTCCCAAATTTCGGGATTATAGCCAAAGAGGGATAAGAGGAGGGCCGGCAAGGATGAACGTCCGACAACGACGTAAAGAGGCTTTTCGGCGTGAAGCGTTACGACGATTGCGGCGGATTCCCAAAGGGCGTGCCCGCATGGAAGATCATCGACGGCTCCGGGAGCTCCGGAGCCGACTGACTTCCCGATCGCTGAAACGGGTGCTGCTCTACTTGCCTTTACCTCTGGAAGTGGATCTCCGTCCGCTCATTCATGAGTTGCGAAGTCGCGGTGTTGCGGTGTATGTCCCGTTTATGGAGGGTAAAAGTTTCCGTCCGGTAAAATATAGACTGCCTTTACAGAAAAAACGTTTTGGCATTTATGAACCCAAAAATTCAAGACAGTATAGACCCAGAAAGATTGATGTAGCGATTGTGCCGATAGTGGGGACCGATCCGACGCTGCGGCGTATCGGATTCGGTCAAGGCTTTTACGATCGTTTTTTTGAAAAAGAGAAGAGAAATATCGAGACGATCCTTTTTGTGCAACGGCGCCTTTGCTACTCTCCGATTGTGTTGACTGAAGCTCACGATGTCCGGGCTGACGGGATAATCGCCGGACCGATGATTCGGCTGCTGCCCGAGGATTGATCCTCCCCGGAGTCTTTACGCACTCTTTCATCGTTCGTGAATGAACGTATTGTGTCTTGCTGTCCGCAAGGAAATAGTACGATGGAAAATACACTGTTGATCGCCTTGCTGGCTCTCGTGGCCGGCGGTGCGATAGGATTTTTACTCGGTAAGGTAATCAGCGCCCGCCGTTTCGACTATCTGAAGATCGAAGCGGAGGCCAAAGCCCGTGCTATCGAGCAGGAGGCGGAGCAGCTGCTCAAAGATGCGGAGGTGCAGCGTCGCACCAGAGAGTTGGAGCAGGAGAAAGCCTTCAATGAGCGTCTGGCGGAGGTGGAACAGCGCAACCGGAATCTGATCCTCCGGGAGCGGGAGCTGGAGGAAGAGCGGGAGCGCCTGCACCAAAAAGAGAATCGAATCGATGAGATCCGACGGCAGCTGGAACGGCTGGAGGCTCGTCGTCGCAAGCAGCTTGAGGAGGATATCCGTCGGATCGAGAGTCTCGCCTCCATGACCCGAGACGAGGCCAGGGAACTGCTGCTCAAACGGGTGGAGGAGCAGAGTGAAGCCGACCTGGCTGCCGTGGTTCGCAAGCGGGTGAAACTGGCCGAAGAGGAGGCCGAGAGTCGGGCCAATTATATTTTGGCCCAGGCAACAACCCGCTATGCGGGGGAGTTTGCCGGTGAGCGGCTTATCAATACCATCACCCTGCCTACTGACGACCACAAGGGCCGGATCATCGGCAAGGAAGGGCGCAACATCAAAGCGCTGGAGCATGAGTTAGGGGTCGATATCATCATCGACGAGACTCCCGGGGTGATTGTGGTGAGCAGTTTCAACCTCTACCGCCGGGCGATTGCTACACGGGTGATCGAACTGCTGGTGGCCGACGGACGGATCCATCCCGGACGGATCGAAGAGGTCCATGCCAAGGTGCAGGAGGAATTCGAGCGCAAGATTTATGAAGAGGGGGAGAATGTTCTCATCGATCTGGGGCTCTTCCCGATGCACGAGGAGCTGGTGCGCCATATCGGCAAACTCAAATACCGGGCCAGTTACGGGCAAAATGCGCTGGCTCACTCTCTGGAGGTGGCCAGACTGGCCCGGGTGATGGCCGCGGAGATGGGCGGTGACGAGAAGCTGGCCATGCGGGCGGGTCTGCTGCATGATATCGGCAAGGCGCTGACCCAGGATTACGGCGGAAACCATGTAGATCTGGGAGCAGAGCTCTGCCGCAAATGCAAAGAGCATCCCACCGTCATCAATGCCATCTACGCCCACCACGGTCATGCGGAACCCGACGGTGTGGAGAGTGCGGCGGTCTGTGCCGCGGATGCTCTCAGTTCCGCCCGGCCGGGGGCCCGGAGGGAGGTGCTGGAGAGCTTTACCCGCCGGGTAAGTGAAATCGAAGAGATCGCCAAAGAACGCGACGGCGTGACTCAGGCCTACGCCATCAATGCGGGGCGGGAACTGCGGGTCTTTGTGGATGCAGGCCAAATCGACGACAACCGGGCGGCAAAGCTGGCCCACGAGATTGCCCGGGAAGTGGAGGAACGGGTTCAATATCCCGGAGAGATCAAGGTCAACGTGATTCGGGAAATCCGGGCCGTCGATTATGCCCGCTGAACCTTCCCGATTCAGCAGGGGTTAACATAGGCTTGCGTTAGAATTACAGCACAATACCATTGGAAGGATCAGAGTATGAGGGAATGTATCGAAGCCCATGTACGAATGGAAGAGCGCTACGAGGGACTCAGTCTCACCTACGGGGACAACCCGGAGCTGAAGAAGGAGGTCTTCGAGGCGGTGGAGGCGACCATCAAAGAGACCGGTCTGAAACCGGAGATCTTCGACAACCCTGACAAAGAGCATCCCGAAAAAGAGGGGATCTATCTGGAGTTTCACGAGGAGGCGCAGCGTGACGCCGGGGATTTCTTCGACC
>NZ_WFQN01000113.1 GCF_015487065.1 Nitratifractor sp.
CCCGTTTCTTTACCAAGGCCCTGCGGGATCTGGGCTACCACGATATCGACGAGCCCTTCAGCCGGCTCCTGACCCAGGGGATGGTCCTCAAGGACGGCGCCAAAATGTCCAAATCCAAGGGCAACACCGTCGATCCTGACGCTATCGTCGAGCGTTACGGTGCCGATACGGCACGCCTCTTCATCCTCTTCGCCGCCCCGCCGCAAAAAGAGCTGGAGTGGAAGGATAGCGGTGTGGAAGGGGCCTACCGCTTCCTGCGCAAGCTCTACAGTCGCAAAGAGAAGGTCACCCACTCGACTCTGCCCGAGATCGACCACGACGCATTGGCTCCCGAGGCCAAAGAGGCACGGGCCAAGGTCTACGAGGCGTTGCGCAAGAGCAAGGACGTTTTCGAGAAGACCTTCGCCTTCAATACCCTCATCGCTGCCACGATGGAGGCCCTCAATGCCCTGGACAAGCAGGACGACCCGGCGGTCTGGAGCGAGGGGATGTATATCCTGCTTCATCTGCTCGAGCCCATCGTCCCCCACATCGCCAGCGAATTGAGCGAGGAACTCTTCGGCCGGGAGAATCTGCGTCGCAGCATTCCTCTGCGGGAAGAGGTCTTTGTCACCGAGAGCGTCACCTACGCCGTGAGCATCAACGGCAAGCGGCGCACGGAGGTGGCCATCCCCGCTGAAGCTGACAAGGAAGAGATCCTCTCCATCGCCAAAGAGGCCGGTGCCAAGTGGCTGGAGGGGCAGCAGATCGTCAAAGAGATCGTCGTGCCGGGGAAACTGGTCAACCTTGTTGTCAAACCGGCGTAATTTAATTGAGGATTGAGAATTGAGGATTGAGAATGATGGTTGTTCGTCATTTGTTATTCGTCATTGGATAAAGAATGCTGTGAAACAGTGCATACCGAAATCATTCAACATTCAACATTCAACATTCATCATTCTGATGACAATGTTTGTCATCAGCGGCTGCGGTTACAAACCGGTCGCGCAGTATGGCCGGGATCTCCTCCCCGATCCGGTCTATGTGGATGTGAAGCTCTCCGGGGTGGAACCGCAAAACGGTGTCTATCTCAAAGATGAAATTATCCGGACGTTGACAACGGAGTTTCACGAAAAGGTCGTTGCCGATCGCGCTGGGGCATTGAGCAGGATCATCGTTCCGGAGTACAAGATCGGTTACTCTCCTTTGACGTATGATACAAACGGTTACGTCACACGCTATCGTGTCAGTACTTCGATTCTCTTCGTGCTCCAAACCCCCGAAAACAATCTCAGCAAACGGATAAGCAGTAGCGAAGATGTCAGTATCCAGTCGAGCTCTCTGACAAGTTCAGCTGCCAGAGATGCCGCGATTCGGGTCGGCATCCGCAAAGCGATGGATCAGTTCATCGCCTGGATCGCCGAAAAGGGTATTCGGAAGTGATCCCTCCTTTCTCCGGCTTTCTCGAGAGCAAACCTCTCTATTACAAGGAAATTGACCACGAACGGGTGCACAGAGCCTACGCCCGATTGAGAGATCACATCGCTCATCCTCCGGCCGTCCATATCGTCGGCACCAACGGCAAGGGAAGCACGGGGAGGATGCTGGCTTTCCTCGCGTGGCAGAATGGGATGGAAGATGGAAAATGGAAAATGGAAAATGGGCTTTCGCAAAGCGAAAGCACGAATCATTTCTACCCACTACCCACTACCCACTACCCACTCTCCGTAGGACACTACTCTTCTCCCCACATCCTTCGATTCAACGAACGGATCTGGATCGACGGCGAGAACGTTTCGGATGAGGTGCTAGAAGAAGGACATCGGCGGCTCTACGGGATCCTTGGGGCCGAAATGAGCGAGGCGCTCAGTTATTTCGAATACACTACGCTGCTGGCGCTGCTGCTTTTCGAACGTTGTGATCTGATCATCCTGGAGGCGGGGCTGGGCGGAGAGTTCGATGCCACCAACGTGGTAGAGAATAAACGCCTCACCGTCGTCACCCCCATCGGGATCGACCATCAAGCCTTTCTGGGCGATTCCGTCGAAGCGATCGCCGAGACCAAACTGCGCAGCGTCACGCCGCATACGCAGGTGCTTCTGGCCCCCCAGCCCCATGCGGAGGTGGAAAGTGTCGCCCGAAAAATCGCCGAGGAACGCGGGTGCGGATTGACGATGGAAGATGGAAGATGGAGGATGGAGGAGTTGGAGCACGTTTTGCAAGGCAAAGGGTGGCCGGACTTTTTATTTCAGAACGCTTCGGTGGCTTTGCGGGCACTGGATCTGCTCGATATGCCCGCCGATCCCGAGGCGCTGGAAGCTCTGGAGCTTTTTGGCCGTTTCTATCCTCTGGCCGAGAACATTCGTATCGACGTAGGGCACAATCCTTTGGCAGCCCGGGCAATCGCCCGGGCGATGGAATCCAGGACGGTGCTGATCTACAACTCCCTGGACGACAAGGATTATCGAGAGGTACTCTCGATCCTGCGCCCCAAGATCAAGCGGGTCGAGCTCATCCCCATCGAGAGCCAGCGGGCGGCTACCCTCTGGGAGATCGAGACTGTTTTGGAGGAGCTGGGAATTCCCTGGGACTATTTCGGCGGGCAACTCTTTTCCCATGAGAATTATCTGGTTTTCGGATCTTTTTATACGGTGGAGGCTTTTTTGAAAAAGAACGATCTTATGTATGAGGTATAATAAAAATCGATGCCGACAGTATTGAGGAGAGAGGGGTTTCGTTTCTTTTTTTATAGTGATGAACATGCACCATCGCATATTCATGTAGAAAAAGGCGAAGCATATGCCCGGATCGAGCTTGACTCATTGAAAGTGACTGATACTTATCGCCTATCCTCAAGGGATTTGAAAAAGATACTGTTGATCGTCCGTGAATATCGCGATTATTTGCAGGAGGCTTGGAATGAACACTTCCAAAACCACGACGTTGATTGAAAAACTTGTTTTTGATAACAAGATACATGTAGTACTCAATACTGGGGATCGCTTGACACTTCCTTATGACTATACGGAGAGAATCAAAAAAGCCGATAAGGCACAATTACAAAATTATCGCCTGATCGGTGGAGGGAGGGGTATTCATTTCCCCGATATCGATGAAGACATCTCCCTCAACGGAATACTTCGTTATAAAACTTCTCACGATCTTTTGGCCTCCTGATCGTTTCTTTTCCTATTTCACCCAAAGGTAAGCAGCAGGAATGCAACCCTCACGACTCTTCGAATACCTGAAAAAGACCCCCGCCAAGAAGCGGGCCGATCTTGTTGTCGCCCGCAACGACAAAAGCGCCGAACAAGCGGCAACTGTGGCACGCTTTCAGGGTATCCGTCCCTTCGTGCTGCCCCAGCTTCGGATTAGTCCCGGAGAGGATCTGCGTAGTTACGGCCCTGAAATTCAGGAGCTTTTCACTCAACTCTCGGGCTATTACCGTTACCAGGAGGAAAAACTCCTCATCGCTCCGCTGCATACGCTCAGTCTCCCGCTGCCCAAAGCGGAGTGCTTCGATACCCGGACTCTGGAGTTCGGTGACAAACTCGATCTAACGCAGTTCAAAGAGATGCTCTATCGTTGGGGCTATCACTTCGTCGATCTGGTCAGCGAAGCGGGGGAGGTTTCGATCCGGGGGGATATCGTGGATCTCTACAGTCCCGGAATGGAACATCCCTGGCGGATCAGTCTCTTTGACGATGAGATCGAGAGTATCCACCCCTTCGACCCCGACACCCAGAAGCGCCGGGGGGACGAGGAGCTGGAGAGTGTGACGCTGCGGCCCGCCTTTCTGGCTCTTAGCGAAGAACAATTCAACGCTCTAAAATCCCGGGTGGAGTCCAGCCCCTGGGAGAGTTTCGTCAAAGATATCGACTCTCTGGGACTCTGGCATCTGGAGGAGCTGGGGGGCGATCTACTCGGCGAACTTCGCAGCGTGGCCGCCGAGGATCTGAGCGAGGATCTGGACGAGCTCTACAGTCTCAACAAGCCTCTGATTTCCCGAGAGAGCTATCCCGCTACCACTTTGCCCGAGGCCGGGGAGTGGCGGGATCTGGAAGTGGCCGACCCCAACAAACTCATCGAAACCCACCGAGACAAATGCATCACCGTCATCGCCCGCAGCGAATCCCTGGTACGGGGGAGTCAGCTGGTCGATCTGGAGCGGCTCAACTTCGTC
>NZ_WFQN01000114.1 GCF_015487065.1 Nitratifractor sp.
ACCCGGGCTTTCGAAGAGTACCTGGCAAAGTAAAAACATAAAGTAGAGTGCTTCAAAGACCAATAAAAGTATATTTTTATAGTAAAATGGATCAGCATAGTATAAAATGATACAAAAATAGTTTTTGAGGTACAGATGGCCAAAGGCAAACAGATCAAAGCTCTTCCCACTCCCGATCTCACTCAGCCGCTGTCGCTCAAGCTCATCGGCGATGCCATAAGAGCCCGGCGTACCCAACAGAAATTGGACAGGAAAACGGCGGCTATGCTTTGCGATGTCTCTGTCGTAACGCTGGGGAAGATAGAAAACGCCTCCGCCGGTGTTCGTATGGAATCGGTACTCAAAGTAATGGCGGCACTCGGTCTCAAAATGCAGATTGATCCCTGGGAAGATTCGGATGCATAGCCTCGACGTCTATTTGAACAGACAGTTCGTCGCGACACTTACGATCGATGGGAAAGAAGATCGTTATTCTTTTGCCTATGAGAACGCGTGGATCGAAGAGGGGTACCCCATATCTCCCCATCTCCCTTTCCATACCGAGATATCCTCCGCAAGTATCAAACGGTTTTTACAGAACCTTCTCCCTGAAGGAAAAGGCTTGGAGGACCTGACCGCATTTACCCACCTCTCCAAATACAATATCTATGGAATTTTGCAGGCGATAGGGTTCGAAACATCAGGCGCCTTGCATTTTGGGAATACCCGGGACGATGAGGTTGATAATTTTCGCCCCATAACGGAAGAGGAACTGACCCGGCGTATCGACGAGATTGAAAAAAGAAGCATCATTATCTGGGACAAGAAACCGAGGCTGAGTCTGGCGGGAGTGCAGGAAAAACTGCCGGTACTTCTCAAAGACGGAGTCTTGGGGTTGGCTGACGGCAGTCTGAGCTCGACACATATTCTGAAGTTTCAAACCCGGAGAAATCCGCACATCGTCATCAACGAATATTTTTGTATGGTTTTGGCGCGAGCCGTGGGTCTGGATGTCGCTTCGGTGACTTTGCGTAAATACGGTGTGCATCCTGTCCTGATGGTCGAACGCTTCGATCGAATCGCGCATAACGACGGCTTCGTGGAGCGGTTGCATATCATCGACGGGTGTCAAATCCTGGATCTTCCTCCCTCCTACAAATACGAAAGAAACTTCGGCTCCGGGCGGGACGTGGCGGAGATACGGGAAGGTGCGAGTTTCGCCAAACTCTTCGCCGCTGCTCAACAGTGCGAAGTCCCAGCGACTGCAAAGCTTCGACTGCTCGACTGGGTGGTGTTCAATCTCATCATCGGCAATGTCGATGCCCACGGTAAAAACATTTCGTTTTTCATTAGAAAAAGCGGTATCACTGTAGCTCCCTACTATGATTTATTGAGCATTCTTATGCACGAGGGGATCGACCACGAGCTGGCGATGGCTTACGGCGATGAGTTCGATGCAAACCGGATACTCGGTTATCCGCTCAGGGAATTTGCAGCACAAACGGGGTTGAAGCCGAAATTGGTCTCTACACGCATCCAATGGCTATGTGGCAAAGTGCAGGAGGCTCTGGCTTCGCCCATCATAGACCTGACACTGCTGAATGAGGAGGAGCGGAGATTTACAGAGAAGCTGAAACGGCTGATCATTTCCCGGATCGAACAGCTTTCCGAATCGGCCGACGAGATGATGAAGGTGAGCTATTAGCTCCGCTTCCGCCGAAAATTTGATACCCAAGGACCCCCTATGCTGAACCGATTCGTCTCCCGTAAGAACCGCTATGTGCAGAACGAGAACATCGCCTTTTTGATCCTGCCGCTGGTGTTGTTGCCGCTGCTTCCCCAGGTCTGGGCGCTGGCCCATTACAAAGAGTGGTTTCTGGGCCATAGGGACGTGATTATGTTCCTCGATATCCTCTACATCGTTCTGGCGCGCCTGCTGCTGCTGGATACGGCGATCTACATCTTCAGCCACTCCAAGCGGCATTTTCATATCGCACTGTTACACGTGGTCTTTCTCTATCTGGAGGTGACGGTGATCACGATTTTTTTCTACGCGTCGATTTATTGGTTTTTCGATCCTTTTCACCTCTTTCACCTCAACTCCCAGTTTCCTCCCGAGAATCTGGCAATGATCCAATCCCACGATTTCATCCTCTCGATGTACATCTCCGCCGTGACCTTCACGACCCTGGGATCGGGGGATTGGATCCCCCAGACCCTGCCGGCGATGGTGGCCGTCATCAGCGAAGTGGTCCTGGGGGTGGTCCAGGGCGGAGTCTTTGTCGCGATCCTGCTTTACGCCCACCAAAACAAAGAGATCGAGTAGTGTTTACCTACTGTTAAGTCAATAGTGTTATACTTCCTTTTGAAATTCAAAGAATGAAAAAGGAGAGACAATGCAACGACGTGATTTCCTCAAAAGTGCGGCATTGGCCGCGGGTGCGGTGGCTGCGATGCCCGGATTTGCCACGGCGGGACGGATCGAACCCGGCAAAGGGGAGAAAGCTCCCGAAGGGCCGGTGACGCTGTACTTCGAGTGCCGCCTGATGGGTCCGCACAAGGACAACTTCCTCGACGAGATGGATAAACTGGCCAAAGAGATGAAAAAGAAGCGGGGCTTCCTCTCGATGTCCCTGAAGAATATGGTCGGCGACTCCACGATGGTCAAAAACTACCCCAGTAATCTCAAAGGGGTCCTAAAGACCGCCTACCTCGACGCGGCCAAGCAGAACACGATGCCGCTCTTTTACTCCCTCTTCCTGCGCTTCGAGAATTACCGTGATCTCAGGAAGTCCAAAGCGAGCGAAGCCTTCGCCAAAGTGATGAAGCGATACGGCCCCCTCAGCAAGAATTACCACGAAGGAGTCTATGTCACCGTCGCGGCGGGGGACCGCAAGCGGATCTATACCAGCCGCAAAGAGGTCGCCGAGTTCCTCAGAAGCCAGAAGGATGCGCCCCAGGAGGATCTGCTCACCGTCAACAACCACGTAGGCATCTTCACGAAGGATAAAAAGACTTTCAACAAAGAGAGCACCGCGCTGCTGAAGATCGCCCAGGATACCTTCCGCCCTGCCAAAGGAGACTACGACTACAATCCCCGCTTCCCCGAGGGAATGCCCGGCTCCTACCAGAACCGCCATTACCGCAAAGCGGTCACCACGGAGATCCTGCAGTCGGCCTTCAGCGAAGGGGGCAAGACCCACTACCTTTTCCACGGTACCTGGCAGACGGTCTGGGATCACGAAAACTCCCACCTCGATATCCGTTTCCGTGAAGCGGTGATGACCCTCTTCCCCTACATCGTCGAGGGGCCGGTGGAGCCTTTTTACAAAACGGTCATCCTCGAAAACGCCTGATCGGTTCGGGGCAGACCCCGGATTGAAATTTTCCTATCAAGGAGCCAAGAATGCGTAGCGCACTCTATGCGGGGGATCTGGATACCCGCAGTACCAACATTCTGATGCGTTCGGTCTACGAGTGGATGACCATCGGCCTGTTGGTCTCGGGGCTTTCGGCCTTTATGGTGACCCACTCCCCGATGTTGATGCATCTGATTTTCGGCAATCCCTATATGATCTGGGTCCTGCTCCTGATCGAGCTGGGGCTGGTCGTCGCCATCTCGGCGGGGATGAACAAGATGCAGGTCTCAACGGCCCGGGTGCTCTTCATTCTCTTTTCCGTCGTGGATGGGATGACCCTGGCGGCGATCCTGCTGGTCTTCACCGAAGCCTCCATCGTCACCGCCTTTTTCGTTGCGGCGGCGACCTTCGGAGTGATGAGCCTCTACGGTTATTTCACCGACAAGGACCTGAGCTCCTGGGGGCATCTGCTCTTTGCGGCGCTGATCGGGATCATCATCGCCATCGTCGTCAACTTCTTCCTGGGCAGCCCGATGCTCGAGTGGTGGATCAGCGTCATCGGCGTCATCGTCTTCGTGGGCCTCACCGTCTACGACACCCAGAAGATCAAGGAGATGGGTGAAGCCCTCGCCGGCGACGATCCCCAGGCCCTCAACCGGGTGGCCATCGTGGGCGCGTTGGCGCTCTACCTGGATCTGATCAACCTCTTTTTGATGTTTCTCGAATTTTTCGGCCAGAGCCGAAACCGTTAAGGAGTCCAAATGGCGGAACACCACCATCACCACGACGTGAGCGGGAAGAATCTGCTGATCACCATCCTGCTCAACGTCCTCATCACCGTCTCGCAGATCGTCGGAGGCTTCCTCTCGGGGTCCCTGGCGCTGCTGAGCGACGCGATGCACAATTTCAGCGACGTGCTGGCCCTGCTCATCGCCTGGGGAGCCAACCGTTTGGCGGCCAAACCCGGCACCCAGTCACGGACCTTCGGCTACAAACGGGCCGAGATCCTCGCCGCGCTCTTCAACGCCTCGGTGCTGATCGCCGTGGCGGTCTTTCTGATCGTCGAAGCGGTACGAAAATTTCTCCATCCCGAGCCCATCGCCTCGACCTGGGTGATCGGACTGGGGCTGCTGAGTATCCTCCTCAACGCCCTCAGCGTGCTACTGGTTAAAGAGGACGCCAAAGAGAGTATGAACGTCCGGGCCGCCTATTTGCACCTGCTCACCGACGTGATGACCTCCGTGGCGGTGGTGATCGGCGGGGTGCTGATGTACTATTGGCACCTTTTCTGGGTTGATCCGCTGGTTTCGATCCTCATCGCTCTCTATCTGATCTGGGCCTCCTTCGACCTGGTGCGTGAGAGCGGAGCGATCCTGATGCAGTTCACCCCCCGGGGGATCGACGTGGAGGCGGTGGCCGAAGCGATCGAGAAAGAGCCCGAGATCGCCAACGCCCATCACCTGCACCTCTGGCAGCTGGACGACAAACGGATCTTTCTGGAGGCCCATCTGGATTTCCGCCAGGATCTGCCCCTCTCCCAAGCCACTGAAGTGATCGACCGGCTCGAGCACAAGCTCCACGATGATTTCGGCATCGAGCACAGTACCTTCCAGTGTGAATACGGCCGCAACGACAACAAAGAAAGGATCGTCCAATGAACGAAAAAAGCTTCGACGCCTACCTACGCAGTTTCGACTACGACGAGCGCAAAGCGATGAAAATCCAATTGCCTGAGATGTTCGAGCTCTATGCCGCGGGCAAAGCCCAGGTAATCGACATCCGATTCAAAGAGGAGTACGAGGCATGGCACATCGGCTTCGGCCAGCACATCCCCCTCAACGAACTTCCCGACCGCCTTGACGAATTGGATCGGGATATGACCATCGTCACGATGTGCCCCCACTACGACCGGGCCGAGATCGCCCGACTCTATCTGACCCTCAAAGGGTTCCATGCCCGCTACCTCACCGACGGGATGCTCGGCATCGTCGACTACCTGCGGGGAGACCGGGCGAAGAACTATATGGAGAAAATCCGATAAGGAGTTGTCATTTGCTTCGCGGTCATTTGAGGTCATTTTGCACGCTATGCATGCAGTCATTGAGGGAAAGAATATTGGCAATCCCCTCAAATGACAATAAATGACCACAAATGACCATAAATGACTTCAAAATAAACCAAGGAGAACAACATGAACACCTTTCCACTGAACATCGTCCCCAGCGAAATGAAAAACATGCGTATCGAGATCGAAGAGTTCATCGAACTCTACAACAAAGGTGAAGCGGAACTCATCGACATCCGCGTGCCTTTCGAGACCAAAGTCTGGCAGGTCAACTTCGGCCTGCAGATTCC
>NZ_WFQN01000115.1 GCF_015487065.1 Nitratifractor sp.
CTTTTTCTCCACTTTTTTCTTCTTTTCCAGCGCCTCTTTTTTCTTCTCTTCCATCATGACGGCGTCTTTGAGCTCCTCTTCGCCGTCGAAACGGGCGCCATCAAGGAATTTGGACTGATCATCGAACTGTCCGCTGCGCAGGCCCCAGAGCAGGGCCACGAGTCCGAGAGCACCCAGGAAAGTGGAGACCCCCAGCATCAGGGCCATGATCGAATCGCTCATGTTTTTCCTTTCATTCAATAGTTGCAGGTTGCAAGCACGGGGCTTCGCCCCTCTATGTTGCTTGAAAAGAGGTGAGAAGGTGGGATCGCGCTTCGCGCTGGTGAGAAAGTGGGAAGGTATTAAAACTTATACTACCCACACTCTTACTCTCTCACTTTCTCACCCCTTCTTTTATAAAAGCGTTGCAAAGCAACGCATACCGAAATTCTTCACTCTTCACTCCTCACTCCCAACTTGATACGCATTGAGTTCCCCACAACAAAAAGGGAGCTCAAACTCATGGACAGCGCAGCGATGAGGGGATTGACGTAACCCAAGACGGCCAGGGGGACGGCGACGCTGTTGTAGAGGACCGAGAATCCCAGGTTTTGTTTGACGCTGCGGAAGGTCCGTCGGCCGATGAGAAAAGCATCGGCCAGGTGTTGGGGGCGGTCTTCCAGCAGGACTACGTCGCTGACCTCGATGGCGATGTCGGCACCGCTGCCCATGGCGATGGCGATGTCGCTGCGGGCCAGGGCGATGGCGTCGTTGATCCCATCGCCGGCCATGACGACGGTATGCCCCTCCTGGTGGAAGCGGTCGATCATTTCGGCTTTGTCCTGGGGCAGCAGGCGGGCATAGGTTTCGTCGATCCCCGCCTCCAGGGCGATGCGGCGTGCCGCCGCTTCGTGATCGCCGGTGAGCATCACCACCTTGACCCCCAGGGCCTTGATGGCGGTGATCGCTTCGTAGGCGCCCTCTTTGAGCCGGTCGCGCAGTTCGATCACGGTGGTAATTTTACCGTCAATGGCAAAGAGAAAGAGGGTCTCCTGGGATTGGAGATCGACGGGAATCGAAAGGGCTTCCATCAGGGCGACGTTCCCTCCGGCCAGCTTTTGTCCGTGGTATTCGGCGGTCACTCCCTGGGCCTGGATCTCTTTGAAGGCTTCCAGCTCCAGAGTGCGTAGTTCGGGGTAGCGCTCCCGCAGGTAGCGGGCGACGCCCTGGCTGACGGGGTGGTTGCTCCCGGCAACGAGCGAGAGCAGCAGCGCCGGATCAAAGCCCTCGAAGGTTTTGAAACTCACTACGCTGGGACGTCCTTCGGTGACGGTGCCGGTCTTGTCCACCGCCAGGAGGTCGCATTTGGCCATGGTCTCCAGCTGGGCTGCCTCTTTGAAGAGGATGCCCCGTTTGGCGGCCCGGGAGATCCCCACCAACGTCGCCATGGGAGTGGCCAGCCCCAGGGCACAGGGACAGGCGATGACGATGACACTGATGGCCACGATCAGGGCCCGTTCGAATGAACCGCTGTACCAGAGCCATCCGGCAAAAGTCAGCAGAGCAATGGAGAGGATGACGACGGAGAAGTAGCCCGAGACTACATTGGCCAGCTGCTCGATTCTGGGCTTTTTGGTCACGGCGTCACCGAGGAGTTCCGTGATCTGATGCAGCAGAGAATCTTCGGCCCGTTTGGTGGCTTCGTAGCGCACCACCGAATCGAGACAGATGGTGCCGCTGAGGATCTCGTCGCCTTCTTGCTTGAGGATCGGTTCACTCTCGCCGGTGAGGGGACTCTCGTCGAAGAGGGCGCTGCCCTGGCGGATGATCCCGTCGATGGCCACCTTCTCTCCCGGCTTGAGCTCGATGAGGTCGCCGGGGACGATGTTTTCGATGGAGACCAGGGCTTTTTCTCCCTCTTTGACGACGGTGGCCTCCGTGGGCATGGAGCCGATGATTTTGTCGAGGGTATCCACCGCCTGGCGCTTGCTGAGCACCTCTAGGTATTTTCCTACCAGGACAAAGGTGATGATCATCGTCACCGAATCGAAGTAGACCTCCCCCTTGAGGGTGATCATGGCGTAGATGGAGTAGAGATAGGCCAGGGTTGCGCCGGAGGCAACGAGAACATCCATATTGATGAAGCGGTTTTTGAGCCCGAACCAGGCTCCGCGGAAGAAGATCCATCCGCTGTAGAAGAGGGTCGGGGTCGCCAGGAGAAATTCGGCGATATTGAGGATGTTTTTGTGCCCCTTTTCCATGCCGGTGAAGTAGCCGGCGTATTGGGCGATGGCGATCCACATGATGTTCATGGTGGCGAAGACGCCCACCAGGATCCGTGAGTAGTAGTCGTTGCGAACCTTGACGGCCCGCTCCTCCTGGAGAGAGGGATCGTAGGGGTAGGCGTTGTAGCCGATGTTGCGGATGGTCTCGATGATCTGGGAGAGGCGGATCTGCTCCGGGTCCCAGATCACTTTGGCCTTGTTGTTGGAGTAGTTGATGGTCGCTTCGATAACGCCGGGGGTCTGGTGGAGCACCTTTTCGTTGAGCCAGACGCAGGCCGAGCAGTGGATCCCCTCGATGATGAGGTGGATCTCGTTGAACCCCTCGGGGGTGGTGCGGACATATTTGTTGTGGAAGCCCTCCAGGTCGAAGCGCTCCAGATCCTCTTTTTTGCTACGGGCTTTGTCGGCGGGTTCCAGGGTCTGATTGCCCAGCTTGTCGTAGAAAGTATCGAGCCCTTCCGATCGGAGGAGATGATAGACCCCCTGACACCCCTTGCAGCAGAAGTAGAGTGTTTTGCCGTTCTCCTCTTCGGTGATCATCACCGATTCGTCAAACTCCAGATGACAGTGGGTGCAGGGGACTCGGGCCAAACTTTCACTCCTGGATTATGTGGGTTTTGTAAGATAGGAGTGATTTTAGCCAAAAAGGGTAAACCTTTTGGGAATTGAGGATTGAGAATGGAGAATGGAGAATTTTTGGATTTTGGATTTTCAGAGCTATTCCTATGCCAGTGTGAAGCCTTTGGCTGCCAGGAGGACCAGCAGTCCGGCGGCGAAGCCCGCCAGCACATCGTCGAGCATTACCCCAAGCCCGCCCCGGAGATTTCGGCGGATCCATCCGATGGTGGAGGGGCTCCAGAGATTGAAGAGCAGATAGGCGCCCAGGGCGCCGCCGGAGAGGAGCCAGAGGTTTACCGCAGAGGCAGGCAGCCAGGCCAGGGCCGAGGCGCTGACACAGAGCGCCACCCAGACCCCTACCGCCTCGTCGATGACGATGAAGGGGGCATCGTGCTCCACTCCCCGGTTCTCGGCCTTGGTGATCTCGAAGATCCCGATGATGAAGAGGGCGAAGGCCAGGGTGAAGAGACTCTCCGCGCCTAAAAGGTAGATCCATCCCAGCCCGAGGACCCAGGCGATGAGTGTCGCGCTGATCCGGGGAGCCGGCAGACGTCCCGCGCCGAAAAAGGTTAGAAAGATGTCTGAGAATTTCATGATCGGGCCTTTGTTATTGGTGTATTGGTATATTGGTTATTGGGAGAGCCTTCGGCGCTTTTGTAAATTTTCCATTCTCCATCCTCAATTCTGACGCGAGTCAGAGACTCACGTCAGCGAGCTTGTCTGATAGAGTTCCATCAGTTTCACATAGAACTGCTCGTCAGTCTTGGGCTCCAGGAGTCCGCTACTGGGCATCAGGGAGTAGTAGATCTCCTGGAGATTTCCGAAACGGTTGGGGAAGAGGGCGGTCAAGATGCTGGCGGAGATCTCTTTGCGGACCAGAATCGGCGGGGGGAGGATGCCGTTTTGGATCAAGGACATGATCGATTCGGAGTGGTAGTGGATGTGGTGGTGCTGCCCGTGGGGGCAGGTTTGGGTGCTCACCAGCGTACGGCAGGTATCACAGTAGACATATTCATCCACGGTCGTGATTTGCAGCTCCAGATCACTTAGGGTATCGAAAATGGTGTTGAGACGGTTCTGATCGTAGTAGAGTCCCAGGCCGGCGTGGTTTTTGCCGATGACCAGTTCGTTGCAGCCGCAGTTTTTTGCCACCAGGGCATCGAGGACCAGTTCGTTGTATCCGGCGAAGATGTAGGTATTTTCGAAAGGGACTACCAGGACCTTGTTGCGGGGAAGAAAATTGTCGATAAAAAGCTGCAGCGCGTTGTGGCGAATATCGTAGCGGAGGCCTTCGTTGGTGAAAGGTTTGCGCAGAAAGAGGATCACCAGATCGGCGTCGGTGAGGGTCTGGCGGATGATCCGTTCATGGGCTCGGTTGAGAGGATTGGCGGCCAGCATCATGGCCGAGACTTTTTGTGCGCCGGTGCGGTGAATCATCTGCCGGATCCGATTGACGGTATCGCGGATCAGGGGGTATTCGACCCGGTAGGGGCCGCTGACGGCAAAGTTTCCGAGACGGGCCATGGTATTTTTGACCCCGGGGTGAGCAGGATCCGCCGAGCCGTAGATATGGATCAGGCGCTCCTGGGGATCGATGGGAAAGACCTCTTCGACTGTCAGTTCTCCCACCTTTTGCCCCTCGCAGACCAGCTCCACCTCCTCGCCGGGCTGCAGGCTCTTCAGAGTCTCTTCGTTACGACGCCCTTTGGGAGCGAGGATGAAAGAAAAGGGGAAAGGCAGCCCCCGGTACAGATGGCTCCGGTCGACCTCTTCAGCTTCCCGGCGTCCCATGAGCCGGGTAACGGGAGCCAACAATCCCTCCTGGACCAGGGCCAGAGTGGAGAGGGCTTCGGTATCGATATAGAGGGTCTTATTTCTTTTTGAAGAGGTCATACTTTTTCCTTTTTTCCCAGAGGCTTTTTCGGGAGATTCCCAGCTTTTTGCTCAGTTCCGTATCGGGGAATTTGTACTGGAAGGTCCGGACGATGTACTGCACATATTCGTCGATGGTCAGGATTTCGTCCTGATCGTAGAGTTTGTTGCCTGCCGTCAGGGTCAGAGTGGGGAAGGGGGTCTCCACCTCCGAGGAACTGTCAGTGAGAATGAAAGTTTTGCCCTCCAGCAGTTCGAAGAGCTGTTCCCTCTCGTTCTTCTTCAGTTTTTCCAGATGGATGATGTAGCCGATATGTTCATCGTCCAGTGCCGCCACTTTCTCTTTCCAGCCGCTCTCCTCCAGAGAGATCAGGGTCAGGATGTTCTTTTTGACCCGGTTGAATTTGAGCGCCAGTTTGTCGGCGGCCCGCTGATAGTTGGTCCGGATCACGACGGGCAGACTGACATTTTCTGGTTCGAGCTCACACTCTACTTCCCGGTAGAGGTGGTCCAGATACTCTTCGTAGAAGCGGTTGCGTTCCTGGAGCATCCGGTAGTTGTGAAAGTGTTCGATTTTGCGGATCAGCTCCTCGATCATGAAAGGCTTGACAATGTAGTCCCGTGCCCCGGCTTTGAGAGGTTCGCCTACGGTGTCGTTATTGATATAGTTGACCATCAGCAGGACGTTCTTCTCTTTGAACTTTTCGATCAGAGGGAGGAAATTCTGGCCGGGAAGATTGGTCGAGAGGAGATAGACATCCCCCTGGGCTGCCATCGCCTCCTTGACCGAACTGTAGATCTCGGTTTCGAAATGAAACTCCGAGAGTTTGGCGGCGATACTCTGGGCCAGGTAGAGTTCGTTTTCGATAATGACGATCTTCATGATTTTTTGCTCCAATCGTAGATTCCCAGGGTGGCGACGGCGTGGACGGCTACCCCCTCCTCACGGCCGACGAACCCCATCTTCTCCGCCGTCGTGGCTTTGACATTGACCCGGGCAGGAAGCAGGCCCATGGTGCGGGCCAGCTGCTGCCGGATCTGCGTTTTGTAAGGCCCGAGTTTCGGGACCTGGGCCAGGATTGTCAGATCCGCCTGCAGGGGGACCAGTCCGCAGCTGCGGATGCGGCTGAGCACCTCCTCCAGGAGCTCCATCGAGTCGGCGCCTTTCCAGCAGGGATCGGTGTCGGGGAAGTGTTCGCCGATATCCCCCATTCCCGCGGCACCCAGCAGGGCGTCGATGAGGGCATGAACCGCCACGTCCCCGTCACTGTGAGCCTTGAAACCGACGGGAGAGTCGATGGGGACGCCCCCCAGAACCATCGGCTTCCCCGCTTCGAAGGCATGAATATCCAGCCCGTATCCCGTCAATGTCCGGGAAGCAGGCGGGATGAGGCAGTCGAGTTGATGGAGATCCCCGGGGTGGGTCAGCTTCCGGGCTCTGGAGGATCCTTCTACAAAGAGGATCCGGCCACCGGCGGCATGGATGGCACTGCTTTCATCGGTGAACGTCTCTTCAAGATCCAGAGCTTTTCGCAGTATCGGAGTGCGGCTGAGCTGGGGAGTCTGAATCAGTCGGACTGCATTTCGTTCCACAGGGCGATTCTCGTAATAAACCGTATCGACTGCCTGGAGAGCCGGAACGATGCAGTCGGCCTCTCCCTTTTTCTCCAGCACCCGTTTCACCATGGCCTCGTCGAGGCAGCAGCGGGCGATATCGTTGACCAGCACCCATTCGCGGCTAACCCGTTTCAACGCATTGGCAAGAGAGGCCTGACGGCTGGAGCCGCCGGGAACAAAGGTGTAGTCGGCGAACTGTTTCATATATGCCAACTCATCGGGATGGCCGGTGACGATGATCTCCTCGAACCCGAAAGCCTCCTGGTACTGCCGGGCGACAAGAAGCCAGAGGGGAATCTCCCCCTGATAGAGCCACTGTTTTTTTACCGGGAGGCCGAAGCGGGTAGAGCTTCCGGCCGCCAAGAGAATGAGAGAAGGTTTGCTCACAAAGTTCCTTTTTGTATCATCTGGATCAATATAATGTATTATTGTCTTCCCTACGTTATCAGGAAGAAGTGTAAATCTAATTCATGTGTAACGAAATTATACACCCATCAGCTTAGAGAGAAAAAACAGATACTTTTTGAAACATAGCATCTTCAAAAGAATAAGAATAGACTCTTTTTTTGCCAAACATGACAATTTTACTCAGGATTTTCCATATTTTTATGTTTCCTTTAAGATTGCGTTGGTATAACTGCATAAATCCGAAGAAGATGAGGACCGACTATGAGAGAAGCATGGCTCAAAGCACGGGAAAATGACCCCGTCCGAACCCAGATGTACTATGCCCGGCAGGGGATCGTCACCGAAGAGATGAAGGCGATCGCCGCCAAAGAACGGATCGATCCGGAGTTCTTGCGCAGTGAAGTGGCCCGCGGCCGCTGCATCATCCCCGCCAACGTCAACCATACCCATCTCGACCCCATGGCGATTGGGATGGCGGTTAGCTGCAAGATCAATGCCAACATCGGCTCTTCGGCTCTGGCCAGTGACATCTCCGGCGAGATCGAAAAGGTCGACGTCTGCCTCAAATACGGGGCCGATACCATCATGGACCTCTCTACCGGCGGGGACCTGGACGCGATCCGTGAAGCGGTGATCGCCCACTCTACGGTTCCCATCGGGACGGTTCCCATCTATCAGATTCTCCATGATATCAATGACAAGGTGGAGGACCTCACCATCGATATCATGCTCAAGACCCTGGAGAAGCAGGCGCAGCAGGGGGTGAGCTACTTCACGATCCACGCGGGATTCCTGCTGCGCTTCATGCCCCACGTGGCCAAGCGAAAAATGGGGATCGTCAGCCGGGGCGGCTCTTTGATGGCGGCCTGGATGATGCACCACCATCGGGAGAATCCCTTCTACGAAGCTTTTGACGAGATCCTGGATATCTGCCGCCGCTACGATGTCTCCCTCTCCCTGGGCGACTCCCTGCGCCCGGGTTGTCTGGCCGACGCCAGCGACGAGGCGCAGCTAAGCGAGCTCAAAGTGCTGGGAGAGCTGACGCTCAAAGCCTGGGAGAAGGATGTGCAGGTGATGATCGAAGGGCCCGGCCACGTGCCCCTGAACCAGATCGAGCGCAACATGAAGCTGGAACGCGAATATTGCCACGAAGCGCCCTTCTACATCCTGGGGCCGCTGGTGACCGACATCGCCGCAGGATACGACCATATCAGCTCCGCCATCGGCGCGGCGGTGGGCGGCTGGCACGGGGCGAGTATGCTCTGCTACGTCACCCCCAAAGAGCACCTGGGCCTCCCCAACGCCGCGGATGTGCGCGAGGGGATCATCGCCTACAAGATCGCGGCCCATGCCGCCGATATCGCCCGTGGCCGCCCGGGAGCGAGGGACGTGGATGACGCCATGAGTGATGCCCGCTACGGCTTTGACTGGAACCGGCAGTTCGAGCTGGCCCTCGACCCCGACCGGGCTCGGGAGTACCACGACGAAACTCTGCCCCAGGATGTCTTCAAGGAGGCGGAGTTCTGCTCTATGTGCGGGCCGAAGTTTTGCTCCTACAAGATCACGCAGAGTATCGTCGAGGAGCATGGAGAGACGATGAAGGATGAGAAACTAGTAACGAGTAACTAGTCACTAGTAACGAGTCTTGCGACTTGCGACGTGAGGAGCAAAGCTCCGTGCTTGCGACTTCACACAACACGTAACACTAAATTCAAGGAGTTTAAATGACAGAAGAAAAAGTATTGGATGCGTTGAGAAACGTGATCTATCCCGGGTTTACCAAAGATATCGTCAGTTTCAATTTCGTCAAGGGAATCGAGATCGACGACAACGATCGGGTCAAAGTGACGGTGGAGATCACCTCCAGCGCCGACGAGGTGAAGATGCAGCTGATCAAGGATATCGAGACCGAACTGGCCAAGGCGGGAGCCGAAGATGTCTATGTGGAGATCATCGCCCCCAAGAAACCGGTGGAGCGCAGCAACTCCATGACCGGTAAAAACATCGCACCCCAGGTCAAAAACTTCCTGATGATCAGCTCCGGCAAGGGAGGAGTGGGTAAATCGACTACCTCTGTCAACCTGGCTATCGCCATGGCGATGCAGGGCAAGAAAGTGGGATTGCTGGATGCCGATATCTACGGCCCCAACATTCCCCGGATGATGGGGATCGAGGATGTCAAGCCCGAGGTGGTTGGCAACAAGGTCAAGCCTATCGAAGCCTATGGCATCGAAGTGATGAGTATGGGGAGTCTCATGGAGCCCGGCCAATCACTGATCTGGCGCGGTGCCATGATCATGAAGGCCATCGAGCAGTTCCTGCGGGATATTCTCTGGAGCGATCTGGATGTGCTGGTGATCGACATGCCTCCCGGGACCGGTGACGCCCAGCTGACCCTGGCCCAGAGTGTCCCTGTCACTGCCGGTGTCACCGTCACCACGCCCCAGGAAGTGAGCCTGGACGATAGCCGCCGGAGCCTCGATATGTTCCAGAAGCTCCATATCCCCATCGCCGGACTCATCGAGAATATGAGCGGCTTCATCTGTCCCGGTGACGGCAAGGAGTACGACATCTTCGGCATGGGAACCTCCGAGCCCGTGGCCAAAGAGTACGGCACCGAGCTGCTGGCCCGCATTCCCATTGAGCCTCAGGTCCGCATCGGCGGAGACACCGGCAAGCCGGTGACCTACACCCAGCCCGAGAGCGAAACCGCCAAGCGTTTCCAGGAGGCGGCCGGCAAAGTGATCGCCTTCATGGAGAAGGTCAACGAAGAAGGCGGTGCCGACAACGCCGCGATCCAGCCCACGACCCCTCCGGGTGTCAGCGCCTGCAGTATGAAGTAAACTCCCCGCTTTTCCGGGGGAGTTTCCCGGTTTTTCAAGTTTTTTTCAGCTTCCTTCGCTAATATTCTAATCCACTTTCAGTCGGGGTGTGGCGCAGTCTGGCTAGCGCGCTACCTTGGGGTGGTAGAGGTCGCAGGTTCGAGTCCTGTCACTCCGACCATTTCTTACAACTCTTCATAATTTTCTCGTAGTAAAGTCCAACAATTTTTCCTCGCATTCAAAGAAGGTCCTTATCCGATCAAAGCGCATATAAGATAATAAATTATTATAATTGAGTATATTTTAAGAAGAACTATAGATATATATTGATATGATCTTTCATCATAATTGATGAAAGTGAGGTATTCCCATGAAATTTCTGACCAAGCTCTTTGCCCTGATAGGGCTCCTAACTATTGCCGGTGTGATCTACGCCTGGACCGTTTTGGATCTGGGGACCCGGATCCAGCAGATGAAACAACTCGATCCCAAAGCCAAGGATGTCTATACCCATATGATGACGACCCTGCTCGAAACCGGAGACATCGGCAAAGCGACGGTCCGCAAAGTCAAAGTAGACAAAGGCATCAGTCCCGATGAAGTGGTGGATGCTCTCAATAGCGTCGCCACCGAAATGGGGATTAAACCTGTCGGAGATCTGCCCCTCTCCAAAGAGGTGGCACTGCGCACCGGTAAGCCCCAGCCCTATACACGGGTCCTCAGCTACTGCAACCCCGCCATCGCCATCAAGATGGTCAAATGGTCCATGGCGTACGGAGCCTACCTCCCCTGCCGCATTACGC
>NZ_WFQN01000116.1 GCF_015487065.1 Nitratifractor sp.
GTCCTCATGATAGGGCATCAGCGCTTCGGCGATGCGAAAGATATTGTCTCTGCTTTCGATGACGCAGGGGCCTGCGATGAGAATCATCCTCGTCTCCTTGGGCGTTTGTCTAGCCGCAATGATATCCAAAAGTCCGGGAAACGGGGCAAAAAGTCACCGGGGCTTCATATAGAGGACCCCGACGACGGGGACAGCCACGGTATAAGCGGACTCCAGTCGCCCCTGAGGCGTGACCGCCGCAATAATTTTGCGCTGTTTGCCCCCTTTTTGGTCGATGAGGATATAGAGGATGCGGCTTTGGGGACTTGCCTGCAACCGCTCACGTTCTTTTTGGGCACTTCGGGCATCGGGGAGCTCAATCCGCACTCGGCCGTGACTCTTCTCCGCCCCGACCGCCGGGTACTCGCCGCTTCGGATAGCCGTAGGCGCCGTCACCAGATCGTAAAAGAGGCTCGCCAAATCCCGATCCGTATAGTAATCGAGGCGATGCTGCTCTTTTTTCTCCGGTTTCCCCTTTTTCCAACGTTGACTTGTTTTGATGACCTTTTTGGCTTTGGGATCGATACGGTACTCATCTCTTTTGTGTTTCTTGTGATCCACTACCTCATAGAGATAATAGCGACTGTGCCGGCGTTGCGTTCCTACAATTCCCCGGGATTCCGCCCGGTATTTCCGGTGCCGCGTCAACGTCGCGGCGATCCCCCGGGTCTCGGCGACAGCGGTAATGTGATATTGCTTCCCTGTACGCTCCTCCCGCATCGTCACTTTGCCCAGCGTCCCAAACAGAGCGGAACTGACCCGATACTCCCACACCTCAGCAGCCAAAACCCTGGAGGCAACCACCGTAATCAGCCACACACACATTAGTCTCTTCATCATCTTCTCCCTGCCCTTTCAATCGGCATTGCTTCCATCGTCCATATCATTGTATGCAAGCAGATAGTATACTGTCAATTCAAACAAAAAATTGTAGAATGATTGTAAACCAGAAAAAGGTGAAAGATGGCCGGAGCTATGCCAGTAGCGGAACAGAACGCCTCAACGACAATCCAGCAAGTAACCCAGACCAGTCAAAAACTGCTGACCAGTCTGGATGAGAGCATCTTCCAGCAGATCCAGCCCTACGTCAACAAACTCTATGCCAGCACCTACGGCCGCTATTTTGCCCAGACACTCTTCGGAGTACCGCTGGCCAATATCTTGGCGGCAATTCTGGTCTTTCTCCTGGTGGTCCTGCTGAGGAAATACCTCACCAATATCGTCACCCGTTTTCTGATGCGTCTCGCCGGCAAAACCGAAACCAAATTCGACGATATCATCATTCAGGATCTTGAGGGACCGATCCGGTTTCTTTTTATCATCATCGCCTTCGATCTCTTTTTCCAATTCATTTTTCTGGACAATACCTTTACCCATCTCTTTTTGAGCACAATGATGATCTTCGACCTCTACTGGGTCCTCTATGCCTTGACCCCGGCACTGCAGACTTTCCTCTACGACTACAGCCGCACCAATGAGCATCTCTCCTACGAACTGGGAAAATTCATCCTAAGGTTGGTCCGTTTGTTGATCATCGCTTTGGCTCTGATCAGCATTCTCAACAACTTCGGCGTCAATGTCGCCGCCATAATCGCCTCACTGGGCCTGGGGGGCTTGGCCTTCGCTCTGGCCGCCAAGGATACCGCCGCCAATCTCTTCGGCTCCATCGCCCTGATGCTGGATCAGTCGATCCGCATCGGCGAATGGGTCCGGGTCAACGGGGTTGAAGGAATCGTGGAGGATATCGGGATGCGCACCACCAAGATCCGCACTTTCGAAAAATCCTTCGTCGTCGTCCCCAACTCCATCGTCGCCAACACCAACATCGAAAACTTCTCCCGACGCGGCATCCGACGGATCAAAATGGTCATCGGCCTGACCTACGATACAACCCCGCAGCAGATCCGTGCCATCGTCGAAGGGATCCGATCCATGCTCCAGACCCATCCCGGCATCGCCCACGACCAGACCCTGCTGGTACGTTTCGACCGCTTTGACGACAGCAGTCTGGGGATCTTCATCTACACCTTTACCAACACCTCCGACTGGGAAAAGTATCTGGAGATCCGGGAGGATATCAATCTGAAAATCATGGAAATCGTCCATCAACACGGCTCCGATTTCGCCTTCCCCTCTCAGTCGATCTATGTGGAGAAGCTGCCCGGGACAACGAAAACTGAGGGTTGAGTCGAACTTAATCCGGACTCCAAAGTTCTGAAGTTCCATTATAGGGATCTAAAAACCTCCATCATTCCGGGCTTGGAATACCCATAAAAGCGTAGATCATGAATCAAGTCCAGGATGACAAAGCCCTTGCCGGGTTTTCAAAAACCGCGACAAATGGCACATCAGAAGCGACGCCAGTCCTTCGCGTTTTCTTTTTCTTTGCTTCGTTTCCTTTTTCTTTGTCGCGAAACAAAGAAAAAGAAATGAAGAGAGAAGCCGACGCAGCTTTCCAAAATCGGAAAGTCGGAACCAAAAATTATTCGGCAGCGTTGAGAATATCCATCTTCGGTTGATAAACCGAGGTATTGACATCGAAAAGCCCCAGCAAGGTGCTGAAGAGATTATCCTGGGAGAAGCGCTCTTTGCGGGCCGCCTCCATCAGACGGGTGGTATTGAGCTCCTTCGTGCCGTGACGGAAGCCGGGACCGAACCACATGATCGCCGCCACATGGGTCTGGGCTTCGGGAGCGATGACATAGGGAAGACCATGGAGGTAGATCCCTTTCTCTCCCAACGATTCCCCGTGATCGGCGATATAGACCAAGGCTACCTGGTACTTCTTCTCATAGTGTTTCAGCAGCTTGATCGCATCATCGAGAAAACTGTCGGTATGTAGAACCGTGTTGTCGTAGGCGTTGACCACCTCATCCCGGGTACAGGAGCCCAGTTCGTTGGAGCGGCAGACCGGCTTGTAGCGCAGAAACTTCTCGGTATAGCGTTTGTAATACTCCGGACCGTGACTCCCCATCTGATGTAGGACCAGCAGTTTGTCCCGGCTCGTGTTGCGATCCAGGAACCCCTGGAGATTCTGCAACATCCCCTCATCCCGACACTCGCTGTCGCAGACGGGATTGTTTTTCGGGCTCATAAAGTCCACATAGCCCAGTCGCTTCATTACCCCTTTGGGATCGGAGTTGTTGTCCCGCCAAAGCAGATCGACTTTGCCGGTCCGGGCCAGAATATCCATCACATTCTCCGTCCATTCCGCTTTGCCCCGATTGTAGTGGTGCCGATCGTAGATGGAAAACATACAGGGAACCGAACGGGCGGTATAGGTCCCGCAGGAGCGGAAATCGGCAAAATCGATGACCCCTTTCTCCTGAGCAAGCTTCGGCGTGGTGTTGCGGCGGTAGCCGTTGAGTCCGAAGTGGTCCCAGCGGGTCGCCTCGCCTACCACCATGATCACCAGTTTGGGCTTTTCCCCCGGCTGACGGATCACCTTGGCATCGGTACCAATGACTTTGAGCGTCTTGGGACCGCTGCGCCGGATAGAGTGTTTGACATAACTGATGGTGCTTTTGATCCACCAATAGGGGTTGGTGTAATCTTTGAGCGGACGGTGTTCTCGGAAAAAGGAAGCGTAAAAAGCCCCGGCACTCAAAGCGATCCCCCCGGCGATAAGCATCAGGGCGACAAGGGTCTTGATCTTGGCCCAGAGTTCGGTGCGCCAGGGACGATAGACTACGGGAGCCTTGTAGACCAGCCAGGCGGGCAAAATCCCCAGAAAGAGATTGTATAGCAGCATCTTCAGATTGAAAAGCCCCAACGCCTCTTGAGAGTTGGTCTCTAGTGCACTACGGATCATCGCTTTGCCGATCACGACGTGATAGGTATTCATAAAATAGCTCACCGCCGCGGAGACGATCAACACGAAGATCAGCAGCGGTTTCGTGGTATAACGGGAACTCAGCAGCGTGAAAAAGGCCGCGTTGATGACAAAGAGCAGAACCGGCATGGTCGCCAGATAGTAAAGATTCTTTCCGTGAAGCGGATAGACCTTCAACACTTCGGAAAAGAAGGTGTAGTTCCCGGCAACGACCAGGTAGGCCGAGACGATCAGGATCAACTGGATCTGGGTCAGGGGACGTTTCAACAATGTTTTCATGGCGGGGATTATTTCCAAAATTTGTTAACCGAACGTGAAAGCAGACCTCTTACGCTCCATTTCGCTATAATTCCGATAAGAAAAGTACGAAATGTCTGCTTCCATTTCTCTCAAAAATCAGTTAGGAAATTTACGCCTATGAAAAAAGTAGCGATACTGGGACGTCCCAATGTGGGCAAAAGCTCCCTCTTCAACCGCCTGGCCCGCCGCCGGGACGCCATCACCTCCGATGTGAGCGGGACGACCCGGGACATCAAGAAAAACCTCGTCACTATCTCCGAGGATCGGGAGTTTGAGCTTCTCGATACCGGCGGGATCGACGAGAGCGACGCCCTCTTTTCCAAAGTGGCCGAGATGTCCAAACGCGCGGCCCAAGAAGCCGATGTGATCCTCTACATGGTCGACGGCAAACGCCTTCCGGAGGAGGAGGACAAAAAGCTCTTTTACGAACTGCAGCAGTTGGGCAAACCCATCGCCCTGATCGTCAACAAGATCGACAATGACCGGGAGGAGCAGGAGCGTTTCTGGGAGTTCATCGAATTCGGTGCTGAAAACGTCTTCGCCATCTCCGTCAGCCACAACCGCAAGCTCAATCCCCTCTACCGCTGGCTGGAGCAGTACATCCCGCCGGCGGAAAGCTCCGCCCTCTTCATCGAAACCGATGAGGATCTGAGCCTGGAGCAGCTCCTGGAGATGCAGGAGAACCCCGAAGAGGAGGCAGAGGACAAACGGATCAAAGTAGCCATCCTCGGTCGCCCCAACGTGGGCAAAAGCTCCCTCCTCAATGCCCTGCTGGGCCAGGAACGCTCCGTGGTCAGCGACGTGGCCGGCACCACCGTCGATCCGGTGGACGAGACCGTTGTTCACGGCGATTACGAAATCACCTTCGTCGATACCGCGGGGATCCGCCGCCGCTCCAAGATCCTGGGGATCGAAAAATATGCCCTGGGACGCACCGAAAAGATGCTGCAGGAGGCCGATATCGCTCTGCTCATTATTGACGCTACCGCCGGCGTGACGGAACTGGACGAGCGGATCGCGGGACTCATCGACAAATACAAACTCGGCGCTCTCATCGTCGTCAACAAGTGGGATATCCGGGGCGAGAAGGAGTACAAAGAGGCGATCCAGGATATCCGGGACGAACTGAAGTTCCTTCACTACGCCCCGATCCTCACCGTCTCGGCCAAGACCAAGCAGCGCGTCGCCAAAATCCTCGATCAGATCACCGCCATCTACGAGCGCTACAAACAACGCATCCCTACCTCCCGACTCAACGAAGCGATCCAGCAGGCGATCCGCCGTCACCATGTCCCCAGCCACCACGGCCAGGTGGTCCGGATCAAGTTCGCCACCCAGTTCGCCTCCAAACCGCCGCGCATCGCCCTGGTGGTCAACAAACCGGAGCTGCTCCATTTCAGCTACCGGCGTTATCTGGCCAACTTCCTCAGAGAACAGTTCGATTTCGAAGGGGTCCCCCTGGAGATCGTCGCCCGCAAACGGGGAGAGCGCAGCGAAGAGGATTGAGAGAAAAAACCGTTTCGATATAATCACGGAAACTTTTTCAAGTGACAGGATCGTTCATGCGTGTACTCTCCGGCATCCAACCCTCCGGCAAACTCCACATCGGAAACTATTTCGGCGCCATCGCCCAGATGTTGCGTCTACAGGAGGAGCATCAGCTCTTTGCTTTCATCGCCAACTACCATGCTCTCAGCGGCGGAGCCGATCTCAAGGAACTCAAGCAGAACACCTTCGAGGTCGCCGTGGATTTCCTCGCCCTGGGTATCGACCCGGAACGGACCGTCTTTTGGGTCCAGAGCCATGCCAAAGAGGTGCTGGAGCTCTACTGGATCCTCTCCCGCTACACCCCCGTAGGGCTTCTGGAGCGGGCTCACAGCTACAAAGACAAAGTCGCCAAAGGGATCGCCCCGAGTCATGCGCTCTTCAGCTATCCGGTGCTGATGGCCGCCGATATCCTCCTCTACGATGCCGAAAAGGTCCCGGTAGGCAAGGACCAGATCCAGCATCTGGAGATGACCCGGGATATCGCCATCAAGTTCAACAACGAACACGGTGAGATCTTCACCGTCCCCGAAGCACTCGTGGAGGAGTCGGTCGCCGTGGTCCCCGGGATCGACGGCGCCAAGATGTCCAAGAGCTACGGCAACACCATCGAAATCTTTATGGAGGAGAAGCCGCTTCAGAAACGCTGCAACAAGATCGTGACCGACTCCACGCCCCTGGGAGAACCCCTCGATCCCGAAAGCTGCAACGTCTACGCCCTGGCGAGCCTCTTTTTGGATGAAAAAGGGCGCGAAGAGCTAGCCGAACGCTACCGCAGCGGTGAATTCGGCTACGGCCACTTCAAAAAGGAGCTCAAAGAGCTGATCTGGGACCACTTCGCCGAAGCGCGACAGAAACGGGCCTACTATCTGGAGCATCCCGAAGAGGTCTTCGCCATCCTCGAAACCGGCGCCGGCAGAGCCCGGTCCATCGCCGAGGAGAAGATCGCCGTGGTCCGGGATGCGGTAGGCATCCTCTGATCCCAAGGGAGCTTTGTTGAAAGATATCAAGGTCGTCTTCCGCCGTCTGATCCTCCCCTACTGGAAAGATTACATCCCCTACTTCGCCCTGGCGATCTTCGGAACGATCCTCTCCGCCGTGGGAGCCTCCGCCTCCGCCTATCTGGTCAAACCGGTCCTGGACAAGATCTTCATCGCCAAGGATGTCCAGGCACTTCATCTGCTCCCCTACGCCATTATCCTCGTCTACGCCATGAAAGGGGTGGGGAAATATATCCAGGTCTACTACTCGGCCCTCATCGGCCAGGATATCATCCGCCGGGTCCGCAACCGGATGCTCGAAACACTTCTTTCACTTGACCTGAGCTTCTTCCACCGCTTCCGCTCCGGAGAACTGATCAGCCGCAATATCAATGACGTAGGGCAGATCCGCAATATCGTTTCGACGCTTTTACCGGAGTTTGCCCGCCAGATCCTCATCACACTGGGACTCCTGGGCGTCGTGATCTATCAGAGCCCCAAACTCGCCTTCATCGCCCTGGTGGGGATGCCCCTGGTCGTTTTACCCCTCAGGGTGATCGCCAAAAAACTCAAAAAGCTCTCCCACCGCTCCCAGGAGAAGACCTCCGATATTACCGCTAGACTCAGCGAAATCTTTCACAATATCGAAGTGATCAAAGCCCGCAACGCCGAAAGGTTCGAACATGAAAAGTTTGCCAAAGAGAACATGGAGTATTTCCGCCTCAATATGAAAACGGTCAAAACTTCCCAGCTGACCGATCCTCTGATGGAGACCATCGGCGCCGCCGGGGCCGCCCTGGTGATCGTCGTAGGAGGGCATCAGGTGATCAACGATCAGATGACCGTAGGAAGTTTCTTCTCTTTTCTGACAGCGCTTTTTATGCTCTATACGCCGATCAAACGGATTACCAATATCTACAATCAACTCCAAAACGCCGTCGCCGCCAGTGAACGGATCCTCTTCCTGCTGGATCAAAAGCCCTCCATCACCGCCCAGGGCGATTCAAAAGTGGGAGAGGCCAACGAACTGATCTTCGACCGGGTCTCCCTGAAGTACGACGACAAAGAGGCCCTCAAAGCAATCAGCTTCCGGGTAAAAAA
>NZ_WFQN01000117.1 GCF_015487065.1 Nitratifractor sp.
CTCTGGTGAACAAGGCGCTTTTCGGCGCACTGGGACGGCTGTTTCATGAAAGCGACATCAACGCCTTTATGCGGCAGCACCGTCACGTGGGTCCCTTTGAGTTTGTGGAGCAGGTGCTGGAGTATTTCGATTTCAGCTACAAAGTGACGCGCAAGGATGTCGAGAATATCCCCGCATCGGGACGGGTCGTTATCATCGCCAATCACCCGCTGGGGGCGTTGGATGCCCTCTCCTTGATCGACCTGGTCCATTCGGTACGCAGCGATATCAAAGTGGTGGCCAATGATTTGCTCACACAGATCGACCCCCTCGCTCCGATTTTGATCCCGGTGGACGTCCTGGGATCGGGGGTGGGCAAAGAGGCCGTCGGGCGAATCTACGAAGCGCTGGATCGGGAGGAGGCGGTGATCATCTTCCCCTCCGGGGAAGTCTCCCGGGCCCGTCCCACGGGGATCAAAGATCTGAAATGGCACAAGGGATTTCTCAAGTTCGCCACCCGCAAAGCGGCTCCGATCCTGCCCGTCTATATCAAGGCCAAAAATTCCGCGCTCTTTTATACCGTCTCGTCGATCAACAAAAAGCTCTCCACGGCGCTGCTTGTTCGGGAGATGTTCGCCAAAGAGGCCAAAAGTCTGGAGTTTCGCATCGGGGAGCTGATCCCCTACTCCAGCTATGCGGACAAGAAACTGCCGAGCAAGACGATGGTCAAGCTTTTTCAGAAGCATCTGTATCGCGTGGCCAGGGGGAAAGCGCCCATCTTCGCCACCCAGCGCAGTATCGCCCATCCGGAGAACAAGCAGACGCTTCGCCGGGAGCTTCGGGAGGCACTCCGGCTGGGAACAACCGGCGACGGGAAGGAGATCTATCTCTTCGATGCCCAGAAAGATTCGGCGGTGATGCGGGAGATCGCCCGGCTGCGGGAACTGACCTTCCGCAAAGTGGAGGAGGGGACAGGCAAACGCAGAGACCGAGATGATTACGATCTCTATTATCGGCATATCGTTTTGTGGGATGCGGAGGCGCTGGAGATCGTCGGAGCCTACCGGATCGGCGAAGGGGAGTATATCCGGGAGCATTACGGCAAGGAGGGATTCTACAGCGATTCACTCTTTCGACTTCAGGAGAGTTTCGCACCCTGTTTGGAGCATGGGATCGAACTGGGGCGGAGTTTCGTGCAACCGCGCTACTGGGGAAGTCGGGCACTCGATTATCTCTGGCAGGGGATCGGGGCCTATCTCTATCGCAACCCCCAGGTGCGTTATCTCTTCGGTCCGGTGAGCCTCAGCGGCAGTTACCCCAAGGGGGCGCAGAACCTGATCCTCTTTTACTATCAACACTATTACGGCGGGGGCGAAGAGATGCTCGACCCCAAACGCCCCTTCGTGATGAACCGCAGAGAGCGGGAGGAGGCCAAGGCACTCTTTTGCCTCGACGATCCCCGCAAGGATCTGGCGACGCTGCGTAAACAGTTACATTGCTACGGGGTGACGATCCCCACCCTCTACAAGCAATACGCCGAACTTTGCGAAGAGGGGGGCATCCGCTTTATGGGTTTCAATGTCGACAGTGATTTCAACGATTGCGTGGACGCCTTTATTTTGGTGGATCTGCAGAAGATCAAAGCGCAAAAAAAAGAACGCTACATCCGGGGCGATTCCTGAGGGGTAATCAGTTGACGGAGTAAGCGGGGAGTGCCTCCAGCAGCCGCGAATGGATCGCCGGGGTGCCGGCGACGATTCCTCGGTCCCCGAACCGGTAGGGGTGGCCCTCCAGGTTGCTCACGACTCCGCCCGCTTCTTGAACCAGCAAGATCCCTGCAGCGACATCCCAGGGTTTGAGATCGATCTCATAAAATCCTGCGAAAATCCCCCGGGCCAGGTAAGCCAGATCGCAAGCGGCGGCCCCCAGGCGGCGAAAATCCTGGATCTTGGGTAGGAGGGTCGAAAAGGCCTCCACGACCCAGCGGTATTCAGGACCTTTGTGGACTTTGGCATAGGGAAAGCCTGTGGCGATCAGGGCGTTTTGCAGCACCGTATCCTCCGATACGCGCAGACGCTCCTCGCCCAGCCAGGCCCCCGCCCCCCGTTCGGCCCAGAAGAGTTCGTCGAGGATCGGATTGTAGATCACCGCCAGCCGGGGCTCTCCCGCTTCCCAGAGCCCCAGAGAGATCGCCAGGTGGGGGATGCCGTGGACGAAGTTGGTGGTGCCGTCGATCGGGTCGATATAGATCGCCCGCTCCAGATCGTAGGCTCCGTCGTAGCTTTCCTCTCCTACCAGGGCATAGCCGGGAAAGGCGTCGGCCAGGGCTTCCAGAAGGAAACGCTCCGTCTCCACATCATACTGAGTCACCAAATCCACCACTCCCTTGTGGCGGATCTCCTTGCGGGAGTGATACCCCTCTCTTACCATTTCCCCGGCTTGCAGCGCGATCTGTTTCAATGTTTCGATTTTGGACATAATTTCTTTAATTCTCCATTCTCAATTTTCCATTCTCCATCCGAAAGCAAGGCTTTCGTTGGGATTATATCCTTTCGTTATAATCAATCTATGAAAACACGGACACTTTTGGAACTTTTTTGGAGCGTAGCGCTGCTGGTGCTGATGGCCTGGCTCGGCAAAGAGGGATACCGGGCCGCCATCGCCTATGAGCAGGCCGCCGGTGAAAGTGCGCAGATGATGCAGGCGGAAACCGTAGCGAAGTCCCGGCTCAAAGATTTGGCCAGCATGCTCACTTTCGGCGCGGTGAAAAACGATATCAGAGAGAAGCTGCAGCAGCTTCAGGAGAGACAGCGCGAGGCCAAAGCCAGGGCGCAGCGGGTCATCCTCTACTTCGCCGGTACGGTTCTGGCGGCACTGGCCAGTGCCTGGCTGCTGCCGATCCGCCTGGCGACGGGGCTGCTCTCTGCCGCGGCGCTGATTGCCCTGATCAACGGACTGGTGACGCCGATTTTGATGGTGACGGTCCACAAAAACGTGGAGTATCTGGGGGATGTGGTTCTTTCTTTTGAATCCAAAGGGATCCTGGGGTCGGTGGAGAAACTCTACCACGAAGGGAATCTCCCCATTGCCGGGGTGATTCTGCTCTTTTCGGTCCTGCTGCCCGCCGCCAAAACCCTTTCGCTGCTGTTTCTCTCCCTCTACGAGACTCGTCCATTCGCGATGAAAATGGTCCGCTTTTTCAAACATCTGGGGAAATGGTCGATGTTGGATGTCTTTGTGGTGGCGCTGCTGCTGGTTTTCCTCACCTCCCGGGGAACCGATGTGAGCCGGGCCGAAGCGGAGATTGGAATCTACTTTTTCCTGGCCTATGTGATCCTTTCCATGGCGGCGAGCCTGGCGGCGGAACGGATGCTTAAAAGAATTGAGAATTGAGAATTGAGAATGGAGGATTTTGGATTGATGAATTAAAAAATCAAACGACAAAGAGGGGCCGCGAGGCCACGTTTAAATGACAAACGACTAAATCACCATATCCACGTCGTCGTGGTCCTGAAAAGCCTTGAAGAGCTTGTCGCGCTCCTCTTTGGATTCGACGTGGCAGCTGGCGTTGTGGCTGTGGTATTTGCCGGTGCGGGAAGCGTTGCCGGGGGAGGAGAGGTGCTCCTTGTGCCCCAGGACATCCTGGACCGCCTGGGCCAGTTTTTCCTTGTCTTTGCCGATGATCTTGAATCCCCATTGCCGGGGGTAGGTCAGTTCGGGTTGTTTAGTCTCGTCGGAAGTCGCCACTTTTGCCTCCTGTTTTGGATTCGAGCCGGATCTCACGGATGACCATGCCCTTGTCGATGGCTTTGAGCATATCGTAGATGGTGAGCAGGCCCACGCTGACCCCGGTGAGGGCCTCCATCTCCACGCCCGTTTTCCCCGTCAGTTTGGCGGTAACCCAGAGGCGGAATCCGGGCAGTTCCGGAAGCTCTTCGATCTCCGTCTTGACGGAGCTGAGCATCAGCGGATGGCACATGGGGATCAGCTCCGGGGTGCGCTTGGCCCCCTGGATCGCCGCGATGACGGCGGTCTGGAGGACCGGGCCTTTTTTGGCGGTGTTTTCGACGACGGCCCGGTAGGCTTCGGGGGTCATTTGGATCAGCCCCGAGGCGGTCGCGGTGCGAACCGTTTCGCCTTTCTCGCTCACATCCACCATTTTCGGTTTGTCATGTTCATCCAGATGGGTCAGGGTCATTCTTTGTCAGATCCTCTCATACAAATTTGTTATGTAAAATGATTATAGCACAGCCACTTGACGAAAAAACGAAGAAATGACGTAAAAAAGATAAAAATTAAGAATTATTTCATCATTGAGCCGATATAGTTGCGGGTGAGGGTAAGGAGGTTGTTTTGACATATGCACTCATCAGACAGCTCTCCGGCGATGAATCGTTGCTCCGCCAGCGGGCGGCCATTATGGCCTATGCCGAGCGGAACCGGTTGACCCTTGAGAATGAGATGATCGAGTTTGAACAGGCAGGCCGCCCGCTCAAAGAGCGTAAGGCGTTTCAGGATTTTCTTCACTCCCTAAACGAAGGGGATCAGCTGGTCGTGGCGGAGTTGGAAGTCCTGGGTGAGACGATGGAAGAGGGGATCGTGGTGATCAACTGTATGCTGACCCACGGGATCACGCTTCATATCGTCCAGCCCAGTCTGATTGTGGAACGGGAGACGGGGTTGGCTCGGATCCTCCCGCTGATCATGCGCTTGGATGAGCAGCGTAAAACGCCCGAAAAGGACCATCGGGTCGGACGGCCCAAAGGTCGGCGCTCCGCCTCCAAATTCGATATCTATCTCCCCCAGATCATGGCCGGGCTCAAAGCCGACAAGAGCGTCAGCGCCCTGGCCAGAGAACTCGGAGTAAGCCGCAGTTCACTCAAGGACTATATTGAGTCACGGCGTCTCAAAGAGATACTGGACGATTCCTGGCTGGAACGGGCCAAAAAGAATCATCGGATGGCAGTGGCGGAAGAGCCGAAATTGGCTTGCACGCTCAATAATTTAGAGTAGAATACCCCATTTCAAGACAAAGGATGCAATGATGCAAGAGACAACGCTCAATGCAGGTGCGGCGCCCAAGCCCAAAAAGAAAAACCGGGCCAAAGAGTATCTCAAAGGCTGGGTCCCCTATCGGATCAAACGCTACTGGACCTTTGCCGCGATTACCATTGTGGCGCTGGTCCTTCCCTGGATTCGTATCAACGGCAATCACTTTTTTCTGTTGAACTTCGATCACAAACAGCTTCACTTCTTCTTCGTGCGTTTCGATATGCAGGAGCTCTATCTGATGCCTTTCCTGCTGATGCTGCTTTTCCTGGGGATCTTTGCGATGACCTCGGTGGGCGGCCGGGTCTGGTGCGGATGGGCCTGTCCCCAGACCATTTTCCGTGTCATCTACCGGGACCTCTTCGAAACCAAGCTGCTGCATCTGCGCAAGCGGATCAACAACAAGCAGATCGAGCCCGATTGGTCCAAGCCGGAGAATCAGATCAAGCGGCTGATCGCTATCGGGCTCTGGGCGATTCTGGCTTTTATCGCCGCAGCGGATTTCCTTTGGTACTTTGTCCCGCCTGAAGATTTCTTCCGCTATATCCAGGATCCCGCCAACCATACGGTTCTGATGGGCTTCTGGATCGGGATCGCGCTTTTCCTGATTGCGGACGTTGTTTTCATCAAGGAGAATTTCTGTGTCTATATCTGCCCCTACAGCCGGGTTCAGTCGGTTCTCTACGATGACGATACCCTGATGGCGGTCTATGACCCCGTCCGTGGCGGTCACATCTATGAAGGGCACGGAAACAATCGCCAAAAAGTCGTCAACTCTGTCAAGGAGTTGCATGCCAAAGAACCGGAGGCGGAGTGTACGGCTTGTGAAAGCTGTGTTAAGGTCTGTCCGACCCACATCGATATTCGTAAAGGGTTGCAGCTGGAGTGTATCAACTGCCTTGAGTGTGTCGACGCCTGTACCAAAGTCATGGGGGCGCTTGGCAAACCCTCGTTGGTGCGCTGGTCCAGTGAGCGAGAGGCGGTATTGCATGAGGGCAAGACCCGGATCTTCCGCCCCAAGGTCATCGCCTACTTCACGGTTTTGGCGATTGTTCTGGTGGCCCTATTCGTCATGGGAAGCAAAAAAGAGCATATGCTTCTCAACGTCAACAAGACGACCCGGCTTTACAAGATTCTGCCCGGCGGCGCGGTGGAGAACGATTATCTCTTCCTCTTCCAGAATACGCAGGATAAGGCTCACAAATATACCTTTGAGGTGCTGGGACACCCCGAGATCAAGATCGTCCGTCCCAAAGAGCCTTTCCATCTGGGTGCCCGGATGAAGAAGAAGAAGGTTGTCGTCCTCCAGACAGACAAAGTACTGGTCAAAAACACGCATAAAGATACGCCGATTCCCATCACCATCCACGCCTATGCAGTGGATGATCCCAAAGTGGTTTCGGTCCTGCGTAAGACCGTCTTCGTCTATCCCCGTTATGACCTGGTGGAAAAGGCAAAACAGTCCAAGTGATCTCCCGATCACACGAAGCGCTCCTCCGGTCAGTTTGGCCGAAGGGGCTTTTTTTAGCTAAAATTTCTGCATCTTATAGAAATCATCACAACACCTTATACCATGACGGAGAACTGTGAAAATGGAAACAAAAAAAGACAAAGTATTGATTCTCGGAGGAGGATTTGCCGGAGTTGAAGCCGCGATCTTCCTGCGAAAAGAGGGGTACTCTGTGACACTGGTGAGTGATCGGGACTACTTCTATATCTACCCTACTTCGATCTGGATTCCCACCGGAGAAGCGCAGTTTGAAGATATTTGTGTCCCGTTGAAGGAGCTGCAGGCTGCTCACGGTTTCGATCTGGTGATCGATGAGATTACCGAGATCGTCTCCAAAGAGCATCGGGCCATCGGGAAAAACGGGATCTACGAAGGGGAGTATCTGGTGATCGCCATCGGCAGCGGCAAGATGAAACACGAGGGGAGCGAACACTTTCTCTCCATCTGCGGCAAACCGGAAGAGTCCCTGAAGATCAAGGAGCGTCTGGACGCCCTCATCGCCCAAGGCGGCGGCAAGATCGCCATGGGGTTCGGCGGCAATCCCAAAGATCCCAGCAATGTGAGGGGCGGTCCGGCCTTCGAGGTGCTTTTCAATGTCCACAATCAACTCAAAAAGCTGGGGATTCGCGACAAGTTCGAACTGACCTTCTTCGCCCCCATGGAGTCCCCGGGAGCCCGGATGGGAGAACAAGCCCTCAAGATGATGGACGTTTTTTTCAACAAGCTGGGGATCAAAAAGCATTTCGGCAAGAAGATCGTCCGTTTCGAAGCCAACGGGATCGTTTTTGAGGATGAGAGCAAACTGGAGAGCGATTTCACGATGTTTATTCCCGCCGGTAACGGACACCCCGTTTTCCAAAACTCCGATCTGCCGCTCAACGATGCGGGGCTGATTCGGATCAACGACTACTGTGAAGTGCAGCACGATTTCGATGAGACACCGGAAAAGTACAACGTCTTCGCTATCGGGGACTCCGCTGCCATCGACGGTCCCGACTGGCGGGCCAAGCAGGGGCATATCGCCGAGGTAATGGCTCGTAACGTCGCTTTCAATATCGACGCGATGGCCAAAGGCAAAGAGGAACGCAAAGGGTATCTCGAGCACCTGAACATCCTCTGTGTGATGGACAGCGGGGACGGCGCGGCTTTCGTCTACCGCAACCACAAAGGAGGCAAGATGATCCCCCTGCCGGTGATTGGCCACTGGCTCAAAAAGGGATGGGGCTGGTACTGCCGCAACTCCAAACTGGGCAAAATTCCTCGCATTCCGGGAATGTAATCCCGGGCACCTCTTCTCTCTCCACCGTTTTAATATGTGTAATTGAGTAACACTTGATTCAGATCAATTTTTTTCTCTTCAAATAGGACAATTTTACTCCAAATTAGGATATACTGCTTTCAGTGCATTACCTCCACATCGGGGTAAGCGTAACACATCTCATCATTTCAAAAGGAAACAACATGGCAACAGTCACACTCAAAGGCAACGAAGTCAAACTGGCAGGCAACGAGAAAAAGGTCGGGGACAAGGCTCCCGAAGTCCAGGTCGTCAAATCTGACGATTTGAGCGACATTACCGTCGGCGGCGCCAAAGAGAACGCCCAGCTGATCGTTGCGGTTCCCTCTCTGGACACTCCCGTCTGTGCGATGGAGACCACCAAGTTCAATAATCAGGCCGCCGGCATCGAAGGGCTGGACGTCACTGTCGTCTCGATGGACCTCCCCTTCGCCGCCAAGCGCTTCTGCTCTACCGAAGGGATCGAAAACCTCACCGTCGCCTCCGACTACCGCAACAAGGATTTCGCCAATGAGTACGGCGTGCTCATCGCGGAAGGTCCCCTGGCCGGTGTGACCGCCCGGGCGATCTTCGTCATCGACCGTGACGGCAACATCGTCTACAAGCAGCTGGTTCCCGAGATCACCGAAGAGCCTAACTATGACGAAGCGCTTGAAGCGGCCAAAGCGGCTGCCACCAAGTAAACACTCTCCCTCATATCCATCTCGACGCGTCAAGCGAAGAGATGGTTTTCTCCCTCCTCATTTTTGCCTGTTTTATCAATCCTTTCTATGCTAAAATACTCAAAATTTCCATCAAGGACAGGGTATGAAAAAACTTTATGCACTCCTCACGGCAGGTGTCGTGATTTGGATCGGCGGCTGTAGTCAGCCCAGCGGTCGTACAGAAGGACACTACAGTGCCAAAGATTGCAAACCGGTCCCCTTCCGTCCCGATCGTGCCGCCGACAAAGTGGTGATCAAGCAGCATGAGCACAAGCTTTATGTCTATCACAACGGCAAAGTGATCAAGGTCATGCGAACTTCTCTGGGGAAATACACGATGAGCAAAGGCCCCAAGGTCAAGCAGGGAGATTTCTGTACCCCTGTCGGTCACTACAAGATCGTCGACAAGCGTTGCCACAGCCTCAAATACCGTGCTATGACCATCTCCTACCCCAATGCCGAGGATCTGGCCCGGGCCAAGAAGCTGGGGGTGAAGCCCGGGAACTATATCACCTTCCACGGACAGCCCTACTGGAACCGTGACGGCCATGGCGATACCTATACCCTCTCCCACGACTGGACCAACGGCTGCATCGCCCTGACCAACAAAGACCTCGACTGGCTCTGGAGCGCCGTCAAACCCGGAACTCCTATCATCATCGAGCGATGAGTCACTCCTCCGGCGGCCGCTATTCCCCCAAACAGATCGAGAAATACCGACGCCAAAAATATATCGCCCATCTGGAGAAGATCGGCAAAAACCTCTTTCGGATGCTCCGCCGTCCGGAGACCTCCTCCGCCGATTTCCGCTCACGATTTTCCAAACTGATGCAAAAGCTGGACTCTTTGGAAAGCATTCGCCTGGACAGCGAATATCTGCGTGAGAGCGAAGCCTACTACCGGCGTTTCTTTTCTGCAATCGATCACGAAGATTTTTCCCAACAGAATCTTCAGGAGATCCGGGAAGCCGAGATGAGCAATCTCAACCGCCTGCAAAAGATGAAAAACCGCAGCAGCTACCGGAAAGAGAAGCACAGGGAAAAGGCGAAAAGCGATGGCTGGGAATAGAGATGGGCCAACCTCTTCTGAAAAATCCCTCGTCACTCTGGCTCTAAGCAGGGATCTACGGTATCAAATATTTGTGACCCCCAAAGTTGCCCTTAATTTTTCTGACTTAAACTTGATCGTTGCGGAGGGAAATAGATGGGAAATCGAGTGTTCCGAAAAATCACCGGTTTCACTCGATAACTCTGGCAGTCGCGAACGCAAGCGCCCGTTTCACGGGTTGAGCGCTTCTTTGTCGCCATCGAGTAAAACCTCTCATGTATGTTTTTCAGAGGGGTGATTAGCTAAAAAGGTCTGCACATTATTGATTGGTTAGACTGTATAAGATTGGAAAAACGGGGAAATGGTGGACCCTACCGGGATCGAACCGGTGACCTCCACGCTGCCAGCGTGGCGCTCTCCCAGCTGAGCTAAGGGCCCGGGAAAGAAGTGACGGCATTATAGCCGAGGGAACTTTAAATGAGGCTGAACCATCCATAGGACTTCCCTTCATTTCTTTTTCTTTGTTTCGCGATAAAGAAAAAGAGAACGAAGCAAAGAAAAAGAAAACGCGAGGGACTGACGTCCGGGTGAAGACGCCATGTGCTGCGAAACTCAGTGAGGCGTTCAGTATGAGAGTCCGAGCAAATCGCTATCGGAAATTTGATTCCGTATCGGCATTATAATGGACACTCCGAACCCTGGATTCCGGGTCAGGCCCGGAATGACAGGGTTGTCAAGGTTCTCAACTGTTCATGCTTTCAGCACGAAGTATTGCTGAGCCTCCGCCTTACTCTCGAAAGGTTCCACCTCGTATTCCTCCTCACCTACTTTGACCCGGTAGAGTTCCCCGGGGCGGCTCTTGCCGTAGGTAAGGGCGATGCGGGCGGCGAGGCGTCGGTCGGCCTCGGTGGCACCCCGGTAGAGCAGAGAGTAGGGGCCGGTGACCGGTAGGCGGATGGGGAGGTAGTCGGGGTTGACCATCCGCAGGAGGGCCTCGTTGTCCTCCTTGTGGCGGCCGACGACCAGTTTGGCACCGTCGGGGAGGCGGAAGTGACGGCCGTGTTTGAGCAGGTCGATGTCCTCCACGCCGAACTCCTCGTGGGCGATGAAGTCCCGCAGTTTGGCGCTGAAGGCCGGATCGGTGAGCAGGCAGCCGCCGCCGGGGCTCTCGTAATCCTCCCAGCCGTACTCCGCCGCCATCTTCAGCTGGCGTTCCCGGCTGCGTCCGTTGATGTCGAGCAGCTTCTCCCGATCGACCCATCCTTCGATCTCGGGTTTGGTGGGCTCCAGGAGTTTGGCCGACAGGGGACGCAGAATCAGGCGGTCCTCGTTGTCACCGGCCAGTTTGCTCACTTGGCGCAGGGCGTCGGGCCTCTGGCTCATGGGGCGTTGGCCCACCACTTCGCCGGTGAGGAGGAACGAAGCATTCTCCTCTTCCATCAGGGCCCGGGCGATCCTGAACATGTAGCCGTGGCAGTCGATGCAGGGATTGAAATTCTTCCCGTAACCGTAGACCGGATCGAAGAGGATATTCTGAATGTAATCCTCCCGCACATCCACCATGCGGAACGTCGCACCTGCCATCTCGGCCCGGCGGCGGAGCTGCTCGCTCACGTCGCCAGTACTGCCGAAGCCGATATGGACATGCAGGGCGGTCACATCGATCCCCTGGTCGGTGATCAGTTTGACGGCCAGCATGCTGTCCAGCCCGCCGCTAAAGAGTGAAATCGCTCGCATAGGGTACCAGTTCTCCTTTTTTCAGTCGGGGAAGTATATCGGTTTTGATCTTCCGGATCCAGTAGCTTTTTTTGGCATAGGGGAGGCTTGCATCCCGGGTCAGGAGCTGGAGACGTCGACGATAGTAGCTCTCCATCTGGGCCCGCAGGGTCTTCCAGAAAGCCTCCTCCTCCAGGGGCTGAATCCGGTCATCGATGGCGATACGCAGCAGGAGCGGATGCTCGCGGTCTCCCCGGATCAGCGCCTCGAAGGCCTCCCGGGATTCTCCGGCCATTTCGGGAGCCACCAGGTCCAGGACCTCGTCGACGAGCCGTTCGTTCTCCAGCAGAGTCCGCAGGATCGCCTGCCAGGCGGGATCCTCTTTGTGCCGGGAGAACTCCTCCCGGGTTCGGCTCAGGTTGCGCCCCGGGGCGAAGAGGGCGGCGGGGACCCCCAGCAGGGTGGCGGCCTGGGGGATGGTGGCCTCCCGGACGATGGGACTGAGAGTCTCCAGAAAACTTTTGGCTTCGGCGAAGGCTTTCTCCTTTTGGCGGGGATCGCCCAGGTCGTGGGCTTCGGCGATCTTCTCCAGGACGAAGGGGATCAGCGGGGTGCCGCCTTTGAGCAGCCGCTTGAGCCCCTCCAGGTCGCCCTGCTGGACCATATCCGCCGGATCCTGTCCGCCGGGGAAGAGGACCACCGACCCCTCGAAGCCGTGGGGGGCCAGGAGGCGGGCGGCCTTGAGGGCGGCGGCAATCCCGGCACTGTCCCCATCGTAGGCGAGGGTGATGCGCGGCTCTCCCTTCTTCAGCAGCGGCAGGTGTTCGGCGGTCAGGGCGGTCCCCAGGGTGGCCACGGCGGTGGTGAAACCCGCCTGGTGGAGCAGGATCACATCGAGATACCCTTCGCAGACGATCAGTTCCTTTCTCCGGTAGATTGACTCCTTGGCCCGATGGTAGCCGTAGAGGAGGCGGGATTTGTTGAAGAGCCGGGTCTGGGGGGAGTTGATATATTTGGCGGGGTGGTCTCCCAGGGTGCGGCCGCCGAAGCCCGCCAGCGCCCCCGCCGGAGAGTAGATGGGGAAGGTGACCCGGCGGTTGAGGCGGGCGTAGAACTCTCCCCGCTCTCCCTGGGCGACGATCCCCGCTTCGGCGGCCTGGGGCAGGGGAATGCTCCGGGAGCGGAGAAAGGCCATCACCTGGCTGCCGTCGGGGACATAGCCGATGCCGAAATCTTCGATGGAGGACTGGGTGATTCCCCGGGAGCGCAGATACTCCATCGCCTGGGGTTCCCGGTCCAGATTGGCGCTGTACCACTGCTGCATCAGTTCCAGGACCCGCTTGGCTTCGCTGTACTGGCCGCTGCCCTGGGTGTAGCGCAGGGAGAAGTTGTACATCGCTGCCAGCTTTTCGATCGCTTCGGGATAGCTGAGTTTCTCGTACTCCATGACGAACTTGATGGCGTCGCCTCCCACCCCGCAGCCAAAGCAGTGGTAGATCTGCCGCTGGGGGTTGACGTTGAAGCTGGGGGTCTTCTCCCCGTGGAAGGGGCAGTTGCACTTGTAGTTGGCTCCGGCTTTTTTCAGCTCGAGGTAGTTGCCGATCACATCGACGATATCGATGGACTGTTTGAGGGCTTCGATGGAGGAGGGATCAATCATGACGTGATTATAGTCTATTTTCAATATCGCTATAATATCTTTTCAAACTTCAAGCGAAAGAGGTCCGGTGAACGGCTTTCTCCCCAGTTATCATGATCCTGTCTTCAGCATCATCCTGATCGTCCTCATTGCGATTGCGGTGGCGATGGTGGCCCACGCCTGGGGGGTCTACCGGCGGGAGCGGCTGCAGAAGAGCCTCTACTCCTTCCTGGATAAATTCGACACCGCCTCCTGCAGCCTCGAAGAGGAGGAGGTCCCTTACGAAGAAGGGATGGCCAAGCCGCTCCTGCTCCTGGCCAAAGCTTTCGAACAGAGCGGCAACTACGCCAAAGCCATCAGCATCTGTCTCTATCTGATCCGCCATACCCGGGACGATGAGCTGCTGATCTATCTGGGGAGCGTCTATCTGCGGGCCGGCTTCTATCAGCGGGCCGAAGAGATCTTTCTGGAGATCATCGGCCGGCATCCCCGGCGTAAAGACGTGCTCCGTCAGCTGGAATATCTCTACGAGTCGCTTCAGGAGTTCGACAAGGCGTGGGAGGCGCTGGAGGCGCTCCGGGCCCAGGGGGAGGAGACCCGGGCGATGGAGGAGCACCTGCGTTTCCTAGAGATACGCCATGACCGGGAGCGGCTCCCCTCGGAAAAGGCCGAGGCGCTGGAGCAACTGCTGGGGGAGGAGCCGAGTCTCTACCGCCCGATTCTCCAGGAACTTTTTCGTCTGGATACCCAAAAGGCCTGGCATCATGTCCGCGCCGAACGTCTTCCGGAGATCCTGGATCTGCTTTGGTATCTGCCGCCGGCCCAGCTCCAATTGGATATAATCTCCCAAAAACCAGCCTTGAGGGCGCTCTATTACGCCCGGGGTGATCTGGCGGAGGCCCCGGAGGAGACTTTGGGCAATTTTGCCGTGGATATGCTGGGGGCTGCCCGCCGGAGCGGATACCACGAAGGGGACCTGGCCTTCGGTTATCTCTGTACGGCCTGCAAGCAGAGCTTCCCGGTCTCTTTCGTCCGCTGCCCCGCCTGTCTGGCCCTCAATACGCTGAAAGTCGAGGAACGTCTTGTCCAGCAGCACGCGCAAAACCGTGACACTCTACTCTGACGGCTCCAGCCTGGGCAATCCGGGGCCCGGCGGCTATGCCGGGATTCTGGAGTATCGGGGCAAACGCCGGGAGTATGCGGGCGGCGAACCCCTGACCACCAACAACCGGATGGAGCTTCGGGCGGTGATCGAGGGGTTGAAGCTCCTCAAAGAGCCCTGCAGTGTGGAGGTGGTCACTGACAGCAGCTACGTGGCCAAGGCTATCAACGAGTGGTTGCCCGGCTGGGTGGCACGCGGTTTCAAAAAGGTCAAAAACCCCGATCTCTGGCAGGAGTATCTGGCGGTCTCGGCTCCTCATCAGGTCCATGCTACCTGGGTGCGGGGGCACAACGGCCATCCGGAGAACGAGCGGTGCGACGAACTGGCCCGGAGCGAGGCGGAACGGCAGAAGGAATTGAGGATGGAGAATTGAAGATGGAGAATGTTGGATTGCATTGCTGTGCAACGCTTCTATCCAAACGACAGAAGGGGCGAGACCTCGTTCAAATGACTAACGACTATCGACGAAGAACGGAGCGGTAAAAGTATGGAAAACAACTATCGGGAACTGGAAAAGCGACTCGGCTACGAATTCGAGAAGAAGCAGCTGCTGATCGAAGCGCTGACCCACAAGAGCTATAAAAAGCCCTACAACAATGAACGGCTGGAGTTTCTGGGGGATGCGGTGCTGGACCTGATCGTGGGGGAGTTTCTTTTTCACAAATTCCCCAAAAGTGACGAAGGGGTTCTCTCCAAAATCCGGGCTTCTCTGGTCAACGAGAGCGGTTTCGCCACCCTGGCGCGGGCCATCGACCTGGGGCGCTACATCTACCTCTCCCCCGCCGAGGAGAACAATCAGGGCCGCAGCAAACCCTCTCTCCTCTCCAACGCCTTTGAGGCGGTGATCGGGGCGATCTATCTGGAGGCGGGGCTGGAGAGGGTCCGCTCCATCGTCGTACGGCTCCTGGACGAGACCTACCCCAAAATCGATCTGGATACCCTCTGCAAAGATTACAAAACCGCCCTCCAGGAGCTGACCCAGGCGACCCATGGGGTGACCCCCGACTACGAGATGATCGGCTCCAGCGGCCCCGACCACCGCAAGGAGTTCGAGGTAGCGGTCAAGCTTCAGGGGCAGACCGTCGCTACCGCCCGGGGCCGGAGCAAAAAAGCGGCTCAGCAGAAGGCGGCGGAGATCGCCCTGGAGAAACTGCGCAAGGAGCGGCGATGAACACCTTCGGCCGGAAACTGCGACTGACCACCTTCGGCGAATCCCACGGACGGGCCATCGGCTGTATACTGGACGGGGTACCGGCGGGGCTGGCTATCGACGAGGCCTTCATCCAGAGCGAACTGGATCGCCGCCGTCCCGGACAGAGCGCCCTGACCACCGGACGCAAAGAGCCCGACCGGGTGGAGATCCTCTCCGGCGTCTTCGAGGGGATGAGCACCGGCACCCCCATCGCCATGGCGATCTTCAACACCGATCAGAAGAGCCGGGACTACGAAAACGTCAAAAAACTCTTCCGCCCCGGCCACGCCGACTACACCTACTGGCAGAAGTATGGGATCCGGGACTATCGGGGCGGGGGACGCTCCAGTGCCCGGGAGACCGCCGCCCGGGTCGCCGCCGGAGCCATCGCCAAGCTGATGCTGCGCGAACTGGGGGTGACGGTGGAGGCGGGGATCCTGGAGATCGACGGGATCGAGGCGCAGCGTTACGATTTCGCCCACGCCCGTGAAAGTCTTCTCAACGCCTTGGACCCCGAAGCGGAGCCTGCCCAGGAGGCGGCGGTCCTGGCGGCCAAGGAGGCCCACGACTCCGTCGGAGGTGCCGTTCTGACCCGTGCCACCGGGGTGCCGGCGGGGTGGGGAGAACCCCTCTACTACAAGCTCGATGCCGTGCTGGCCGAGGCGATGATGGGGATCAACGCCGCCAAGGCGGTAGAGATTGGCGCCGGCGCCGCCGCGGCGCGGATGAAAGGGAGCGAGAACAACGACGCTCTGACTCCCGGGGGCTTCGAGAGCAACCACAGCGGCGGCATCCTGGGGGGCATCAGCAACGGCGACGAAATTTATGTCACCACCTGGTTCAAACCCACTCCCAGTATCTTCAAAGAGCAGCAGAGCCTCACCACCGAGGGCGAGAGCATCCGCTACAAACTCAAAGGCCGCCATGACCCCTGCGTCGCCATCCGGGGCGTGATCGTCTGCGAAGCGATGATGGCCCTGACCCTGGCCGATATGGCGCTCTTGAATTTGGGAAGTCGGATGGAACACCTGGCGGCGATTTACCGATCGCCGAATTGAGAATTGAGGATTGAGAATGGAGAATTTCAAGTTTCAATTCTCCATCAAAAATCGGTTACTAGTTCCTAGTTACTCGTTACTAGTTTTCAAACTTCGGTTCCTCATTCTCTTCCTATGCCTTGCCATCGTTCCCCTGCAGGCGAAGCGTATCGACTACTCCCGCCTTCCCGCCGCTCAGGCCTTTGTCAACCGGATGCATACGCGTTACGGTTTTGACAAGGGAGAGCTTGTCAAACTGTTGAAAGCGGCGAAGCATCAGGGCCGGACTCTGGCACGCTATCAGGGGCGGGTCAAGGTGGGAGCGACCGATTACAGCTGGCACCGTTACAAGAGCAAGATTCTGGTTGACGAAAGTGTCAGGTTGGGTGTCAAGTTTATGCGACAGCAGCGCCACTGGCTCTTGAAAGCCTCCCGGAAGTACAGAGTGTCACCGGAGATCATCACCGCCTTTATCCGAGTCGAGAGCAAATTTGGTCTCTACGGGCACGAGTATCCGGTCTGGGACTCTCTGGTGACCCTGGCTTTCAATCCCAACCGCAAGCAGAAGTTCTTCCGCTCCGAGCTGGAGAAGCTGCTGATTCTGGCGCGGAGAAACCGGCTGAACGTCCTGAAACTGCGGGGCTCTTTTGCCGGGGCGATGGGCTGTGTGCAGCAGGTCCCTTCGATCCAGCTGCGCTATGGCGTGGACCTGGATGGTGACGGACGCAAGGATCCCGACTCCATGGCCGACTGTATCGGCTCCATCGCCAACTTTCTCCACCATTACGGCTGGCGGAACGACCGGCCCACCCTGGTGCGTGCGCGGCATCGGGGGCAAGGCTTCCTGCGCCTAAGCAGTGGCTACCGCAGCCGCTACCCTTTGGCGGTCCTCAGGCGCTACGGCGTCGAACCGGCCGCTCGATTCCCCGGATCACAGGCCTACTATATCCGGATGCGCGATGGGAAAAAGTGGGATCTCTATCTGGGAGACCGCAACTACCGGATCATCACCCTCTACAACGCCTCTAAGCGCTACGCCGTGACGATCGCACTCTATGCGAAAGCGCTGAAGGGAATGGAGGATTGAGAATGGAGGATGGAAGATGGAAGATGGAGGATTTTTGGATTACGTTCTTTGAATAACCCAAGAGTTGCGCTTCCGTCATCCTGAACTCGATTCAGGATCAACGGCTTCATGGGTATTTTGGGCCCTGGATTCCGGGTCAAGCCCGGAATGACGGAGGTATTTCGGAGGGCTCAATTGAAAAAGACTTGACAAAGATTGTCAGCTGTAGGTCGGGAAGCCGATGCGGGAATGTATTCCCTCCCTCATCGATCCGCGTTGTAAAGCAACGCCCCAAAATATCCAGTTACTAGTTACTCGTTACTCGTTACTAGTTGTCCTTTCATTTTCCCCAGCGAAAACCCAAAAACCGACCCCTCTCCCGGAACACTACGGATCTCCAGTTCAGTGTCGTGAAGCTGGAGGATATATTTGACGATGTAGAGGCCCACGCCGATGGAGTTGTTCCAGCTGTGGCGGTCGACGCGGTAGAACTTTTTGGTGATCTTCTCCAGCTCTTCGTTGTCGATTCCTTCCCCATGGTCGATGACCTCCATCCGTGCTCCGTCGCAGCGGAGGGTTACGTCATCTTCCGAGTATTTGAGGGCGTTCTCCGTCAGGTTCATCAGGACCTGCTCCAGCATATCCCGATCCGCTTCGATCTCCACCGGAGCGCACTCCAATCGGATATTTCGGCCGGGGTACTTCTGCAGGAGGGTCTCCCGGACCGATTGGGCGATCTCCCCAAGGCGGAAGCGGCTCTTGCGTAGGGTGAAGGTGCGGTTTTCCAGCTTGATGGCCAGGGCGAGGCGGTCGATCATGTGGGAGATCTTTTCGGCGTTGGTCTGGATCTTGTCGAGGAAGCGTCGGCGGATCTCCGGATCGATATTCTGTCCCTCCTGCAGGGTCTGGGCGTAGCCCATCACCGCGGCGACGGGGTTTTTGAACTCGTGGCTGATGGCGCTGATAATGTCGCTTTGACGCTGGGTGAGGGTTTTGAGTTTTTTGGTGTATTTGGCTTTTTGACGCTCCCGTTTGGCCAGCTTTTTGGCGACCTTTTGGAGCATCCTGCGGATTTCGGCAAATTCACGGCAGCACTCTACGGGTGCGATGTCGGCATCGTAGTTCTTTTCCAGGAGCTGCTCCAGCCCCTCGTGGATCTGTCCGCTCTCTTTGCCGATGCGTCGGTTGAGCCTCAGGCTGAAGAGGAAGATGCCCCCCAGGATCAGAGCGAAGACTCCCAGGGCTTTGAGCCAGAGGGAGAGGAGCTGCCGTTGGATACTGGCCAGGGAGTAGGCGGCCCGGACGAAACGGCCCCGGTCTTTGTGAGCGACGTAGAGCAGGTCCACGTCCAGAGTCGCGGAGTGACGGACTGCTTCGCCCCATCCTTTGGCTTTGGCTTCCAGGATCTCGGGACGCGTGGCATGGTTCTCCATGCCGACCGGGGAACGGTTGCTCTCGTAAAGAACTCGTCCGTCGGGGGCGATGACGGTGATGCGCACGTCTGTTCGGTGATGGATCTGACGAAGGGTCTGGGGGATCCGGGCAGGGGGAAGGTCTTTCAGGTCATACTCCAGGACCGTCAGCAGATTGCGCAGCATTCTCGCGTGGGTCTCGATCTCCATCTGGCGAAGGAGGTAGTAGCCGATGAGCGCGGCCACGAGAAAGGTCCCGGTCAGGATCAGCGCCATCCGCCGAAAGAAGAGCTGGGAGAGCTTCAGCACAGCCGATACCCCACGCCCCGCACCGCCTCGATATAGGGGTGTTCGGGATCGTTTTCGATCTTCTTCTTCAGGCGGTTGACGGCCACGTTGACCGTCTTTTCGCCCCGCTCCTCTCCGTCGGACCAGACCTCTTCCAACAGCTCGTCCCGGCTGATGACCCGGTCGGGGTTTTCGAGGAAATAGCGCAGCAGATCGAATTCCAGCCGGGTCAGAGAGAGCGGCGCTTCCTCCAGCCGGGCCCGCCGACTCGGTAGATCCATGACCAAAGCACGGTGGCGCAGCAGTTCCGGTTCCTGTTCGCCGGAGCGTCGCAGCAGGGCCTTGACCCGCCAGACCAACTCGTTCATGTTGAAGGGTTTGCGCAGGTAGTCGTCGCCGCCCCGCGCGAATCCCTCCTCCACCTCTTCGTCACGGTCTTTGGCGGTGACGAAAATCACCGGCTGTTCATAGCCCTCCCTGCGCAGTTGGCGTACCAGTTCGCTCCCTTCCGCTCCGGGAAGGTTGCGGTCGACCACCATCAGGGCCACATCTTCCTCCTCCAGAGCCTGACGCACCCCGTGGGTGGAGAGGAAGCCCATGGTCTCGAAACCGGCACTCTGGAGATGAAACTCCTCCAGCTCCAGGATATCCTTTTCGTCTTCGAGGATGAGGATGAGCGGGGCGGGGTTCACAGCTTGAGTTTCCCCCCTTCGAGGGCGTAGCGGGCCAGCTTGACGATGTTGATGCTCCGGTCGCTGATCCGCTCCAGCTTGCGCAGGATATGGAGTTCGTCCACCAGCTCTTCGGCCTGGTCGGGATGGGCACAGATGTTGCTGACCATGTTCTTCTCGAGAATGGAGATGAAGTCATCGCATTTGCTCTCTTCGACACTGATGCGCCGGGAGATATTGTCCAGGCGGTCGGGGTCTTCCTCTTTGATCGCCTCCAGGGCCAGGTGCAGGGCCGTCTCGGTACTCTGGTAGAAGGCCCGGGCCGTTTCGGTGAGCAGGGGACGCACCGACGGTTTCTCCCCCGTCGCTTCTTCTTCTTCTTCTTCTTCACCGCCCGCCATCTGCTTGAGCAGATTCCTGGCGTGGGCCTTGAGGTAGTCGCCGATGCGGGAGAGTTCGCTGGCGATCTTGATGAGTGCCACGACCCGGCGCAGGTCCGAAGCCTCCGGCGCGTAGAGGGCCAGGGTGGTGATGATGTTCATATCGATTTTGGCGTTGGCCTTGTGGTTGCCTTTGAGGAGCTTGCGGGCCTCTTCGAGCTTTTGGGTCTCCTGGTTTTGCAGCCCTTCGACGATGAGCTGCAGCGCTTTTTCGTCCAGTTCGCCGAAGGCGTAAACCTCTTCGGTGATCTTGTTGAGGGCCTCTTCGTATTTTTTCAGCATTATCCGAACCTCCCGGTGATGTACTCTTCGGTCAATTTCTCTTTGGGGTTGACGAAGATCTTTTCGGTCTTGTCAAATTCTATCAGATCCCCGAGATACATGAAAGCGGTGTAGTCGCTGACGCGACTGGCCTGTTGCATATTGTGGGTGACAATGGCGACGGTCACCTCCTCTTTGAGCTCGGTGACCAGCTCCTCGATGGCCCCTGTGGAGATGGGGTCCAGGGCGCTGGTAGGCTCGTCGAAGAGGAGCACCTGGGGTTTGAGGGCGACCGCCCGGGCGATGCAGAGCCGCTGCTGCTGTCCCCCCGAGAGCCCCATGGCGCTCTGCTTGAGGCGGTCTTTGACCTCGTTCCAGATTGCCGCGCCTTTGAGGGCCTTTTCGACCCGACCGTCGAGCTCGCTTTTGTTTTTGATCCCCGCCAGGCGCAGGCCGTAGGCGATGTTGTCGTAGATGCTCATCGGAAAAGGCGTAGGCTTCTGGAAAATCATCCCCACCCGCTGGCGCAGGCGGATCAGTTCGTCCTCTTTGCTGTAGCTGAGGATGTTCTCTTCGTTACCGTTTTGGTCATAGAGGAGGATCTCCCCTTCGTATTGGTTGCCGGGGTAGACGTCGTGGATCCGGTTCCAGGAGCGCAGTAGGGTCGATTTGCCGCAGCCGCTGGGGCCGATGAGGGCGGTGACCTTGTTGGCGTAGATGGGCATGTCGATCCCTTTGAGGGTCGGCTTGTCGGCGCCGGCGTAGGTGAAGTAGAACTCCTTCGTATCCATCGCGAGATTCATTTGATCTTCCTTTTTCTGAAAATATAGCGGGTGGTGAGGTTGATCAGCAGCACCAGGGCGGTCAGGATCACCGACCCGGCCCAGGCGAGATTCTGGCTGGGCTTGTCGGGGAAGGTGGCCAGCTGGTAGATACTGACGGTCAACGAGGGGAACTGTTGATCCATATTGAGAGTGAAGTAGTCGTTATTCGCCGAGGTAAAGAGCAGAGGCGCCGTTTCGCCGACGACCCGGGCGAAGGCCAAAAGGATCCCCGTCACCAGGCCGATCTTGGCCGCTTTGAGGACGATGGTGAGGATCACCTGGGCTTTGGAAGCCCCTAGGGCGATCCCGGCCTCCCGGAGCTCCTGGGGAACCAGGGAGAGCATGGAGTCGGTGGTGCTCACGACGATGGGAATCATCATAATCGCCAGGGCCACACTACCGGCCCAACCGTTGAAGCCGCC
>NZ_WFQN01000118.1 GCF_015487065.1 Nitratifractor sp.
CTCCCGTCGATCCTCGGAGTCGTAATCCGGGGAGCCTGATGGATCTCTTTGTTGAGCAGTCGGCAAAGCGCGCCGTTGTAGAGGGGATGGCCGGGGGTGGCCACCAGTTTTTCGGGACGGGCGGGATCGCAAGTGATCGCGCAGGCGTCCCAGCAGTCCAGGGGACAGGCGGTTTGTCTCATTTGAGCTCCACTTTCACGAGAGATGAGAAGGGATAGCGACCGGCGGGAAGCACGATCTCCGCCCGGTAGGAGGAGAGATAAGTGTCGTCGGTCTCTTTCCAGATTTTCGAAAAGTTCAGATCGCTCTTTTTACCGTTGAGCCAAAGGCTCAGTTTGTCTAAGTTCTTCACTTCGTCGGCGGAGAGATAGATCACCAACTTGGCCCGGCGCAGATCGTCCACAACCGCCAGAGGGGTGCCGATCCCGGCGAACTCTCCCCGGCGCACCAAAAGGCGGTAGAGATACCGGTTTTTCAAGTGGAGACGCTTTTTGGCGATTCGATCTTGCAAGGTGGCAATCTTTTGCTGCATCTCCAGGATACTGCGCTGCAGATTGATCGCCTGCTGCCGGGTACTCAGATATTGATTTTGTGCCGCCACCATCGCCTGATAGGCCTGATCTTTTTGGGTCTGGCTGGCGGTGGCCAGATCCTTGAGACGCAGGAAATTCCCTTCCTGACGCTTCCAGCTTCCTTCCAGCCCCGGAAGCATCTCCCGGGTCAGTTTCAGGTTGTTTTGCAGCAGCTTCAGTGTTTGGCGGGAGTGGTCCAGATCTTTCCGGTCCAGCCGATCATCCAACTGCACCGCCACGGCATCAGCCACCATCCGCCCTTCCAGGGAGAGATTGGCCTCCATTACCTCTCCTGCCGCCGCCGCTTTGATCGTCGCGCGTTCGATAGGCTCGACCCGGGCGTAATGCTCGGCGGCGAATAATGTGGTGTTGAAAAAGGCGAAGAGTAAAAGTAGAGGAAGTTTCAAAGCAGATCAACCTTCTTCGGAAAATTAATAGTTAATAGTTAATAGTTTCGGTGTGCGTTGCGGGGCAACGCTTTTTTTCAAAAAATAAAAGCACGCAAAGCGTGCATCCGAAATTATTCATTATTAACTATTAACTATTCACTAAAAAAGAAGGCAGGCGATAAGCCGGGTTCTGTCGTTGGGTGACTATTTATCTAGGTCTGCCGTCGCCGACAGACTCGAGCGAAGCACACGAAGTGTGAGGCTTGTACCAGGTGCTTCTTGCTGCGGACTGGGTTTACCCGGCTGCCCCTGTTGCCAGGGGCACCGGTGGGCTCTTACCCCACCCTTTCACCCTTGCCTGTGATCCCAGGGGATCCATCGGCGGTCTACTCTCTGTTGCACTTGCCCTCGGATCGCTCCGGCCAGCCGTTAGCTGGAGTCCTGCCTCACCGCAGCCCGGACTTTCCTCTTGCGGCACAAACCGCAAGCAGCCACCTGCCTGCCTTCGGGGCGATTATAACCGATTTTCAGACGGTGAGCAAGGCCTGTGTTACAATCACATTAAAGGAGATTTTATGACCCTCGAAGCCAATCTTGTCGACCTGGACCGGCAGACCATCTCTCCGGTAGCGCTCACCGTAAAGGGCAATCGGATCCTAAAGATCGAAACGTTGAACCGCGAAATCTCCAGCTACCTGCTGCCGGGCTTCGTCGACGCCCACATCCATATCGAAAGCTCCATGCTCCCCCCGGCGGAGTTCGCCCGGTTGGCGGTGCGTCACGGCACCGTCGCCACCGTCAGCGACCCCCACGAGATCGCCAACGTCCTGGGGATTCCGGGCGTTGAATACATGATCGAGAGTGCCGGAAAGGTTCCCTTGCATATCTGCTTCGGCGCCTCCCCCTGTGTCCCGGCGACCCCCTTCGAAACCAACGGCGCGACCTTGACGCCGCAAGATATCGCTACGCTTCTTGACAAACCGCAAGTCGGCTATCTCAGCGAAGTGATGAACTTCCCAGGCGTCATCGCCGGCGATCCCGATATGCTGGCCAAGATCGCCGAAGCGAAGAAGCGGGGCCTACCCGTCGACGGGCACTGCCCCGGACTGCGGGGAGAGGATCTCAGCCGTTATATCGCCGCCGGGATCCAAACCGACCATGAATCCTTTGAATATGACGAAGCCAAAGAGAAGATCGAAAAAGGGATGAAGATCCTCATCCGGGAGGGATCAGCCGCCAAAAACTTCGACGCCCTACACCCTCTCATCGCCGCGTATCCCGAAAAACTGATGTTTTGTAGCGACGATCGCCATCCCGACGATCTGCAACAAGAGCATATCAACGCCTTGGTGCGGCGAGCCGTGGCATTGGGTTACGATCTTTTCGACGTTTTGCGCATCGCCTGTCGCCATCCGGTGGAACACTACCGGCTCCCGGTGGGGCAATTGCGAGAAGGGGATTTTGCCGACTTTATCCTCGTCGAGGATCTCGAAAGCTTCAAAGTCCGGGAGACATGGATCAAGGGGCAGTGCGTCTATCGCAACGGCAAAACGCTGATCGAACACCTCCATGCCGCTACGCCCAACCGTTTCGAGGCTTTGCCTAAAAAGGCCGAGGATTTTTATCTCCCCCGCTGCGAGGCGATGGAGGTGATCCACGCCATCGACCATCAACTTATCACCAAAGAGGAGATCGCCGCCAGGGAGGGGCCCGATTCGGATATCCTGAAGATCGCCGTCATCAACCGTTACGAAAATCAGCCGGTCAAGGGCCTGGCCCATATCAGCGGTTTCGGTCTGAAAGAGGGGGCGATCGCCTCCAGTGTCGCCCACGACTCCCACAACGTCGTCGTGGTGGGCTGTGATGACGAGAGTATGGCCCAAGCCGCCAACCTGGTCATCGCTTCGCGTGGAGGCATCGCCGCCGTGGGCAAAGGCAAAAAACTCCACCTTCCGCTCCCCATCGCCGGTCTCATGAGCGACCGCCCCGGCGACGAGGTGGCCGAAGCCTACGCCACGATCGATCGTTTTGTCCGCGAGGAGCTCGGCTCACCCTTGAGCGCTCCTTTTATGACCCTCTCCTTCATGGCTCTTTTGGTCATTCCCGAGATCAAACTCAGTGACAGAGGGCTTTTTGACGGACGCCAATTCCACTTCATCGCACCCTGCCGCGACGAGTCGACCCCAAAGGACTGATCCGTCGTCACGCCTCCGGACTGACATATTTGACGAATCGGCCGACCAAGGTGCCCTCACGATCTTCGATCTTGATCTCCGCATCGAAGGGGGGCTTGTGATCCTGCAGGATCTTGCCCAAATCGTCCAAGACCAAACCGAAGTTGTTGCGGAGGGGGAAGGTGATGGAGGCGATATGGGAATGGGTGAATCGATCCGCCAATTTCTCCAAAAGACAGCGATAGACCGTCTCGTTGGTGAGGTATTGGAGATAGTAGGTTCTCATGGAGGCGATGTTCCCCAGCCAGGCGCGTTTCTCATCCTCGCTCAGACGGGGTGTTTGCGCGACCTTTTTCTCCAACGCCTCGATCAGTTCCTGCGTCTTGGCCTCCCGCGTTTCGAGGAGCTTTTCGATATCGTCGCAGTAGCCGAGGACCTTCGCCTCCAACTCCTCTCCGCGGTAAGGGTGGGAACGGGGTCGATGAAGATGCTGCTCTTCGCTCTCCGTATCGAAATCCAGCGTTTCGAGCAGCTCGATGGCCGGGCTGATAAAGGGATAACGATCGGGGTGGGTCGTATCGAAACTGACACCGTGCTGATTGACGATGGGTTTGGGGCCGACTTCATAAAGTTTCATTCTCTTCTCCTTTTTTTCGTGCTAACGCTTGCATCTACCTCGTAAAATCATAAACCTTCGGCACATAGAGCGAACTCCAATCGGGAGAAACATAGCCGTCACTCTTTTGGCGTTTGGGAAGCTTCGGCTTATCGAATTTGATGTGCTCATAGGGAAACTGAGAGAGGATAAAGGCGATGGCGTTGAGCCGGGCGCTCTTTTTGTCGTTGGCATCGATGATATGCCAGGGGGCGTGGGGAGAGTGGGAAGCTTCAAACATCGCATCCCTGGCTCGGGAGTAGTCGTACCAGCGACGGTGGGACTCCAGATCCATGGGCGAGAGCTTCCACTGTTTCCTCGGATCGTCGATCCTGGCTTTGAAGCGCTTGGTCTGGGTCGCTTTATCGATCTCGAACCACAATTTGATGAGACGAACCCCCTCGTCGACGATCGCCTTTTCAAAAGCGCTCACGGTCGCAAGAAAGCGACGATACTCCTCCTCGCTACAAAAGCCCATGACATGTTCCACCCCCGCGCGGCTGTACCAGCTTCGATCAAAGAGGACCACCTCACCGGCCGCGGGGAAATGGGGGATCCAACGTTGGGCATAGACCTGGGTCTTCTCACGCTCCGTGGGTGCCGGCAGGGCCACGGTGCGAAAGACGCGGGGGCTGACCCGCTCGGTGATCCGTTTGATCGCCCCGCCCTTGCCGGCGGAATCCCGTCCTTCGAAGAGGATGATGGCCCGATCCCCGGTCGCCTGAACCCACCGCTGGAGATAATTGAGCTCCACTTGGAGTTTGTAAAGCTCCTTTTCGTAACGCTTGTTGAGCTCTTTCTTCTTTTTATCCTTCATCGCTATCGTCCCTCGAGCCCTTCGAGTTTTTCGAGGATCTCTTTGACCTTCTCTTTCGGATTTTCCGCCCGGTAAATCGGACGACCGATGACGGGGAAATCCACCCCCTCTTTGGCAGCCAGTTCCAGATCCGCCACCCGCTGCTGATCTCCCGCGGCCTCTCCGAAAGGACGGATCCCCGGACTCAATGTCAGAAACTCCTGAGAAGTGGCCTCTTTGATCGCCCTGGACTCAAAAGCGCTGCAGACCACACCGTCCAGCCCCGCTTCGTAGCTCATCCGGGCAAACTGCTCCGCTTTCTCGTCGATCCCCTTTTCGTAAATCTGCCGAAACTCTTCGTCGCTAAAAGAGGTTAGCGCCGTCACCGCCAGGACCAGCGGCCGTTCATCGCCGTAGGGTTTTAGCCGCTCCATCACCGTCCGCATCGCCCGTTCCCCCGCACTGGCGTGGATATTGAACATCTCCACGCCGATCTTGGCGATCTCCTCTGCGGCATCGGCCATGGTGTTGGGGATGTCGTAGAGTTTGAGATCGAGAAAGATTTTGAAGTGTGGATTGAGAGTTTTGAGCGTATCGATGAAAGATCTGCCATCACGAATATAGGTCCGGAATCCCACTTTCATCCATAAACCGTCATATCCCGCCAAACTCTCCGCCAGCCGCAGATTTTCGGCTGCACTGGGAAGATCAAGTGCCACCACGAGATTCATCAACCATCCTTTGTTTTACTTCACTGTCATCAAAAAATATCATTATTATAGCTTAGCTTCCGGCTGCTACCATCGGCATCGGAATCGTAATTCCGGAAAAACATATACATAGCAAAACCGTTTGAAGACGTTGTAACTCAGGAATAGAATAAGGGAGATGAAGACAAAAGTGGATGGTAGCAGGGGGGGAACTTGAATCCCCGACCTCCGGCTTATGAGACCAGCGCTCTAACCAGCTGAGCTACCCTGCCATCAAAAATACAGGCCGGAATATTACCCAATAAAATTTTAAATGTCAAACCTATCCCATACTTTGCCACACAATAAGCCTAAAACTAACTATTCTTTAGTCTTATGCACTCACTATTCTTAAATATTTATCCAAAAAAGCCTTGACATCTATCAAAAAACCCATTAAAATACCCTCAAACAAATCAAAAAGGAGTGAGCATGAACTTCAAACCCTTAGCCAACCGTGTACTGATCGAGCGTGAGGAGGAAGTCACCACCACCGCATCCGGTATCATCATTCCCGACAATGCCAAAGAAAAACCCCTTCAGGGAAAAGTCCTGGCCGTCGGACCCGACGCTGAAGAAGAAGGCATCAAAGCAGGCGACACCGTCGTCTTCGGCAAATATGCCGGCAATGAAATCGTCCTGGACGACAAAGAATATCTGATCCTAAACAGTGACGAGATTCTGGGTATCCTGGGCTAATAAACAAACACTAAAATCAACAGAGAGAATCAAAGGAGTTAAATATGGCAAAAGAAGTCGTCTTTTCAGATATCGCACGTAACGGACTCTACAGCGGAGTCAAAAAACTGGCCGACGCGGTCAAGGTCACCATGGGACCCCGCGGACGCAATGTCCTGATCCAGAAGAGCTTCGGCGCTCCCAGCATCACCAAGGACGGCGTCTCCGTCGCCCGGGAGATTGAACTGCCCGAGGCGCTGGAGAACATGGGAGCCCAACTGGTCAAAGAGGTCGCCAGCAACACCGCCGACGAGGCGGGTGACGGTACGACGACAGCAACCGTCCTGGCCGAAAGCATCTTCCGCGAAGGTCTGCGCAACATCACCGCAGGGGCCAACCCCATCGAGGTCAAGCGCGGAATGGACAAGGCCAGCGCCGCCATCATCGAAGAGCTCAAAAAGATGAGCAAAGCGGTCAGCGACAAGGAGCAGATCGCTCAGGTCGCCACCATCTCCGCCAACAGCGACGCCAAGATCGGTAACCTCATCGCCGAGGCGATGGAGAAGGTAGGCAAAGACGGTGTCATCACCGTCGAAGAGGCCAAAGGGATCAACGACGAGCTGGATGTCGTCGAGGGAATGCAGTTCGACCGCGGCTATCTCTCGCCCTACTTCGTCACCAACAGCGAGAAGATGACCGTAGAGATGGACAATCCCCTGATCCTGATCACCGACTTCAAGATCAGCAGCCTCAAAGACCTGATCCCGCTGCTGGAGCAGACCCAGCAGAGCGGACGCCCGCTGCTGATCATCGCCGACGACGTCGAGGGTGAGGCCCTGGCGACCCTGGTCCTCAACCGCCTCAAGGGTATCCTCAACATTGCTGCCGTCAAAGCTCCCGGCTTCGGCGACCGCAAGAAGGAGATGCTCAAGGATATCGCCATCCTCACCGGCGGTACCGTCATCACCGAGGAGCTGGGTCTGACCCTGGAGAAGACCACGGTCGATCAGCTCGGCCGTGCCGCCCGTGTCGTCATCGACAAAGACAACACCACTATCGTCGACGGTCAGGGTGACAAAGCGGCGGTCGAAGCCCGCATCCGCGAGATCAAGGCCCAGATCGAAAACACCACCAGCGACTACGACCGCGAAAAGCTCCAGGAGCGTCTGGCCAAGCTCAGCGGCGGGGTTGCCGTCATCAAAGTCGGTGCCGCCACCGAAACCGAGATGAAAGAGAAGAAAGACCGGGTCGACGATGCCCTCTCCGCCACCAAAGCGGCAGTCGACGAAGGGATCGTCATCGGTGGCGGTGCTGCCCTGGTCAAAGCCGCCAAAGCGGTCGAAATCAACCTGGAAGGCGATGAGCAGGTCGGTGCCGAGATCATTCTGCGGGCTGTCAAAGCCCCCATCAAGCAGATCGCCGACAACGCCGGATTCGATGCCGGGGTCGTCGCCGACAAGGTCAGCACCAGCGACGAAGCCAACCTGGGCTTCAACGCAGCCACCGGCGAGTATGTGGATATGTTCGCCGCAGGGATCATCGACCCCCTCAAGGTCGAGCGGATCGCCCTGCAGAACGCCACCTCCGTCGCCAGCCTCCTGCTGACCACCGAGGCGACCGTCAGCGAAATCAAAGAGGAGAAACCCGCTGCTCCCATGGCCCCCGATATGGGCGGCATGGGCGGCATGGGGATGATGTAATCTCCTTCCCGCAAACATTCCGGCTTCCGGCCGGTAGATGAATCCTTCAAAATCTCGTCGAATTCATCCCCTATCAAAAAGAGCGGAGTGAAAATCGATCCCTCCACTCTTTTCCTCTTATTTTTTTCCAAAATATCCCCATACACTCCTTTTTATCGTTATAATCATTTCTATCCTCGCGTCTGAATGAAGGAGGCCTGTCATGCCCCTCGATCCCCACACAATCAGCAATGCACTGGAGATCCTTCATGAAGAGGTGGTTCCCGCCCAGGGGTGTACCGAGCCCATCGCCATCGCTTTCGTCGCCGCCAAAGCCAAAGAGTTTCTGCCGCCTGATGAAACGGTCGAGAAGATGGTGGTCCGGGTCTCGGGGAACATCATCAAAAACGTCAAAAGCGTCGTCGTCCCCGGCAGCGGCGGAATGGTGGGGATCGAAGTGGCGGCCGCCATGGGGCTGCTTTATGGTGATGCCTCCCGGGACCTGATGGTCATCAGCGGCATCACCGAGGAGCAGATGGAGGAGGTACGCCGATGGATGCGGGAGAACCTCATCGAAGTGATCCACGAAAATACCCCCATCAATCTCTACGTCCTGGTGGAGCTGCATACAAAAAAAAGCTGCATCAGCGTCGAGATCAAGCACCTGCATACCAACATCACCAAAATCACCCGCAACCGGGAAGTGGTCCTGGAACAGCCCTGCAACGACGCGGTCTTCAACACCCCGACCGAACAGCGCCGACAGCTCTCGGTACGTACGATCTACGAACTGGCCCGTGAAATCGATATCGGGCGGATCCGTCCGCTTCTGGAGCAGGTGATCCGCTACAACTCCGCCATCGCCCAAGAGGGACTTTCGGGCAATTGGGGAGTCAATATCGGCAAAGTGATCGAAGAGCACATCGCGGAGGGGTTCTATGGCGACGACGTCCGCAACCATGCCGCCGCCTTCGCCGCGGCAGGCAGCGATGCACGGATGAGCGGCTGCGCCCTGCCGGTCATGACCACCAGCGGCAGCGGCAACCAGGGGATGGCCGCTTCCCTGGCCCTGATCGACTACGCCCGGCGGATGGGGATCGAGGAGGAGAAGCTCATGCGGGCGCTTTTCTTCTCCCATCTGACCACCGTCCATATCAAGACGCGGGTCGGGCGTCTCAGCGCCTACTGCGGCGTGATCTGCTCCGCCGCCGCCGTCGCCGGAGCTCTCTGCTTCATCAACGATCACGACTTCGAGACCGTCTCCCACGCCATCGCCAATACCCTGGGGGATGTCTCCGGGATCATCTGCGACGGGGCCAAAGCCTCCTGTGCCATGAAGATCTCCACCACCATCTATGCCGCTTTCGACTCCTACATCCTGGCCACCCACGGCAAATACCTCCACGGCGGTGACGGCATCGTCGCCAACGATATCGAGGAGACCCTGGAACATATCGGGCGTCTGGCCCAGGATGGGATGAAGACTACCGACGAAGTAATCATCGATATCATGAACAGCAATCGAAAGGATCGATCATAGAACCGAATACAGAAACGCTTGATCTCATCGTCATCGGAGGAGGGGCCACCGGAGCCGGTGTCACCCTGGATGCGTCGCTACGGGGAATGCGGGTACTGCTCCTGGAGCAAAACGATTTCGCCGAAGGAACCAGCAGCCGCAGTACCAAACTGGTCCACGGCGGAGTGCGCTATCTGGAGGCCGCCGTCAAACATCTGGACAAAGAGCAGTATGATCTGGTCCGCGAAGGGCTGCGAGAGCGAAAAATTTTTCTGCACAACGCTCCCCACCTGGCCCATCCTCTCGAACTGATCACCCCACTCTATCACTGGGTGGAGCTCCCCTACGTCTATGCGGGACTGGTACTCTACGATCTACTCTCGGGCAAAGCCTCACTGGGACGCAGCCGTCTTCTTCCCGCCTCCAAAGCCTGCACGATCAATCCTGATATCGATCCTCAGGGTCTCAAAGGAGCCGTCAGTTACTGGGACGGGGCTTTCCGGGACAGCCGAATGGTCATCGCTCTGCTTCAAAGTGCCAAGGAGTTGGGGGCACGTCTTTTGAACCATACCGAAGTGACCGCCCTCATCAAAGAAAACGGCAAAGTCGTCGGAGTCCACGCCCGTGACCGGATCGACGGAAACGAACGGGAGTATCGTGCCAGAGTTGTCATCAACGCCACCGGCCCCTTCGCCGATACGATCCGCCGGATGGACGATCCTACGCTCGCACCCCTCATGGAGGTCAGCAGCGGTGTCCACATCGTTCTGCCGGCCCGTTTTCTCCCCAGCCCCGACGGGGTCTTGATCCCCAAAACCCGCGACGGAAGGGTCCTCTTCGCCCTCCCCTATCTGGGACACTGCCTGGCGGGGACAACCGACCGGCCGGCCGAACTCAGCGAAGATCCCCGTCCCACCGAGGAGGAGATCGACTACCTGATCGAGCATCTCAACGGCTATTTTGATCTCAAGGTCCGTCGGGAGGATATTCTCTCTTCTTTTTCGGGGCTGCGCCCGCTGGTTCGAGAACCCGACAAGGACTCCACCGCCTCCATTGTCAGGGAGTATGTCACGGAGCGATCCCCCGGAGGCGTATTGACCATCGCCGGCGGCAAATGGACCAGCTACCGTGCCATGGCCGAAGCTGCGGTGGATCAGGCCTGTGAAATGATAGGGCATTCGCCGGTGCCCTGCCGAACCCATGACTACCCCGTCGTCGGCAGCCGAAGCCCCCGCGACGAGATCCTCACGCTCCTGAGAGGAAGCGGTCTGGATCAAGACATCATCGAACACCTCTACCAGCACTATGGGGATCAAAGTCCACAGATTCTGGCTCTGGCCGAAACCGAAAAGGCCAAGGCGAGAATCCATCCCGACCATCCGGTGATCGAAGCGGAGCTGCTCTATGCCCTCCGCCACGAGTATGTCCGCAAGCCCCTCGATTTTCTCATCCGCCGCTGCTCCCTGGGGCTGCTGGATCTACAGGCGGCAAAAGAGAGCCTGCCGGCCGTTGTGGAGATCATGATTGCAGAGCTCGGTTGGGATCCGACATTTACTGAGTCCATGGAATGGGAAGCCTATGAAAAACTCAGGTGATGAATAGATTTATATTCCCTTAAAACTCTTTTCGTTAAAGTTGTCTAGAACGCCGGAGTTTTGTTGCCACATTGTGATAGAGGCCCGATAGAATGACGATCACCACCATCAAAAGGATCCATCATGAAAAAGAGAATGTGTTTAGGCCTGACTCTGCTGACCTTCGCCGCCACCGGTACCCTGATGGCCGAGGGAACGCTGCGTATCATCACCTGGAAAGGCTACGCCCCCGCCGAACTGGTCAAAAAATTCGAAAAAGAGACCGGCACCAAGGTGGAACTGACCTACTCCAACAACGAAGAGATGATCGCCAAGCTCCGGGCGACCCGGGGCGGCGGCTTCGATCTGGCCCAGCCCAGCCAGGACCGGATCTCCGGAGTCCAGGCCAAGTTCCATATCTACAAACCCATGGACTACAGCAAGATCAAAACCGATCAGATCGTCCCCTCCATGCTGGAGGCGGTCAAAAAGAACACCAGGGTCGGTGACGCCTCCTACGCGGTGCCCTTCTGCTACGGAACCTCCGGGCTGATCGTCAACAAAAAAGCTGCCCCCGACGCCAAAGACTACGATGCGTTGTGGAACCCCAAATACAAAGGACGGATCAGCTACCGCCTCAAGCGCCCCACCCTCATCGCCACCGCCTTCGCCCTGGGCTACGACCCCTTCGCCGCCTACCATGACAAGGCCAAGTACAAAAAGATCATGGCCGCCGTGGAGAAGAAGCTCATCGAAGCCAAACCCCTGGTCAAAAACTACTGGGCCAACGGAGACCAGCTCCTGGGGATGATACGCAGTGGAGAGGTGACCGTCGCCATGGGATGGGACAACGGCGGATGGAAACTCCATGCCGAAAATCCCGATATCGATTTCGTCGCTCCCAAGACCGGGGCCCTGGGATGGATCGACACCTTCGCCATTCCCGCCAAGAGCAAAAACGTCGAAGCCGCCTACCAGTGGATCAACTTCATGCTCCGCCCCGAAAACGCCGCCTATTTCACCAACAAAGAGAAGTACGGTACCGCCTCGGCCAAAGCGACCCAATACCTCAAACCTGAGATCCGGGCCAACTTCGAGCGCTCCTTCACCAAAGCCGATATCGACAATATCAAGTGGTATCCTCCGGTCCCTGCCGGTATCGAGGAGATCGAAGGCAAGATCCTCGATCATATCCGTGCGGCCCGATAGGGCGCCGCTGCAATCCACCATCTGACCTGAAAGGCCGCCGGTGAGCCCGATTCTGGAAGTGAAACATCTGAAAAAAATGTTCAAGAACTTCACCGCCGTGGACGATCTGAACTTCACGGTGGAGGAGGGGGACTTCTTCTCCATCCTCGGCCCCTCGGGATGCGGCAAGACCACCATGCTGCGGATGATCGCCGGCTTCCTCGAACCGACGGAGGGAGAGATCTACATCCGCGGGGAAAACATAGCGGGGATCCCGCCCAACCGGCGTCCGGTCAACATGGTCTTTCAGAATCTCGCCCTCTTTCCCATGATGAACGTGGAGCGCAATGTCGCCTTCGGTCTGGAGCAGCGGGGTGTCCCCAAAAGCGAGATCAAAAAACGGGTCAACGACATGCTGGAGCGGGTAGGACTGGCCGGCTACAACGCCAAAAAGGTTACCCAGCTTTCCGGGGGCCAGCGCCAGCGGGTCGCCATCGCCCGCTCCCTAGTTCTGGAACCGTCGATCCTGCTCCTGGACGAACCCCTGGGGGCCCTGGATCGCAAGCTGCGTGAACACATGAAGATCGAGCTCAAACTGCTCCAGAAAGAGATCGGTACCACCTTCATCTACATCACCCACGATCAGTCTGAAGCCCTGGTGATGAGCAACAAGGTCGCCGTGATGAACCACGGAGATTTCGAACAGATCGATATCCCCCAAAACCTCTACAAAAACCCCCGAACCGCCTTCGTGGCCGGTTTCGTCGGAGAGACCAACTGTTTCGAGCTGGCCCGAAGCGGCCACGGGACCCTCCAGACCCGTTCGGGATGGAAACTGGCCAAAGAGGATGCCAAGCCCGGTATGCACTGGCTCTTCATCCGCCCCGAATCGGTGATCCTCCTCCCCGATCCCCAGATGAAGGATCTCAACCGTTTCCATGTCACGATCAAGACCATCCTCTTCGATGGAGCCAATACCAAGATCTCCGGTATCGTCGAAGGCAGCGGTGACGAGATCCTGATCCATCTTCCCCAGAACGCCAAGTTCGAAGGGATCAGAGAAGGCGACAGGCTCGAGGCGGCCGTCCACCCCCGGGACCTGCGCTGCTATCCCGAGGAGGGGTCATGAGCTCCCGCCACTTCCGACTCGGTTTCATCATCTTTCTGACTCCGGTACTGCTCTGGCTACTCACCCTCATCGTCATCCCCCATATCGATCTGCTCATCGCCTCCTTCCAGGCGGAGAACGATCAGGGGAAGCTGGTCTTCTCCCTGGAAAACTACCGGAACTTCTTCACCGACAGCGTCTACTGGTACACCTTTGTGCGGACCGCCTTTTACTCGATCCTGGTGACCGTCATCACCTTCCTGATCACCTTTCCACTGGCCTTCTATATCACCAAGATCGCCAGCAAACGTCTCGGCGGCTTCCTCTCCATGCTCCTGCTGCTGCCCTTCTGGGTCGGGGAACTGGTCAGCATCTACGGCTGGATGATCCTGCTCAGAGAAAGCGGCGTGATCAACTATATCCTCCAGGGCGTCGGGCTGATCCACAAGCCGCTGCCGCTGCTCTACAACGACTTCAGTATGGTCCTGGGGCTGGTCTATATGTCGATGCTCTTCATGGTGGTTCCACTGATCTCGGCCCTGGAGAGCCTCGACGATTCACTCATCGAAGCCGCCAGTGATCTGGGCGCTTCCAAGTTCACCATCTTTACCCGGATCGTCATTCCCTATGCCGCCCCGGGAATCACCTCCGGAGCCATCGTGGTCTTCATGCTGGTTCTGGGAGACTATCTCTCCCCCGATCTGCTGGGAGGCAAGAACTCTCTGTGGTTCACGGAGCAAATCTATAACGAGTTCATCGCCAGCTTCAACTGGAACCAGGGCGCCGCCTTCGGCTTCCTGCTGCTGTTGCTTTCCACCGTCATCGTCTGGCTGGGGCTGCGCCTCAGCCATCAGCGGCTCGACAAGGCGGTGGGCGCATGATCCGCTCTATGCCGCGAAGCCTCGGATACCGTATCGGTTATGCGCTCTTCGTGATCCTCTTCTACCTCTTCCTCTTTGCCCCGCTGATCGTTATCTCCGTCCTGGCCTTCAACGACTCCCAGTTCGTCTCCCTGCCCTGGAACGGCTTTACCCTGGACTGGTTCTTCGCCAACGGACCGGACCGCATCGGCCTGTTCCATGACCCGGAGCTGCTGCGCAGCCTCTGGATCTCTATCGAGACCGGCCTCATCGTAGCCGCCCTCTCCCTCGTCGTGGGAACGATGGGGGCATTTCTTTTCGTCCAGGAGCGCTTCTGCTGCAAGGAGCCCCTCTATTTCCTGGCCATCGCCCCGCTGGTCATCCCCGGGGTGATCCTGGGGATCTCCATCCTGCTGACGGCCACGATGGTGGGGGATTGGGTCGAAAAGAGCACCGGCATCGACCTGGAGTTTCTGCGACCGAGTTTCTGGCTGGTGGTCCTGGGGCAGTTCTCCTTCATCGCCACCTTCGTCCTGCTGGTGGTGATCTCCCGCCTCAAAAAGTTCGATCATACCCTGGAAGAGGCCGCCATGGATCTGGGAGCCAATCGCTGGACCGTGATCCGCCGGATTACCATCCCCTTCCTGATGCCGGCGCTCATCGGTTCCTTCGTCGTCGCCTTCCTGATGAGCTTTGGCAACTTCAACACCACCCTCTTCCTGGTCGGCTCTGACGCGACGCTGCCCATCGAGCTCTATACCCAGATCCGTGATGGCTCCACCCCCGTGCTCAATGCCGTCAGTTTCCTGCTGATCGTCTTTACCTCGAGCCTGGCGCTGCTCTATCTCCTTTTGAGCAAAAAGGAGTAGCCCGGACTCTTCAGAGTATTATAAATATTGAGTCCGGCAGTCCCCGGTAAAGTAATCGCCCTTTCGCAACGCTTCCCGTATCGCATCAATCGCTTTCTTCCGATCCGCTTCCTTCAGAGGCTGGGCGAAGAACCGGCGCTCCTCCTCGCAGGCCCTTTTCGGATCGGGGCTGAAATTGCATCCCTCCATCGTAACTTCACATCCCATGACATGATCGGCGAAGAATACGTAGTTCAGATTACAGCGCGACAGCTCTCCGACGGTGCGGGCCTTTCGGATGCAACGCTCCTCCTTTTTCAGAGCGTTGCGCATGAGGGGAGTGACGATCTTTTTGATGCGGCGATGGGTCGCGACAGCCTTGTGTTTCGCCTCCAGGTCATCGCCCCGCTCCGCCAGCAACAGGAACTGTTTTCGTTGACGGTAGAGGTGCAGATACTCTTTCATGAGTCGGGGGTAGTTCCGGAAAAGCACGCAGTCGTACCGATCCAGATCGATCCGGTCTGCGGCCGGGATCACCGAGGCGGCCGGGCATGCTTTCAGGTAGCGGGCGTTGGCTTTGGCACGCCACTGCTCTTGCTCTGTGCAACTCTCATCGATCTCCCGCAGCAACTTTCGATAATGGTCTTTTTTACGGTATTCGGTCAGCTTTTGAAGTGTCTTGCGGTAGTAGGGGAGCATGGGATCATCGCAGATCTTCCTGATCGGGAAGATACGGTAGATGCGATCATGGACGATCCTGTAGTACTTCTGCGCCTCGGGCAGGTTCCGGGAAGTTCCGATCCCCTTTTCGTAGAAGACGGCCAGATTGTAGGCCGCTTTGGTGCTTCCCTCCTTTTCCCAGGCCCGGCGGTAGAGTGTGAAAGCCTCGACGGCATGCCCCTTTTTGTAGGCGGCATAAGCGGTGTCGGTCGTTCCGGCTTGAAGATTCAATAGCGTTAAGCTCATGATCAGAAAAAACAAGCGTTTCATCTTTCCCTCCTCTTTTCTATTGTAGCACGTGGGAAAACGGAACATCTATCCTGAATGTGTCCTCCGAAAAGCCGACGTCATTCCGAACTTGATCCGAAAAACTGGAGAAGTACGACTCTGTGCTACACTTTGTGTGGAAGAGATTCACCGACAGCGAGGAGAGAAAATGGGCTTTTACGATGCTTTCGACAAAGAGCATCTGATCGCCGCCCACCGGGGATGGCGTGCGATCCGACCGGAAAACACCCTCAGTGCTTTCGAAGCGGCCGTCGGTCATTGTGATTTCATCGAACTGGATATCCAGCTGAGCCGGGACGGAGAGTGGATCGTCTGCCACGATGAGAGCCTGGAACGAACCACCGACGTGGAGGAACGCTTCCCCGAGGGGCTTCGCCCACGCCGGGTGATCGACCATACGCTGGCGCAGTTACGCCGACTGGATGCGGGGAGCTGGTTCGTGAAACGGGACCCTTTCGGGACCCTCAGATCCGGGGAAATTCGCCGCCGGGAGATCGAATCACTCCCACTTCAGAAGCTGCCGACACTTCGGGAGGTGCTGGATTTCGCCCGGGAGAAACAGATCCCTCTCAATATCGAGATCAAAGATATGCCGATTTTGGGGGATCGGGAAGTGGTCCTGCGTTTTCTCGAAACGTATGAAACGACCGCCGGGCTACCGCCGATCCTCATCTCCTCTTTCAATCACCACTATCTGTACCGACTCCATCGATACCGACCTTCCCTCCCTCTGGCCGCTCTGGCGGAGGGGTGCCATCCTCCCCGTCTGCTCCCCTATCTGCAGGAACTCGGGGTGGAGGCTTACCATGTAGCCGAGGAGATCGCTAATTCCGTCCCCCTCGATCTGCTGAGGGCTCAGGGGATCGCCTGCGGAGTCTATACCGTCAACGATCCGAAGCGACAATCCGACCTCTATCGCCGCGGCTTTCGGACCCTCTTTGCCGACGATCTATTTTTTGATATGTTACAGAATTAGAAATAAAACAGTTTATATTTATCTATGTATGAAGAGTTAGTTCTAGAGGTATAATTCTGTTTAAGCTGAAATTAAAACTATTTATGTATATTTACATAGTAAAGTGGGTGATTGGTAAGAGGAGAGAAAAGACTAATAGTCAGGAATCCAGATGAAGAGGAAGGATAAGAAGATCGAAAAGAAATCACAACAAAGCAAAAGACTACAAGGAGGCTTTGTCGCGATTCGTACGCCTAAACGGTCACTCAAAGACCGGCGGGCAAGTAGAGAAAGATCTCCTGATCCGGTCTATGGGGGAGAACGAAGGACTCGAACCGATCGCCGACGCGCCAAGGGACCGCTCCTGCCAACGACCTATCTCCTCCTTGAACTCATAATGATTCTTCTGATTATTTATATATTCAGAGAATTGGGAATTCCTCTTTTATATTATGCCAGTATTGCGGTCGGCGCTCTATACTTTTTCGCCTCGTGTATTCCGCGGTATCGAATCGTACTCAAACGTCAGCAGTACTATCTCAATCCCCAAAATGCTTCCAGGGGAAAGACCTCATAAAAGCCTTACGATTCCATCTTACGATCGATTCCTGACGGTAAAAACTCTTCAAAATAATCCTGAATCACCGCATCATCGAGTTTCCGTTTCTCCAGCCGGAAATTATGAACCCGTTTGTAGAGAATGTACTTTTCGATGATGTTCATCCGTGAGACTTTGTCGTAGAAGCCGAAATAGAGCGGCCCCTTCTCACCCCCGAGCTCCCGGTGGTGCAGCTGCAGGAGTAGGCGGTGCATCGCCTCGATCTCGTCGATGCTCCGGGCTTCGAACTTCGATTCGATGAAGTTCCGGATCTCCGGGATGCTCAGATTGCACTCGATCTCCCGGGCGAACCGTTTCAGGAGGATGTTGATCTCCTTGGTCTGTTCAAAATTGAAATCGGCGTTCTGCAGATAGCGGTAGAGCCGCGGCTTAGTCTTGCGCCAGTTGTAGAGGGTGCTGATCTGCACCTCGAAGTTCTGGGAAATTTCTCTATTGCTTAACATGAGTGATCCTGTTTTTGAGTCGTTCTTCATCCACGATGGAGTAAGTAGCCGTGGCAAAAGCCACCAGAGTCTCCCTTACAAAGATCTCGATGGTCGCGAAGGCGGTACGCCGGGTCCGGTTGATCACCTTTGCCTCTGCCTGCAGGCGCTCTCCGCTGGCCGGTTTGAGGTAGTTGATCTTGAGTTCGATGGTGACACTGGTGTAGCCCGGATCGAGCTGGCTGATTACCGCGTACCAGCCGCAGTGGTCCGCCAGAGTGGCGATGGCCCCGCCGTGGACCACCCCCAGGTGCTGCATATGGTGGGGGCGGATGGCGAAGGCCAGACGGGCATGCCCTTCCCCCAGCTCCATCAGCTCACCGCCGATATAGGAGAGGAAATCCCTGTCCCGACGGTCCAGTTCCTCAAACTGCATCGAGCACCTTCACCCCGTCGTTCTCCAGCACTTCCACGGCCCGGAGCATCTCCACCCGGTCGGTCTTGAGGATGAAGATCCCCAGGGGGCCGCCGTGGCAGGTGTAGGCGTACTGAATATTGATCCCCTCGGCAGCCAGCAGGGAGACAATCCGATTGAAGCAGCCCGATTCGTGGGCAATCTCCACGGCGATCACCGGAGAGACCTTGACACTGAAGCCCCCGGCCTCCAGCAGCTCCTTCGCCCGCTCCGTCTCGGCGACGATGAGACGCAAGATCCCGAAATCCCCCGCCTCCACCAGCTCGATACTCCGGATCCGGATCCCCGCTTTCGCCAGGATCCCCGTCACCTCGCCCAACCGTCCGACCTTGTTTTCCAGAAAGACCGAAAGTTGCTTGACCGATTTGCTCATAGTATAGTCCTTAGTTTTTAGTCGTTAGTCTCTAGTCGATAGTCGATAGTGTTTCGGTGTCGCCTTCGGCGACGATTTGAATAATGGCGTTGCTCCGCAACGCAAACCGAAACCATTCACCATTTACCATTCATCATTCACTCAACAAGCGTCACCGACGCTTGTCGACCACCCGCACCGCTTTGCCCATGCTGCGTTCGATGGTATTGGGCTCGACCAGTTTGACGTCGGCATTGATGTAGAGGTTGTTGAGCAGGCTGGCCTGGATCTCCTTGCGGATGCGTTCCAGTTCGCCCACATTGTCAGTCATGATCTCCTCACTCACCTCCACCATGATCTCCAGCTTGTCCAGATGCCCCTTCTTCTCGGCGATGATCTGGTAATTCAGCGTCACCCCCTCGGCGTTGGCGATGACATGCTCCACTTGGGAAGGGTAGACGTTGACCCCGTTGACGATGAGCATATCGTCGGCCCGACCCACGATGCTCTCCATCCGCACCATGGTCCGGCCACAGCCGCAGGGTTCTTTGACCAGGGAGGTGATGTCGCCGGTGCGATAGCGAATGATAGGCAGTGCCTGCTTGCTCAACGTCGTGATAACCAGCTCGCCCCGCTCTCCTTCCGGTAGCACCTCACCGGTCTCAGGATCGATGATCTCCGGCAGGAAGTGATCCTCGAAGAGATGGAGCCGGTCGCTATGTGAGCAGCTGCAGCTGACCCCGGGGCCGATGATCTCGGAAAGTCCGTAGACCTCACGATACTCGATCCCCCAGGCTTTGGCCACCTCCTTTTTGAGCCCTTCGCTGGTGGGTTCGGCGCCGAAAATGCCCACTTTGAGCTTGTAGTCCTTGCGGAATTCGCTGCCGGCCTTGGCCGCCACCTCCGCCAGATGCAGGGCGAAGCTGGGGGTACAGGCCAGGACCGTCGCGCCAAAATCGCGCATCAGCATCAGCTGCCGATCGGTGAAGCCCCCGCTGGCGGGGACCACCGTCGCTCCCACCTTCTCGGCCCCGTAGTGAAAGCCCAGCCCCCCGGTGAAGAGCCCGTAGCCGTAGGCGTTGTGGACCACATCCTCGGCCCCCACCCCCGACATGGTGTAGACCCGCGCCATCACCTCGTTCCAGACCTCCATATCGTGGGCGTTGTACCCCACCACTGTCGGTTTTCCCGTCGTCCCGCTGGAGCTGTGGATCCGCACCACCTCGCTCATCGGCACACAAAAGAGTCCGAAAGGGTAGTGGTTGCGCAGATCCTGCTTGCGGGTGAAGGGGAGCCGCTGCAGATCCTCCAGGGAGCGGATATCCTCCGGCGTAATCCCCCGCTCCTCGAACTTCTCTTTGTAAAAAGGATTCAAGGCATAGACCCGCCGGGCCGTCTCCTGCAACCGTTTCAACTGTATCGCCTCGATCGCCTCCCGCGAAGCGCTTTCCACCGTGTTCCAGATCATTTGACTTCCTCCTTTTGAAAACGGGCTCAAGCCCGTTTTAGTCACTAATCACTAGTCTCTAGTCGTTAGTCTATAGTATATCAAGGGGTCGCCTTCGGCGACAGAAAAAGGCGTTGCCTTGCAACGCAAACCATAATTCTCCATTCTCAATCCTCAATTCTCAATTCCCTTCGCGTCAGCGATGGCGTGGTGCAGCACCTCGATATTCTGCTCCGCCACTTTGGCGTTGATCTGCCGCAGGGCCTTTTCGATCTCTTCGATGCTGAAGGGAAAATCGGGGACCGAGGCCAGCGTCACTCCCAGCATGAAGACGTTGAGTCCCTGGATGGGGAACTCTCCGGCCAGCGCTTTGGCGTTGGCGTCGATGGTGTGCACCTGAAAAGGAAGTCCCTCCGGGAAGGGCTCCTGGGCGTTGCTGGCCACATGACCACCCTCTTTGAGCAGCTGCAGATTACGCAGGGCTTCGTTGGCATCCAGGCCGATGAGCAAATCCGCCTGGCCTCTATCGATGACCGGGTTGGAGAACTCTCCGATTTTGATGTCGCAGCTGACCGCCCCGCCCCGCTGGCTCATTCCGTGGTTCTCCGTCCCCAGGAACTTCAGATCCCGATTCCCCGCACAGAGCGCCAGCACCTTGACCAGAAAAACCGATCCCTGCCCGCCGAATCCGGCAATGACGGTTTGGTATTTCATGACGCACTCCTTGCGTCATGAAACAGCCGGTAGCGGGTAGTGAGTAGTGGGTAGAAGTTTTGTAGCGTGGGATTGCCATCCCTCGTCCCTTGTGATACCAACCCTTTTTTTTCGTGGGTTGGCAAACCCACACTACCATTTTTCGAGTGCTGACTGGTGAATGGTGAATGGTGAATGGTTTCGGTAGGCGTTGCTTTGCAACACATCCTATTTGATGGAGGCGGGACTTCAGTCCCGCATGCAGGGCTAAAGCCCTGCCCCCAATGACCAATGACCAATGACCAATGACTACTCTCACTGCCGACTGCCGACTGCCGACTGCCGACCAAATTCAAACGACAAAGAGGGGCGCAGCCCCGTTCAAACGACAAACGACTCATATCTTCCCTCCACTCTTCTCTTCATCCAGCTTGAACGCATCGGTCGGGCAGACAATCTCCAGACATCCTCCGCATCCGGCGCAGAGGAAGGGATCGATCTCGATCTTGCCCTGCTCGTTGTAGGCCATGGGGGGGCATTTGTAGACGGTAGTGCACTGATCGCAGGCGACGCAGAGTTCGGGATCGACCACGGCGTATTCGCCGGGGACCCAATCGTCCTTGCGTTCATTGTCCAGGATACAGAACTGCCGTACCCGCACCACCAGGGGTCCCTGATGCTCCTCCGATTCGAAGATCTTCTTGATCCCTTTGAAGAAGTCGATGTTTTTGTGCATCTCGTGGGAGTAGGTGTGCTCGTAACACTTGATGCCCATCCCCTCGACGATCCGGCCGATATCCAGGGTCTGGTTGAAGCGCTCGGGAGTCACCTGCCGTCCCGTCATGGCGATGGTGGAGTTGTCCAGGATCACCAGGATGAAGCGGTGCCCCTGATAGATCGCATTGATCAGCGGCGGGATTCCGGAGTGAAAAAAGGTCCCGTCCCCGATGGTGGCCACCACCGTCTTGCTGGGATCAGCCAGACTCAGGCCGCTGGCCATGGAGACACTGGCCCCCATACAGAGGATCGTATCGATGGCCCCCTGGGCCAGGGCCAGGGTGTAGCAGCCGATATCGGAGGGGTAGATCGACTTGTTCTTTTTGAAGACCTTCATGATGGCGTAGTAGATATCCCGGTGGGGGCATCC
>NZ_WFQN01000119.1 GCF_015487065.1 Nitratifractor sp.
CAGCTCCTGCAGATAGATCAGGTTGGCGTTGCTTCCGACGACCGTCGCTTCGTCCTTGAGGATGTCGAGGCGCTTTTTGGCCCGGGCGGAGTGCTGCATCATCGCCGCTTTGTCGGCCAGAGTGTAGAGGGACATCACAAAAATCGGCATCGACACGGTCGCACCGACCCGGCTGATATCGTTGCTGAAAGGGAAGTTGGGGGCGACGTTGGCATTTTCCGTGGGGGTAGCAGGCCGGAGATTGGTCGGGCTGTTGTAGTGGGTCAGGTTGCCGAAGAGCTCGATCTTGGGATAGAGCTGGGAGTGGACCAGATCGAGGGCGTTGCCGGCTTCCCGGACACTGAGCTCTCCGAGTTGGGCGTTGTAGTGGTGTTTGACACCCTCGAGGAGGGTATGGATGTTCGCCGCCTGGATCGAGAGGGTCAGCAGAGAAAGTGTCAGGGTTTTTTTCAACATGTCAGGGCCTTTTGGATTTTTTCCGAGAGGTTGGGGATGATATCCTCCAGGTCGGGATTGATGTGCTCTTTGGCGCCGTCGAGGCGCTCCAGGACGGTTTTGCGCAGGGCGGCGGTGGTCTGATAGTTGGTCAGGGTCGAGACGATCATGAGCTGGATCATGAAGGGGTTCTCCTCCCGGAAAATACCGCGGTCTTTACCTTCCCGGAGGATCTCGTCGAGACGCCCCAGGATGATCGAGAGGTTTTTGATGCAGTTTTCCGGCAGCGACTGGGCCCCGTCGGCCAGCTCCCGGGCGAAGATCGCTCCGAAATCGCTGTCTTCGAGGAGATAGCGACCAAAGGTCTCCACATAGGCACGAATCGCTTCGACGGGATCCTCCTTTTGCGTCTCCTGGAGGATCTTTTCCGAGATGAGGTTGAAGCGCTGGCAGAGGACCGCTTCGTAGAGGCTCTGTTTGTCCCTGAAATGGTAGTAGATGGCCGGTTTGGTGATGCCGCACTCGTCGGCGATCTCCTCCAGAGCGGTTTTGGGGTAGCCCCGTTCGGAGAAGAGATGCGCGGCGACATCGAGGATGTGCTCTTTGCGTGATCGGGTTTGCGTCATTGTTCGGATCCTTACTGACTGGTAAGTTGAATTCTATATCAATCAACCTTGATTTATTCTGAATTGTTTTAGTATGCTAAAATCCATCCTAAAAAAGGATTCGGATGAAGCCCACCGAAAAACTGAAAAACCTGCTCATGAACGAGCTGATGCCCGATCTGGAGGAGTCGATCGACGAGATCTTCGCCATGGTGGAGAAGGAGAAGATGATCTCCCTGGCCGACCGGGAAGAGCTGGAGGAGATGCAGGCGATGCACGCCGAGTGCCGGGAGATCCTCATCGAGATCGAGAGCGGTGAGATGGAAGACGAGGAGGCGGCGGAGCTGCTCTCTGAGCTGGTAGAGATCAAGAGCGAGTAAGCGCAGAATGCGCTTACTCGCGGTGATTGGTCATTGGTCATTGGGGGATAAACTTCCGTCATTCCGGGCCTGACCCGGAATCCAGGGCATCGAAAACCCATTAAACTGTGGATCCTGAATCAAGTTCAGGATGACGAGAAATGCTTTTTCTCTTCTCTCTCGTTCCCACCATCTTGGTGGGAATGCATTTCCACAGACATGATGGTATTAAACGCGTATGGAGAAGATGCGGAAGTTCCGTGGTAGTTCCCACCGAGGACGATGGGAACGAGTGAAGAAAATTTCGATTAGATTTACTTCATTATATTCTAGAACCCCATCAATAGTAGAATGATGAAACTATTTTGATTATACATTGGATTTTTCACAAAATAAATTAACTAAATTTTTAATAAAGAATCCATAAATCACTAAAGGTATCAACAATAAGAATGCAGAGAATAGAATTAAAGCATATAGTGCGTCTGATGCATCTTTCAAAAGGGGAATAACGTAAGACACTCCACTCATGCTGCCCTCATTCCATCCAGAGGCATTATTCAATAATAATATATGAACAATAACAATAATAACCAGAGTAGTAAACTTACAGACCATGGGCTTTTTTCTGGTAAGAGCATATACAATAACTACTGTAAAGAAATCTATGACTACTAATTGCAATAGACCTCGGGAGTCTTTGTCAAAGTTATCAAGAAACAGAATAGTTATAGTAAAAGCAATCCCAAGGGTAACGACAAGTTTGTTAAACATATATTTTTTGTTCATTTTTTTGTAACAGCCAGGTTCAATATCCCTGCTATAAAGTATAGTGATATGGCGGTAAGCCGGAGAGCATAGTGAGGTACAAACATACTTGGCCAATTACTCCACAGTCACCGACTTCGCCAAATTCCTCGGCATATCCACATCGTTCCCCAGCCGGATGGAGATCTCCAGGGCCAGGAGCTGTGTGACCACCATCATCTCGAAAAACTCCAGCATCGGGTGCTCGGCGTGGCGGATGCGGATGAAGTCGTCGGCCAGGTCGAACTCTTCGGGGCTGATGGCCAGGATCGTGGCGTCCCGGGCGCTGAGCTCTTCGACGTTGGATTTGATCTTGTCGTAGAGCAGGGTGCGGGGCATCAGGGCGATGGTAAAGAGCTCCGCGTCGGCCAGGGCGATGGGGCCGTGTTTCATCTCGCCGGCGGGGTAGCCCTCGGCGTGGAGGTAGCTGATCTCCTTGAGCTTGAGGGCCCCCTCCAGGGCCAGGGGGAAAAAGAGGTCCCGCCCGATGAAGAAGAAGCCGTGGCCGTGGAGGTAGCGTTTGGAGAGGCGGTGGATCCGCTCGTGGAGCTTCTCCTCCACCAGGAGCGCCTTGGGGGTGCGGCGCATGGCGTCCAGCTCTTTTTGGAGCGTTTCGGTATCGAGAGTGCCCCGCTTCTCTCCCAGGTAGAGGGTCAGCATCCAGAGCACCATCACCTGGGTGGCGAAGGCTTTGGTGCTGGCGACCCCCTTTTCGATCCCGGCCCGGGTCAGGATCGCCGCGTCGCTCTCCCGGACGATGGAGGAGTTGTCCACGTTGCAGATCGTCAGGCTTCGCAGGCCGGCACGTTTGGCCATCTTGAGCGCTTCGAGGGTGTCGGCGGTCTCGCCGCTCTGGCTGATGGTGATAAAGAGGGTATCCGGCGTCAGCAGGGGTTCTTTGTAGCGGAACTCCGAAGCGATCTCGACCTGGCAGGGGATCTTGGCCATTCTTTCGAGCAGATAGGCCCCCGTCAGTCCCGCGTGGTAGCTGGTGCCGCAGGCGCAGATCTTGACGGCCCGGATCCC
>NZ_WFQN01000120.1 GCF_015487065.1 Nitratifractor sp.
CTGGCCGAGAAGATGAACGAGATTTTCCTGGAGGTGATTATCGCCGGGGATTTCACCGAGGAGGCGGTGGAGGTCTTCTCTGCCAAAAAACGGATTAAGCTTTTTGCCCAAAACAGTGAACGTCTGGTTTTGGCAGGGGATCCGGCGGATTTCAAGCATATCGACGGCGGCTTTGTCTATCAGACCGCCGACTGTATCTGCGACAACGAAGTCAAAGAGGCGAAGCAGGTGAGCAAAAGCGCCGCCACTCCCCAGGTGATGAAGGATCTGGAGATCGCCTGGAAAGTGGCGGGACTGACCAAATCCAACTGTGTCGTCTATGTCAAAAACTCCGCGATGGTCGCTGTGGGGATGGGGATGACCTCCCGGGTGGATGCGGCCCAGTGTGCTCTCAAAAAAGCGAAGGAGATGGGGCTGGATGTCAGTGGCGCAGCGATGGCGAGCGAAGCCTTCTTCCCTTTCCGCGACAGCGTGGATGCAGCGGCAGAAGCGGGAGTCCGGGCCATCATCGAACCCGGCGGAAGCATTCGGGACGAGGAAGTGATCCAGGCGGCCAACGAGCACGGAATCGCTCTCTACTTCACCGGAGTACGCCATTTTCTGCATTGAACCCAAAAATTACACTAGACTTCACGCTATCTACACCGATCATCGGTGACATGGGCGATTCGTCCAAAGCCTCGACGCACTTTACAAGTGCGCCTGTGTTTTGGCTTGGCCTACGCGGCTTCGCTACGTTCCGACCGCTTCGGGTTCGAAGCGAACGACACAAAGCAGTTTGTGTCGTTGAACCGCTTCTCCCCCCTGCCGACCGAGCATCGGCACATCTGTCGCAAACTCTACTGCAAAATTTGGGTTGAACCGTTTTAAAGTAAATTGATTGACACAGACTAAACTATTTTGATATAATTCAGGAAAATATCAGTCGGGCTTTCACAGAGGGTGAGGGCCTCAAGGAGCAGGAAAATGGCCAAGAGTCTATACGAAACATTGGGTGTCAGTGAGAACGCCACACCCGAAGAGATCAAAAAAGCCTACCGTAAACTGGCGAGAAAATACCATCCCGATATCAACAAAGATCCCGATGCCCAGGAGAAGTTCAAAGAGATCAACGCCGCCTACGAGGTCCTGAGCGATCCCGAGAAGAAGGCGAAATACGATCAGTTCGGCGATCAGATGTTCGGCGGACAGAATTTCAGCGATTTTGCCCGCAGCCAGGGGACCGATGTGGATCTGGAAGAGATCCTGCGGGCCATGTTCGGCGGAGCGGGGGGCTTCGGAGGTTTCGGAAGCACCGGCGGCTTCGGCGGGGCCGGCGGATTCAGCAGCCGTCGCAGTACAGGCGGTTTCGGAGGCTACAGTGCTCCCGATCTGGATACCCGGGCACGGATTACGGTCCCTTTCAATGTCGCCATCACCGGCGGCAAACACCACATCACCACCTCGGAGGGGGAGAGCTTCGATATCAAGATTCCGGCGGGAATCAAGAGCGGTGAGACACTGCGGGTCCGGGGCAAAGGGCGCAGTTGGCAGGGACAGCGGGGCGATCTGCTGATCACCGTGGATGTGGCACCCTCCACCGAATATGAGCGCAAAGGCAACGATCTCTACAAGACGATCGACGTTCCGCTGAAATATGCACTCTTCGGGGGCAAGATCAAGGTCCAGACCCCGGAGAAAGAGGTGACGCTCAAGATCCCGAAAAACACCAAAAACGGTCAGAAGTTCCGACTCAAAGAGAAAGGGATCCCCGATCGGAAAACCGGCAAGCGCGGCGATCTCTATCTGGTGGCCAATATCGTTCTGCCGGATGTGGATTCGCTGCCCGAGGATCTGCGAAAACTCTGCGAAGAGAAACTCCCCGAAGCCTAAGGAGGTTAGCCAATGCACAGTTACGACGAACCGGTCTATCTCATCAGCGTGGTAGCCAATATGCTCAAGATCCATCCCCAGACTCTGCGCCAATATGAGCGCGACGGGCTCATCGAACCGGCCCGTACCCAGGGACGGATGCGCCTCTATTCCCAGCGGGATATCGACCGGATGAAGATGATTCTGCGTCTGACACGGGATATGGGGGTCAACCTGGCGGGGGTCGATGTGATCCTGCGCCTCAAGGAGCAGATGGAAAAGATGGAGCAGGAGATCGAGTATCTCCGGGAAGAGCTGCGCAAAACCAACCGCCACGGTGTCGTCCCTGCCGGGAAAGCCGTGGTCAAAAAGAGCCGCTACGACCTCGTGATTTTCGAAGAGTAAGCCGGCCTCAACGCGAAAGGAAAACTCATGAAACGGTACCTGGGAAGCAAGAAGGTGATGCGGATCTATCTGGACAACTCCGACACCTTCGAGGGCAAACCCCTCTGGCAGCAGCTGCTGATGCGGATCAAAGAGGAAGGAATGGCCGGTGCGACGGTCTTCAAAGCGGCGGCCGGGATCGGTGCCCAGACGGAACTGCATACCTTTGAGATCTGGTCGCTTTCACAAAAGCTTCCCGTGGTGATCGAAGTGATCGAATCGGAAGAGGCGATTCAGAACTTTCTGGACCGCTACGATTCGATGATCGGAGAGGGATTGGTGACGCTCGCGAACGTGGAGGTGCTTCGCTACAAAAATGTCAGTAGAGAAAGGCACTAAACCATGGGAGTGCAGATCATCCTGGCCGTGGCTCTGGGCGGTGCGTTGGGGGCGACGGGACGTTTTCTGATCTCGACGGGAGTGCACAAGCTGGTGGGAGCGGGTTTTCCCTACGGGACCCTGACAGTCAACGTCCTGGGAAGCTTCATCATCGGATTCCTCTATCTCTATTTCGAACAGACCATCGCCCCGATGCAGAAGGCCCTCCTGGTGACCGGTATGCTGGGAGCACTGACGACTTTTTCCACCTTTTCGCTGGAGAGTGTGCTGATGCTTCAGGACGGATTGATCACCAAAGCCCTGGCCAACGTTCTCTTCAATGTGATCCTCTGTCTCGGAGCGACGACGGCGGGAATGGCACTCTTCCGACGGCTCTACGGACTCTGATTTTTCTTTGATGTCTTTGCGGTTTCTTCTTCTCTTTTTGCTGGCCTTTGGGCCGCTCTTTGCCCAATCCCTGAAGATTGCCAGCTGGAATGTCGAAAATCTCTTCGATATGCAGCGGCAGGGGACCGAGTACGAAGAGTACATTCCGGGCCGCCATGGCTGGTCCGAGGCGATGCTGCGCAAAAAACTCCAGCATACCGCCCAGGTGATCTGCGATCTGGATGCCGATGTGATTGCGTTGCAGGAGATCGAGAACGACCGGGTGTTGGCGCGGTTACAAAAGCTGCTGGGGCGTGTCGGATGTCCCTATCCCTATCGGACGATCACCACTGGAGCGGGCCGTCCGGTTCATGTGGCCCTGTTGAGCCGTGTAAAGGTTGCCAAGAAGCGGGAGATCCCCGTTACCTACAGCGGCAGACAGCGCCGGATCCTGGAGGTACAGCTGCGCAGCGATCCGCCGCTGCGGCTCTTTGTCAACCACTGGCGCTCCAAAAGCGGCCCCGAGAGCGAACGGATCCTCTATGCCAAAGCACTGAGAAAGCGATTGGAAAGGTTGCCGACGGGTGCGGAGTATCTCCTGCTCGGGGATTTCAACAGTGACTGGCAGGAGTATCGGATCATCGAAGCGAAACTCAACGATACCCACGGTCGTACCGGGATCAATCAGGTCCTGGTGACGACCCGTAACGGCCGGATGGTTCGCTACCGGGATCTTCTCGCCCATCCGGGGGCCTTTTTGCACTACACCCTCTGGCTGGAGCTGCCGGCATCCCGACGCTGGAGCCACAACTTCTACGGCAACAAGGAGGGGATCGACGCGATACTGATTCCCCCGAGCCTGGCCGATGGAAAGAACTGGGAGTATAAACGGGGGAGTTTCGGGGTCTTTCGTCCCGCTTATCTCTTCGGAAAATATGGGCAGATCAAGCGTTGGGAGTATCGTCACGGTCGTCATACGGGACATGGATTCTCGGATCATCTGCCGATCTATGCCACATTTATTACCCAAGAGCCCGGAGAGAAGATCAGCCGTCCTTCCCTTCCCAAAACATCGGCTACCAAATGTGAGAAGATCGATATCGCCTCTCTGCGACAGTGGCGATCTCTTGCCTCGCCCCAATGCCTCGATGGAGCGGTTGTGGTTTTTAAGCGGGGTCGAAATGCCGTGCTCCAGCAGCGCCCCGGCGGTCCGGCGATCCTGGTCTACGGAGCGGCGGCCGGGCTGAAAGAGGGGGAACGGTATGATCTGCAGATCGAGGGGTTCAAACGCTATCACGGAATGCCGGAGATCACCGATCTGGAGCTTCTGCATGAGAGAGGACGGATAGCCACCGATGCTTTTATTTCTCCTTTCGATCCCTCGATGATGGAGCGTCCCGCCGACCGTTACCGCATCGTCCGTAATATCCGGGGTCGCTATCTTCATCGCCGTATCAGCGTTGGGGGCAAAGAGCTGCGAATTCATTTCAAAAAGCGGCGCTGGATCCCCGCCGAGGGGGAGAAAATTAGGATAAAAAGAGCCCAGATAGGCTATTATAAGGGTCACACAGAACTGGTCGTCTGGGACCGGAACGATTTCGAAACTGCAAAGGAATAAGATGGAGTACTACACCTGGATACTGGCCTTTCACGTCATGAGCTTCGTCAGCTGGATGGCGATGCTCTTCTATCAGCCGAGGCTCTATGTCTATCATGCCGAACATGCGGACAACCCGGGCTTCGTAGAGGTGGTGAAGATCCAGGAGTACAAGCTCTTCAAATACATCGGCGTGCCGGCCATGTGGGCGACCGTGCTCTCGGGGGGAACGATGCTCTGGCTCAATCCGGCCCTGTTGCATATGCCTTGGATGCACGCGAAGCTTCTCTTTGTGGCCTTGTTGATTGCCTATCACTTCACCCTGGAATATCATCGCAAAAAGCTCCTGGAGAACCCCCACTACAAACCCGGAAAGTTCTACCGTTTTTACAATGAAGTTCCGACCCTGCTGATGATCGGGATCGTGATTTTTGTGGTGGTCAAACCCTTTTAACCCCCCTCTGATATAATGAAGCAACGATTTTAATCCAAGGAGTTCTCATGGCGTTACCTGCTGTTTCGATCCCTGACTTTCCGTTGCCGTTTCATGTGCCCGTAGAGGTCCATCCCTGTGTGGTTCATCTGGCGGTTGCCTTGCCCATGGTAATCCTCCTGATGGAGCTGGTCAATCTGGTAGCCAAGAAACGGGCGCTGGGCGTTTTCAGTTTCGTCCTGATGCTGCTGCTGGCGGTGATTCTCTTCGGTGCCTATCTCACCGGATCAGCCGATGCCCATCAGGCAGGATCTGTGCTGGAGTCGGGAGAGGTCAAGAGTCTCTTTGAAGCCCATAAGACTCAGGGAATCTATCTGGTCTACAGTGCGTTGGTTCTGGCAGTGATCAAGCTTCTGAGTGTTTTGATTCGCAAAACACCGATGCGTGTGATCTTTCTGCTCTTTCTGATCGCCTTTACCGCGCTGACGATCAATACGGCCAAAAAGGGCAAGGAGTTGGTCTTCGAATACGGCGTTAACGTCAAGACGGCTCCGGCTTCTACAGCAAGTGAGAGTAAGGCATCCGTGGCTGCCGAGCCCGCCTCCGCCGAGGCACCGAAGTCTGAGGAGGCGAAGGCTCCCAAGGCCTCTGCCGAAGAGGTGAAAGAGGGCGAGTCCAGCACTCCCAAGACGGAGGAAAAGCCGGCTTCCACAGCCCAGGTTCCTGCTGCCGAATCCGCCCCCGCAGCAGAAGAGAAAGCAACTCCGGAAAGTGAAACCGCTCCTTCCGCCCATGAAGTTCCCGCCGCTCCCGCGGCAGGGGCCGCTTCTGCGACTCATGTTCCCGCCGAAGGGGAGAAGTCTTCTGCTTCCGAGTAACACCATCTCTCCGTACTCCGGGACGTGTCCGGAAATCGGAGATGTCTTTTCGTCTCGCTAACGTTTTAGTCGTTTTATTTCTCTTTTCTTTTTTTGATGTAAACCTTGTGATAAAACGCGTTCATCTATGCATTGCTTCCAGAAGAAAATCTGACCAATCCGACTTGATTCGTCATTTAAGGCTCCAAAGGCCCATGGTTTCTTCGATCATGAATCGAGTTTAGAACGTCGAAGTGCAAAATCGTTCCGAAGTCATAGGGAATCCGACCATTCAAAGATCAGTTTTTTAGAGGGATAAAAAATGTTATAAGTGGAATGTTGAAGGCTCTCCCCGAAGGGAGAGAAATGAAAGTTACTTCTTGTAGTTTTCGATGGCGGCTTCGAGAATTTTGGTCGCTTTTTCCTTGCCTTCGAAACCGGTGACCTTGACCCATTTGTTGGGTTCGAGCATCTTGTAGGTTTCGAAGAAATTTTTGATCTTGTTGAGGGTATGCTCCGGCAGATCATCGATGTCACGGATGTTTTTGTAGGTGGGGTCGATCTTGTCGGCAGGAACGGCGATGAGCTTCTCGTCGATGCCGCTCTCGTCTTCCATCATCAGAACACCGATCAGGCGGCTTTTGATGTAGCTGCCGGGATAGAGGGGATACTCACTGATGACCAGGATATCCGCCGGATCGCCGTCGTCACTGAGGGTATTGGCGACGAAGCCGTAGTTGGCGGGATAGAACATCGCCGAGTACATGACGCGGTCCACTTCGATGGCACCGCTCTCTTTGTCCAGTTCGTATTTGACGTTGGAGCCATAGGGGACTTCGATGATCGCCTTGACGGCGTCGGGGACTTCACCGTGTCCGATTTTGCTGATATCCATTGCACTATCCTTTTTTAGATTGATTTTCCCGGGATTTTAGCATAGAAGCCGTCGGGTTCGGCTTGTCAGTCCTTCGGGATTCCTGTCTCGACCCTGCAGTGGGATTTGGGCGTCTCCCAGAACTCCACCGCTTCGACCTTCACCCCCAGACCCCGCATCCGGTCACTGACGATCCCCAGAATCCAGGCGGTGAGGTTTTCGCTGGTGGGGACGAAATCGACGATGACCATCCCTTCGTACTTTTCGATCAGTGGGGCGGGGGCTTCTGTGAGGAGCTCCAACCTCGGGGTCCAGTAGCCCTCGGGATGAACGTAGAATTTCGCTTCATTCATTTTTCCCTTGTCGTCAGCATAGTGGCTCATGAGATCGGAAAAGAGGGGATCGTTACGGTCGAGGATAAACTTGTGATCCAGAGTGGCGTCGAGCCAGGCTTTGAACCAGTTGAGGTGTTTGAAATCGGTGACCATCCCGTCGGTGAGGATCTCCGAAGAGAGAAAGATTTTGATCCGTCCCTGGTGCCCGTGAAGGTGCCGGCACATGAGGCATTCGTCCAGACTGTAGGTTTTGTCGAGGCTCTGGGACCAGACCCGATGGCCGTAACAGAAATCGAAAGATTTGTCGATGATCCAACGCATTTTGTGCTCACTTTCGTTCGCGAATTAGAAGTTAGAAATGAGAAATTTCGGAAAACTTTGTTTCGCAAGCATTTCATTACTTGGCGCTTATGATAGCAGGAAAGAAAGAAGAAAATGAAAAGGATGATCCTTACGGTTTAGAAGATGAGCTTACGGGATGAGCCCTGCCTCTCTGAAAGCTTTGACGGCTCCGGGATGTTGGGGGATCGCCAAACCGTCAAGTAGCGATTTTTTGGTGATGGTCTTATAGGCGGGGTGGAGCTTTTTGAATTTATCGAAGTTCTCCAGGATCGTTTTGGTGAGGGCGTAGACGACTCTTTGTGGCATCTTGTCACTGGTGACAAGAACCGCTTTGACTCCGATGCTTGGGGTGTCGTGTCTGACGCCCCTGTAAAAGGTGCCGGAGATGATCCCTTTGGCGTAGTAGGGGTATCGGGCAACCAGTTTATCGACAGGTTCGCCTTCGATGGGAACCAAATCGATATCGACAGAATAGGCGGCATCTTTGATATTGGCGGTGGGATGACCGAAGACACCGAAATAACCGTCAATCTTATTGTGTTTCAGCAGGGTGGGGCCTTGGGTAGATTTCTCTTCTCTGACTTTTGAAAGATCGGATTTTTGAATTCCGAAAGCCTCCATAACAACCTCGGCGGTCATTCGGGTACCGGAACCGGGAATATCAATGTTGATGCGCTTCCCTTTGATATCAGAGAGCTTTTTGATTCCGGCATCTTTGCGGACGACCAAGGCCAACAGTTCAGGATAAATAGCCAAAACACTGCGAAGCTCCCGCATCGGTTTGCTTTTGAATTTGCCTTCACCGTGATAGGCTTGATAAACAGTATCGGATTGAGCGATACCGAAATCCAAATCTCCTGCATGAATGGCGTTGACGTTATAGACTGAACCGCCGGTGGACTCTACGGAGCATCGGATCCCGGTCTCTTTGCGGCTTTTATTCATGAGTCGGCAGATGGCACCGCCGGTCGGATAGTAGGTCCCGGTGACGCCTCCGGTGCCGATCGTAATGAATTGGGCGCCGAATAGTGTGCTAGAGAGTAGGAGAGAGGTGAGGGAGGTTTTGCCAAACTTACGAAAAGATTTACCGACCATTCAGACTCCTTTTCGGGGAGAGATCTCCCTGATAATCTCTTGATTCAAACACTGAATTATTTTCTATTATACAGATTTTGAGTTAAGCATTCTTGATGAGATGGCGGTTTTATGAGGAGTTTGGCTACAATCGCTCTTATGGAGCATCTGATTAGTCTGATCAACAGCCGTCTTCCCGAGACGATCGTCCACTCTGTCACCTGGATTCATGCCACCCCGGGAGAATTGTTGGTGGCGTTGATGTTTGTTCTGGTGGCAGCAGTGCTCAATTGGCTGATGCGCCGGCCGCTGTTACGCTGGATCAAGTACTCCCTTTATCGGCATCGGCGTGAAGAGTTTTATCGTCTTCTTTTTATGCGAATCGACCGGATGATCCGACCTTTACGCCTGCTATTGACAATCTATCTTTTGAAGAAGGCAGTGGAGATCTTTTGGTCGACCCTCTGGCTTGATACAGTTTTTTTCACCTTCTATTGGCTCTTTCTCTTCTGGTGGATCTATGAAATTGTCAAGTTTTTGCTCTATTTGACACTCAGTCACAAAATCAAGCGTCAAAAAGAGGCAAGAACGGAGCTTTACAACCTTTTTCTGAATATCTCACGGGTCTTTCTGGGGTTTCTCTTTCTTTTGCTGGTGCTCTCACGGTTTGGGATCAACCTGACGGCTCTGGTGACCTCCCTGGGGATCGGGGGTGCCATCATCGGTCTGGGGGCCAAAGATACCATTACCAATTTTCTCGATTCGGTGCGGCTGGTAAGTGAGGATGCCTTTCGGCAGGGGGACTGGATCGCAACCGATCAGGTGGAGGGTTTCGTTACGGAGATGGGGTTGACTTCTACTAAGATCCGTACCTTCGACAATGCGCTGGTGACTGTTCCCAACTCGATCCTGGCCAACACTTATGTCAAAAACTGGACGCGACGGATGGTAGGGCGGAGGATCAAGTTCCATCTGCGTCTCAAACTCACCACCGATACCCGGGAGTTGGAACGGGTCATTTATGAGATCTATGAGATGCTTCACCGTCATCCCGATATCGTCAATAAAAACAAACTCCGCTATATCCGGCGGATGAAAAAGACCTATGAAAACGGTCTCTTCAATATCGAAGACCGTTATGGCGTACGGCGGACACTGCTGGTCTATCTGGACGAGATCGGAGCGTATTCGATGAATGTACTCATCTATGCCTTTTCGATCTCGGTCAACTGGGAAGAATGGCTTCGGGTCAAGCAGGATGTGATCAAGAAAATCCTGCATATCGTCGATGAGTCGTCGCTGGAGCTTGCCGTCCCGCGGCAGGAGATCCTCTTGGAGGCGGCGGGGGAACGCAGCGGTTCATCATCGGTATAGAATCCTGTGCTAAGATTCCGCCAAATCGTTGCCGGTTCAGGCAACAGGGGAGAGGATTTTCGATGAAGAGATTCGGAGTGATGAGTGCTTTGTTGAGTTTGGTAACGGGAAGCCTTTCGATAGCCGGTGGTCCCGACGGCGCAACGATCTTCCGAGCCAAATGTCAGCTTTGCCATACGACCCGACAGGTGACTCCTGCCCAACGGGAGAAGCTGCTGGGGCCCCCTATCGACGAGGTAGTGCTGAAGGTCAAAGAGAAGTATCCGATTCGGGAAGATGCGATCCGTTTCATTGCCGACTACATCCGAACTCCGAGCATCGACAAAGCACTCTGTCCCTCGTTGGACCGTTACGGGTTGATGCCCTCGATGGAGAAAACCCTCACCGAGGAAGAAGCGAAATGCGTCGCGAAGATGCTGGTTGAAAAAAAGCTCTCTGGAGAGGATCGCAAAAAAGATCTTTCTCCTCCCAGGCAATAAAAACCCTTTCGTACTCTTCAAAACCTCAATCCTAACTTGTCACTCAGAAATTTGCAATAGAAATAATAGTATAATCTTGGCGATTTTTTGAAAGACTGGGATAAAAGAGTTTTTACCGGATTTGTCGGGGGAAGATACTCTTCTTGTAAACCCTAAAAAATCCTCTTTCAATGCTGGACATTCTGATCAGAGCGACAGTTCAGTTAATTTTAAAACAGTTGTTTGAGTTCAGGCTCAGCGATAAAATATGGAGTGAATACCGATGGCACAAGAGATTTTGAAGTCCAATGAAGATGAAATCGATTTAAAGCAGCTTCTGGCCATACTTTATCGCCATCGGTATGCGATTATTCTCTTCACGTTGGCAGGATTGATCATTAGTGCCATCTATGCTTATTTCAAACCCGATATCTACCAGGCGAATACGACAGTGGAAGTTGCGGTAAACAAGCGCTATGTTTTCGGCGGTGCTCAAAGCGGGGTCGCCAGCGCTTTGATGGGTGAGGGGAGTAACAGTCTCTATACAGAAATGGAGATTATCAAATCCCGTTTTGTCGCAGAAAAAGCGCTCAAAAAAGTCGATATGGGTCATCATTATTACATCAGCAAACATCTGAAAAAGCACGAGCTCTATAAAGATTCGCCTTTTACTGTGGAGATGACCAAAGGGTTCGGTGTTCCTTTTACCCTGGAACCGATCGACAAGAATCGTTATCGCCTCAAAGCGAAGTTGGACAAGAAAAACTACAGCGGAGTCGGATATTACGGCCGTGAAATTCATACAAGAGATTTTGTCCTGGTCGTTCGGCGAAAGCCGGGAAAGGAGATGACGGAGAGTGAGTATGAATTTGTCGTGGATAACCCCGATACTCTGCCTGACAAAGTTCGTGGCGGGGTCAATGATGCGTTGGTTTCCAAGTTTGCCAACCTTATCAAGATTACCTTTACCGATACTGTACCTCTCCGGGACAAAGAGTTTGTCAATGCACTGACCGATGCCTACCTTCAGCAAAATATCGAACGGCGAACCCAGGAGGCGGAAAAGACTCTGGAGTTCATCAACTCCCAGCTCAAAACGCTGGCCGAGAACCTGAAAGTCTCCGCAGCCAATCTCGAAAAGTTTCAACGAAAGACCAAGACGATCGATGTGGATGAGAAGATCAAACGGATTTCTGAACAGCTTGGCGATTATGAAGCGAAGCTCTCTACTTTGAGACTCCAGGAAGATATTCTCAATGCCTTGGTCAAAAAGGTCAAAAAAGGGAAAAAACTGGAGACGCTCACCTTGGCGGGAATCGGGATCGAGGATAAATCGCTGGCCTCAATCGTTGATGCGCTCAGAGAAGCGGTGTTGAAGAAAAAGGAACTTTTGCGGGATTATACGTCTGCCTATCCCGAGGTCAAGAAACTGGTGAGCCGGATTGAACAATTGAGACAGATCATCATCCAATCGGTGGGCAACCTCTATCGTTCCGTCAAAGAACGGGAGAAGTTTCTCGACAAACAGATGGAGAAGTTTCGGAAAGAGTTGGCTTCTCTACCGGAAGACCAGAGAAATTTTCTGGCTTTGCAGCGTCGATTTGCCTCCAATGAGAAATTTTACTCTTATCTGATGGAAAAGAAAACGGAAACGGAGATAAAAAAAGCGTCGACGGTCAGCGCCAACCGTATCATCGACCGTGCCGTTCACCCTGGTACCCATATCAAGCCGAAACGTAGTCTGATTGTTATGGTCGGGTTGATTCTTGGGTTGATTCTCGGGATTAGCTATGCCTTTTTGAAGGACTTCTTCAATGACAAGATTCTAAACGATGAAGATGTTGATTCTGTGACGGAGGTACCGAAGTTGGGGATTGTTCCCCATTTCAATGCGGAAACTGACAATCTGGTTGTTTTGGACAAACCGAAATCTGCAGCGGCCGAAGCCTTCCGGAGTATCCGGACCAATTTGTTGTTTATGAATCCGCGTGAAGAGGGACAGGTGATCGCCGTTACATCGACGATCGGAGGAGAGGGAAAAAGTACCCTTTCGACCAATCTCGGAGCTATCATCTCTTTGGCCGGGAAGCGGGTCATTATCCTGAACCTGGATATGCGTAAACCAACGTTGCATAAGTTTTTCAAGGTTCCAAATAAAAAAGGAATGAGCAACCTTCTTTCCGGACATGCCAAACTCATTGATGTGGTACAGCAGACAGCTTATGAGAATCTTGACGTGATTTCTTCGGGGCCAGTGCCTCCTAACCCAAGTGAATTGATCGGTGGAGTGATTCTGCCCGAGGCGATCAAGGTACTTCGTCGACATTACGATGTGGTTCTTCTGGATACACCTCCCATCGGACTGGTTACCGATGCACGGCTTATTATGAAAATGGCAGATGTGACGGTCTATGTCCTTCGGGCAGGCTATTCCCGCAAACCGTTCCTGAGGACGCTCAATGAGCTCTATGCCCAAAACGGCAAACAGGGAATGGGGTATATCCTCAACGATTTTGATCCGAGCAAACACGGTTATGGCTACGGTTACGGTTACGGTTACGGTTACGGTTACGGTTACGGGCATGGATACGGATACGGTTATTATCACGAGGATGACAAGTGATACGCTCCTTTTTTAGGAGAAAAAAAACTCAGAGGGAGGAGCCAGTTGTTGAATATACTCCGGACAGACTCCCTTTGTCTACCGATATACATTCTCATTTGATTCCCGGCATCGATGACGGTTCTCCCGATCTGGAGACGTCGTTGAAACTGATTGAAGGTTTGGGCGCTCTCGGCTATCGTCGGCTGATTACAACCCCCCATGTGATGGCTGACAGTTACCGAAACAGCAGTGAGACGATTCGTCAAGGGGCTGAAAAACTCCGTGAAGCACTTGATCAAAAAGGGATCTCTATAGAGATCAAAGCGGCGGCTGAATATTATTTGGATGAGGAGTTTCTCCGACGGCTTGAACGGGAGGATATCCTGACCATTGGGGATCGGATGGTGCTTTTTGAAACCTCTTATTACAATGAACCCTTATCCTTTGAAAAACAGGTTTATGAAATCAGTGCACGGGGTTATCAGCCGCTTTTGGCACATCCTGAGCGTTATCGTTATGTTGAAGATCCGGAAACTTTTTATGGGCGATTACGGGAGATGGGGGTTTCATTTCAGGTCAATATCAACTCTTTGGGAGGATATTACGGACGGGAAGCGGCACAAAAGGCTCTTTGGCTTGGAGAGAAGGGCTGGATCGATTATTTGGGAAGCGATCTACATACCGTCAAACAATTGGAGTTTCTCGAAAAAAGTTTGGGACTTGAGAAATTTTATCAACTGGTTTCCATCAACCCTATAAAAAACGACAAGATGTAACTTGTTAATCGGATATTAATCTTTTATTTAGAATTGGTACGATATTATACAATATCACCCTGATATATAGGAGATATTTATGAAAAGGCTCGTTTGGCTTGCAG
>NZ_WFQN01000121.1 GCF_015487065.1 Nitratifractor sp.
GATATTAAGAGTTCTTTGTTTTCCAATACAGAACGTATTAATATTCCTCCATAGATGTTTTTACCGTCTCCAATTGTAATGTCCATTCCGCTTCCATGAAAGTACCAACAAAGACGCTGTTTTTGTTTATGATCATATCCTTTTTTATATGATTCATAAGAGTGGCAGTAGCAATCCTCATGATCATCTCGACAGTAGTAAAATTCCAACTCAGAAATTGTATATTTATTATCAGTAAATGAAGATTCTATTTCTACACATTTCATTAAAAATGTTGCTATTTTGCAAAATATATTTTCAATATCGGATATATTGCACTTATTTAATTTATCTATCATCCAACCCAATGACTTCACTGCAGTACCTTGAATTTCAAAACAGTTTTGTTCTTTACTCATCGTTTTCTCCTAAATATCTCCCAACTCACACAATTCAGTGCACCGCCATCCTTCACGATTTCCCGAGAGTCGATAGAAACGATCTCTTTTGAGGGAAAATGCCGCTCCAGTTGCTGCAATACATCCTCCTCGTAAATCGTTCCCAGCACCGGGACATAAAGTGCCTGATCACTCTCGTAGAAATTGATGGCACAAAGCCAATCATTCTCCTTATAATATCCAGAGTCTACTTTCAAAGGGATCACCTCGAAACTGACATCACGTAGGACCTTTTCGATACTCTCTTTCAAATCTCTTGATCCTGGATGAAAGTCATTTAGCAGGACGTGCTTGTCGTCGATGAATCGGCACATCCCATCCGCATGCCCCGTCATGTCTATGTCCGATGGATCGCAGGGAATGATGATCAGGCGATCCAGTTCAAGCATGGTGCGAATTGTCTCCACGATCTCTTTTTCATCCCTGTCACTGTTTTCCGAAAAGACTCTATCGCTTACAACAGCAGTACCACCGTGGAGAATGAGATTGCCCCCATCAAGTTTCAGATCGCAAAAGCGGGGAGAGATTCCAAGTTCCGGAAGAAACTCCTCCGGACGGCTGCGATAACGGTCCTTCCCTGCCAGATATGCAGGTTCGTAGCGGAACTCTACTGGCATACCTCCCGTTCCATAAACCGGCAGAAAATCCCTGCACCAGATGTCACGGGTATTCTCCAGAAGTTTCCATTGCTCCCCCCGCTTGCGCAGCTCTTTCGTAAATCTCCGGTAAAACGGCGCGTATTCTTTCGTGTCACGCAGCCAGGAGGAGAGGCAAAGTAATGGCTTACTCATCGAGATACTCCCGCAATTTTCGTGAGACCAGCGGAGAGCGGATCTTGCGGATCGCCTGCATTTCGATCTGGCGGATACGCTCCCTGGAAAGCCCCAGGATTTTCGCCACCTCTTCCAGGCTCATTTCCGCATTGACGGTGTAACGTTCGGGATTTCTCCTTCGCTTTTTTGGGGCAACTTTTCGATCTGTCATAATAACTCCTTATAAGGTGCAAATCGATAGGCCACACAAGGTGACGACGTCTGCCGAATCGGGATCATGGCAAAAAGAAGATTAAAATTTCCTTTAATAAATCTTAATTAAATTTATTAATTGTTTATATATTTTTTTACCAATTTTTTAATCTTTTCAGGAGGGGATGTATTGCCTTTTCCAGATAGCTGAACCACCTCCCCCTCGACGATTTCCAGAGCGTATTTGATCTTATCGTTTCGAAAAATCCCCAATACGATGCACTCACCCTTATCCACACGGCTGATATAACTCGCCAGGCAATTGCGCAGATCACGTCCCCATTCGGCCAGCTCCCGTCCGGTTTTCGGCAAACGGAAGCTCCATCCATCATACTCCCCCTCGTATCGAAGCACCTCACGCGGATATTCAAATTCGATCGCCCACTCCCACTCGCGCTGACTGCCTCCTGCCGCCTCGGCCAGGCGATCATGCAGCGCTTCGACATGCGCCGACGGACGGGCGAAACGTTCCCGCATTTGATCGTTCCGGTGCATCACTCGCATTAGGCGGTGGATATCTCGGATATATCGGTTTGAGAGATGAAACGGCTCCACACTTCTGTAGAAACGGACCGCGCCACGCTCACCGTAAAGATCTATGATCCATCGGCTAAACTCCAGAGCCTCTTCCCAGGCCAGAGCGGAAAAGAGGCGACTTTTGACCTCCGGGGAAAGTCTGATGAGTTTCTCCAGGTGGTTGGGATCTCCGATCGTCCTGGCGAAAACCCTATCGGGGAAGACGGAATAACATTCTCTTTGCATCGCTCTTTTGTATGTCTCGAAAAAAGCACGTCTGACACGCTTCTCTTTTCGTCCCGCCAGGATCCAGGAAACCGACTCCAGAACCGTCTCGAATTTTGGTATCGATCCGGGAAGGGCGTCCCAATCGATCCAGAAAAAGAAATCCAACTCCCTCAAATGCGGATTACGCAGAAAAAAACTCACGACATATAAGCGCCGATCGGATGGAAATGAACGCCAATGTTCATCGTTGAAAAGCCATTCTACCTCTGGTACGGGCGTAATTGCCAGCCATGAGAGCAGATAGTGGTGAAGTTCCCGAAATATTTTCGGCCCCTGGGGGCCTTGGATCCCTTTCTCCGTGATGATCTTCGCATCGAGCAGATGTGGCTCCAGCCGTTCCATCTCCAGATCGCCAGCTCGGCTCAACATGATCCGGGCAATGGGAAAATCTCGATAGATCGGCCTGCCCTTCTCTATATCCAATGGAATCGGCACTACGGCACTTACTGTCCAGGAATCAGAAGTTGCTTCCACCCGCCATTCCCAAACAAACGGAGAGCGATAGCGAATGTCGGTCTCTTCCATAAACTCCCATACGTCGATGAACCATGATCCGCATCGCTCACATTCCGGAACCTGCATTGTCTCTTCACATGGTTCTATGGTTCGATAATCACCACATCTGCAAAATAGATGCCAACGTTCCTCATCTTCCAATACCCAGGAGTTCCCTGTGATCTCATGCATGATTCATCACCTGATCTTCGAAGAGAGAACACACGATCCGCTGGGGATCCCTCGGCCTGAAAGGCTCTTTCAGACGCTTCAGGGACGGAAGCCGGATATATCGGATGGGCTGTGACCGGAGACGGCACAACTCTTTGGGATCATCGGGCAGATAACGATCCAGGATATTCCAAGGCAGATGGGCACGCGGCACTCTGAGAATAAGAGACTGTTCAATCGTTTCCGGGGATTCCAGATGTCCGACAATACGCTCTACCCGTTCAGGATCATTCCAATGTACCAGCGTAATATCCCGCCGTCGTCTCCACCCCTCGTATTCAATAGCCCGTACGTTATAGAAGCTTTCCGTTTCATTCATTATCCCATAGATTCGAACCGCACAGCGCCGATTTTTCTCCTCATCGCCGTAACATAGTTGAAGCCCTTTACGAAAGAGTCGAATGAATGTCCCTTTTTGCAAACAGCTTTCATCCAACCCCTCGATTGAACTTCGGAACCCAAGTTCTGGATCTTCCAGCAATACCTCGATCTCAGCCAGTTCGAAAAGCACTCCATCCCGTCGGATCAGATAGTTTCGAAAAACCTCCAACGCGATCCCATCGGCAATTTTGACCATCGTTCTCAAATCCGACATCTCCCCACCTCCATCTAGATCGGAAAATGATGACAGATCTGGAAAATCTTCGCCACTCGACGTATTTCCGGCAATCGTGGGATGGCAATCCCACGCTACGACTCTCACAGAAAAGAGTAATCCTGCGGTAATTCCCCCGAGGTATGATCTCCAAAATCCTTTGCAAGGTCACTGGACATATGGAGAGAAAATTCAGCGAAACTCCCGTGGGCGTCGAACTGCTGATGCGCCATCTGAGTATCTGGCTGCGTCGGATCCGGCACTTCCTGCGAACGAATTACCGCTGGTACTATGACAACAGTTAACCGTTTTCTTTTTTCTTTCCTATCCTCATTCCATAGTCACCGTAGAAAACCTTCGTCATTCCGGACCCGATCCGGAATCCAGGGCCTTGAATGCCCATTGGACTGTGGATCCTGGATCGAGTTCAGGATGACGGAAATGCCTCATTTTATGGCGGGAATGAATTCCCGCTTCCAAAACCACGCCCCCTGCGGCACACCGAAATTCATCATTCATCATCGTGGGATAGCAATCCCACGCTACATCATCTTCGGTTCCTCATTCCTCATTCCTAATTCTTCACTCCTCACTCATCACTCTTCACTCCTCACTTGAACGCCCAGCGTTCGCTTAGCTCCCTTTCGATATAATCTACCCATTTTAAGATCCCGGTAAAATGCCGGATCGCAAGATCAAGGAGTCCCATGAACGATCTGTTTGAAAACAGCGAAGCCGTGGAGCAGGTCAAGATCGAGGAGAGTATCCAGGGGAGCTACCTGGATTACTCCATGAGCGTCATCATCGGCCGGGCGCTGCCCGATGCCCGTGACGGCCTCAAGCCGGTCCACCGTCGCATCCTCTATGCCATGAACGAACTCAACCTGACCCACCGGGCCGCCTACAAAAAATCGGCCCGTATCGTCGGGGATGTCATCGGTAAGTACCACCCCCACGGCGATACCGCCGTCTACGACGCCCTGGTGCGTATGGCCCAGGATTTCAGTATGCGGATCCCTCTCGTCGACGGACAGGGGAACTTCGGCTCCATCGACGGTGACAACGCCGCAGCGATGCGTTATACCGAAGCGCGGATGACCAAACTGGCCGAGGAGCTGCTGCGGGATATCGACAAAGATACCGTCGATTTCGTCCCCAACTACGACGACAGCCTCCAGGAACCCGACGTGCTGCCCAGCCGGGTCCCCAATCTGCTGCTCAACGGTTCCGCCGGTATCGCCGTCGGGATGGCGACCAACATCCCGCCCCACCGGCTGGACGAGCTGATCGACGCCCACCTGATGCGCCTGGAGAACCCCGAAGCCGGGGTGGAGGAGCTGATGCAGGCGGTCAAAGGCCCCGACTTCCCCACCGGCGGCGTGATCTTCGGCAAGAAAGGGATCATCGACGCCTACAGCACCGGCCGGGGACGGATCAAAGTCCGGGCCAAGACCCACATCGAGCAGCACAAGAACCGGGAAGCGATCGTCGTGGACGAACTCCCCTACCAGGTCAACAAGGCCCGCCTGATCGAGAACATCGCCCAGCTGGTCCGCGACAAGCAGATCGAAGGGATCAGCGAGATCCGGGACGAGTCGGACCGGGAGGGGATCCGGGTGGTCATCGAGCTCAAGCGCGACGCCATGAGCGACATCGTGCTGAACAACCTCTTCAAATCGACCCAGATGCAGACCACCTTCGGGATCATCATGCTGGCCATCGTCAACAAAGAGCCCAAGGTCTTCACCCTGCCCGAGCTGCTGGATCTCTTCATCAACCACCGCAAGACGGTGATCATCCGCCGGACCATCTTCGACCTGGAGAAGGCCCGCGCCCGCGCCCATATCCTGGAAGGTCTCAAGATCGCCGTCGACAACATCGACGAAGTGATCAAGATCATCCGGGGCAGCGCCGACGACACCGAGGCCAGAGAGAATCTCATGAGCCGCTTCGGCCTCAGCGAGATCCAGGCCCGGGCGATCCTGGAGATGCGCCTGCGCCGCCTGACCGGTCTGGAGATCGAAAAGATCGAGAATGAGCTGGCGGAGCTGCGCAAGACCATCGAATACCTCGAGAGCATCCTCAAGAGCGAAAGCATGATCGAAGAGATCATCAAAAAGGAGCTGCTGGAGGTCAAAGAGGCCTTCGGCGACGAGCGGCGCACAGAGATCGTGGACGACTACGACGACATCGACATCGAGGACCTGATCCCCAACGAGCCGATGGTCGTCACCATCACCCATCGCGGCTACATCAAGCGGGTCCCGGTCAAACAGTATGAAAAACAGCGCCGCGGCGGCAAAGGCAAGACCGCCGTCACCACCTACGAGGATGATTTCATCGAGCGCTTCTTCATCTCCAACACCCACGATACACTGATGTTCGTCACCGACCGGGGACAGCTCTACTGGCTCAAGGTCTACCGGATCCCCGAAGGGTCCAGGGCCGCCAAGGGCAAAGCGGTGGTCAATCTGATCAATCTGGACAAGGATGAGAAGATCAAGGCGATCATCCCCACCCAGGACTTCAACGAGGACAAGAGCCTGGTCTTCTTCACCAAGAACGGGATCGTCAAGCGGACCAACCTGAGCGAATACTCCAATATCCGCAGCGTCGGTGTCCGGGCCATCAATCTGGACGAAGACGACGAGCTGATCGATACCAAGATCATCCGACCCGATACCCAGTGGCTCTTCGTCGTCACCAAAAAGGGAATGTGCATCCGCTTCCCCGTCACCGATGTCCGAGAGATCGGCCGGGTCGCCCGGGGGGTCACGGCGATCAAGTTCAAGATCGACGGTGACTATGTCTGCGGTGCCACGACCATCGAGGATGAGAACGACGAGATCCTCATCGTCAGCGAAAAGGGTCTGGGCAAGCGGACCCCCGCTAGCGAGTATCGGGAACAGAGCCGGGCCGGCAAAGGGGTCATCGCCATGAAACTCACCCCCAAGACCGGCGATGTGGTCGGCGTGGTCTTCGTGGAAGAGGACAAGGATCTGATGTGTCTGACCAGCGCCGGCAAGATGATCCGGGTCGATATGCAGAGCATTCGCCGTGCCGGTCGGGCCACTTCCGGGGTCAAAGTGGTCAATGTCGAGGGCAAAGACCGGGTCGTCAGCATCGCCAAATGCCCTAAAGAGAATGAAGAGGAGGAGCTTTCGCTGGAAGGCGATGAATCCGCTTCAATCGAAGAACAATCTGAAAACAACAATGACAAAGAACAAGGAACCCTGATATGAGCAGAGCCTACAATATCGCCGTTGTCGGCGCCACCGGTGCCGTCGGCGAAGAGATCTTCCGGATTCTGGAAGAGCAGCAGTTCCCCGTGGGAGAGGTCCTACCTCTCTCCAGTGCCCGGGGTGCCGGGACCGAGATCGAGTGCTGCGGCCGGAAATTCGTCACCGAAGAGCTGACCGAAACGGTCTTTGAGGGGCGCGACATCGACATCGCCTTCTTCAGTGCCGGCGGCAGCGTCTCGGCCCGCTTCGCCCCCTACGCCGTGGAGGCGGGAGCCGTGGTCATCGACAACACTTCCCATTTCCGGATGGATCCCAAAGTCCCGTTGGTGGTCCCCGAGATCAATCCCGAGGATATCGAGCTGTGGCGGGAGACCGGCATCATCGCCAACCCCAACTGCTCCACGATCCAGATGGTCCTGGCCCTCAAGCCTCTCTATGATCTTTACGGTGGGATCAAGCGGGTCGACGTGAGCAC
>NZ_WFQN01000122.1 GCF_015487065.1 Nitratifractor sp.
AAGGGGATGCTGACCGGTCCCGTGACGATCCTCAACTGGTCCTTCGTCCGGGACGATCAGCCCCGCGCCGAAACCTGCTATCAGATCGCCTTGGCGATCCGGGACGAGGTGGATGATCTGCAAAAGGCCGGTATCGGGATGATCCAGGTGGACGAAGCGGCTTTCAAGGAGGGCTATCCTCTGCGTGCCGCCAAGCGCCCCGACTACGAGCGTTTCGCGCTGGAAAGCTTCTGGGTCACGACCAATGTGGCCAAGCCCGAGACCCAGATCCATACCCACATGTGCTACAGCGAGTTCAACGATATCATCGACACCATCGAAGCGATGGATGCCGACGTCATCAGCATCGAAACCGCCCGCAGCGGCAACGTCTTGCTGCGGATCTTCAAAGAGCGTGGCTACGAGATGGAGATCGGCCCCGGGGTCTACGACATCCACTCGCCCCGTGTCCCCTCGGTGGAGGAGATGACGGCCCAGATCCACGCCCTGCTGGAGGTCCTACCGGCCCGTCAGCTCTGGATCAACCCCGACTGCGGTCTCAAGACCCGGGGCTGGCCGGAGGTCGAGGCGAGCCTGGACAATATGGTTCAGGCGGTCAAAGCGGTGCGGGAAGAGCTGGGGATCGGTGAGGTGTGACAGTCCGCGGTGGATTGTCTGTTTATCACCTCGGACCTGATCCGGAGTCCGGAGATAGGGTTTCCTGAAAATCGATGCAGGCACCTTCCTCCTGGATTTCGGCTTTAGCCGAAATGGCGAATCCCGGTCCTCGCTATTTCGTGGGATAGCAATCCCACGCTACGAAACTTTGCGGGACTGAAGTCCCGCCTCCTTTTCTGACAAGCCCTTCATACGATAGAATATTTTCTCAACTGAAACGATCGTCCCATAACGCCCATGAATCGAGGAGTCTCCGTGTTTACGATCCGCGAAACCGTCTTTATCGAAACCGTGGAAAAACGTTCCAAATTCCTCAGCTACCTCGTTCCCTATTCGCTCTTCGAAACCGAACATCAACGACTCCGTCACGAGCATCCCAAGGCCAATCATATCGTCCATGCTTTCAGATATATTAACGAATATCAACAAGCTGTTGAGGGGAGCAGCGACGACGGAGAGCCCAGAGGCTGTGCCGGGATCCCTACGCTCAACGTCCTGCGGGGTGCCGAGCTGGTGGAGTGTGCACTTTTGACGGTGCGTTATTTCGGCGGGATCAAACTGGGGACCGGCGGGATGGCCAGGGCCTATGGAAGCGCCGCTCGTGCCGCCGTGGAGTCGGCGACGCTGATCCCGTACCGAAAAGAGCGGACCTTTACCTTCCGAAGTCCTTATCTCTATCAGCGTCAGATCGACTATCGGCTCAAGGAACTTGGGATTCGGGTTCTGGATCGAAACTTCGACAGCGTAGAGTTCGGCTACACAATCCTGGGGACCGGGGAGCAGATCGATACATTCCTTTCCAAAACGGGAAGGTTGATCAAATCGCAAAGTAGCTAGATGATGACGAGAGGGGATCCGTTCGCTCTCTCTGAGAGTTCAAGGGGCTTTGGATATAATATTTCCTAATAGAATCCAGAGAGTATGCATCATCGAAACAGATCGGTTGATCGGCTGTTGGAGTTTGGATTCGGCAAAATTCCATCGCGTAGAAGGCAGCCTATGACACTGCGACAGATTGATACCCGAAACAACTTCCTCTATCTTCTGATCGCCCTGGTAGCCATCCTCTTCAGCAGTGCCGTCGCCGACGATTTTCCCGGCAGTCTCGGGGAGGATCTCTTCTCCCTGGTGAGCCTGCTGATGCTCATTGTGGGGATCAAGAGTCTGCGCTATGAGGTCTCCATCCAGCGGATCGCCTATACATTGGTGGTGATCCTCGGGGGGCTGACTCTGCTGTGGCGTTTCTATCCCGGACGGATTACCGCCCTGCTGATCCTGGCGACCTTTCTGCTGATTTTCGTCAGTGCCTTCAAACTCTCGGTCCGGCAGATCCTCTTTGAGGGGAGGGTGGATGCCAATAAAATCATCGGCTCCCTCTCCCTCTATCTCCTGATCGGGCTCATCTGGACGATCCTCTATCTGATGTTGTTGACCTTCGACCCCTCGGCCTTTCACGGGATCGAAATGAACGGTTGGCGGACCCTCTTTTCCCGGATGGCCTACTACAGTTTCGTCACCTTGACTACGCTGGGATACGGGGATATCACGCCGGCCAACCATGTCGCGGAATTTCTGGCCTATATGGAGGCGGTGACCGGGGTTTTCTATATGGCGATATTCGTTTCCAGTCTCATCAACCGGGGACGGGAAGATTCACGGCACCAGGAGGGAGAATGAGTACGGCGGTGTTTTCAGGGAGCGTAGCAAACGGGGGAGCGATGGCGCTGTTGCCTTCGCTGCCGCCCCGGGTGCGTTTCGCCGCCAAGACGGCTCTGGCCATTACGCTCTCCTATCTGGGGGCGATGGCGATGCAGTGGTCCCAGCCCTACCAGGGACCGGTGGCCGTGATGGTCATCGCCTCCGCCGGCCCGCTGCGCGAAAGCCTGGGCAAGGGGGTGATGCGGGTGGTGGGTACCGTGATCGGCGCACTGCTGGGGCTGCTTTTTCTCGCTCTTTTCCCTCAGGATACGACCCTCTATTTCCTGGCACTGACCCTGGCCGGGGGCGTGATCACCTATCTCTACTACGCCTGGCAGGGGGACAAGAGCTTCTGGCTGATCATGCTGCTGGTAATGGTGCTGCTCTACAACTACGGCTATGTGGACGATCGGCTCATCTATGCGGTGGATCGGAGCTGGTCTACCGCCTTCGGCATCTTCGTCTACGCCGTGCTCAATCTCTACCTCTGGCCGGAGAAGTCGGCCCAGAGCCGGGTCGCACAGGCCGCAGAACTGGCTCGACATTGGCAAAGCGCCTTCGACGCGGTACAGCACGGTGAGGAGGAGGCGGAAGCCACGCTTCCGCAGCTGGAAGCGGCGGAAAAGGCGATGGAACGGAGCCTGCGTGTAGGAGCCACAGAGTATCCCGGCGGCATCGCTTTCGACCGGTATCGCTGGGAGAGTCTCTGGGAACCCATCCTCCGGATCGACCGCCATCTGGGGATGCTCGCCTTGATGCGCTGGGGGAGGGTGCGGGAACGGATGGAGCGGCTTTTTCCCGAGACAGAACTCTTGCGTCGGGAGATCGGGCAGATGATGGGGCAGTTTGAACGATTCTGGGCGGCGCCTTTCACTCCCGAGGTGCCGCCCCGCCGTCATGTGGAGCTCTCCCGAAGCGCTCTGGAGACTCTGCCGGCGCTGGAGCGGGCCGAGATGCTGAGTCTGACCGAGGAGCTGCAGCGTCTCCATGAAGGGCTGCGCACCCTGCTGGAGCGACTGGCACGGATCCTCTCACCGGAGCCCGACCCGGTCGAAACGTTTTCCGAGAGCCGGAAAAGCCCCCGCCGTTTTCACTGGGGAGATCCCGAGGATCTCAAAGCGGCATTGACAGGGATGCTGGTCTTCTGGACGGGACTAGGGTTCTGGTATCTGATGCCCACCGACCTGGGCTATATGGTTCCGGCCATGGCCTTTGCCCTCAGCCTGCTGATACTTTTCACGCCGCTCAATCCTCTGGCACTGATCTTTATCTACACTCTCTCGTTTGCGGTCTCTTTCCTGACCTATGTCTTTGTCCTGCCGGTGCTGAGTACCTGGTGGGAGTTGGGGCTCTACTTTTTCCTCTATATGTTCGCCGCCTACTACTTCATTCCCACTGCCCTCTCTCTCTTTTTCGGCCTGGGGCTGGTCTTTCAGTTTATCGACAACACCACCTTTTTCAGTGTACAGCTTTTCGTAACGGTTCTGCTGCTCTTTTACCTCTTTCTGGGGCTGCTGCTGATCTTCAACTATCTGCCCTTTTCCAACCGGCCCAAAGATCTCTTCCTGCGGCTGGAACGGCGTTTCAGAGAGCTCAGCCGCGCCTTGAGCGGGGTGGAAGCCGGGCACAAGGCCTGGAGAGTGTGGCAGCGATGGGCCCTGGCCCAGCTTCCCGTTACCGCCGCCAAGATGAGGCTCTGGGCTTCGAAACTGGACCGACACTATTTTGACCGGCTCGATGAGAAGGCTCTGGAGCGTTATCTGCGCTCAGCACAGCTCAGTGCTGAAATCATCACATTGTTGGATCCGTTGCGTCGGCGATTGAGCTCAAGGGGACTTTTGGGAGAGTTTGAAGCGGTGGAGAAGGAAGTGTGGAGTTTTCTCTCAAAACTGCGGGGGATGGAGCTGGACAAAGCGCGCCGTTTGGCCGCTGAGAGGGGCCGGGAGCTGGATGCGAGACTTCGCCGCATCGATTGGCAGGCTGTCGGCCGCCAAACCCTGGGGGATCTGGCCCGCTACGTCACCCTGCGCAAACGCCTCATCGAGAGTCTGATCGAAGGGGAGGCCGCCCGGCGGAAGGCGGGACTGGAACAACTGAAATGGAGCCGTTTTTGATGAAGAGTCGACGGGATTTTCTGCGATGGAGCCTGCTGGGAAGCGGCGGGGTGCTGCTGGC
>NZ_WFQN01000123.1 GCF_015487065.1 Nitratifractor sp.
CAGGAATCGGTGTCGCTCCCACTCCTTTGGCCGCAGCCGGCATGTGGCAGCCCAGGCACTGGTTGTTTTTGGTCGTAATAGGCACCAGTCCCTCGATACTGTGAGGAATCAACGGCGGGGCATTGACATAGGAGCGCTCAAATTTGGGTGCGGCACCGGGCGCAGGACGGTCGTATTTGACCTCCGGCAGGTTCATCACGCCGCTCAGACCGCTTTTACGCAGTCCCAAATCGGTCTCATCGACAACCTTCTTGGTTCCCAGATCCTGTTTTTTGATCACATCGGGGCTGTTGACCCCTTTGTTGATATTGACATAGTCCCCGGCGAAGAGTACCGCGCCGGCAGCGACGGTACTGATGAGGGCTATTTTGATGCTTCGTTTCATTATTGTTTTCCTCCCGTATTGTTTTCTAGAAAATTGCGCAGCTGGAATCCCAGGGCATCGTCATCACAGACGTCGACGCAGCGGCCGCAGTTGGTACACTCACGGCCGGCGACGAACTCGCTGCGTTTACCGATCATTCCCAGGACTTCCACCTCCGGACAGACCGTTTTGCACTTCATACAGAGTGTGCAGTTTTCACTGTTGTGCTTGACCCGAAAAAGGTTGTAACTTCCGATAATGGCATGGACACCGCCCAGAGGGCAGATGTGACCGCACCAGCCGTTTTTGACCGCAAAGAGATCAAAAAGAAAGATCGCCACCAGCAGCCCCACGCCGGCACCAAAGCCGAAGATGACACCCCGGTTGAAAATCGTGATGGGGCTAAGCACCTCGAAGGCGGCCAGCCCGGTCACGGCCGAGACGATCAGCGCCAGAACGATCATGTAGTAGCGGACGTTCCGGGAGATCCAGACCTTTCGCTCTATCCGGTCGATCAGCAGTTTACGGCGTAGCCAGGCTGCCAAATCTGTCACCATATTGACGGGGCAGACCCAGCTGCAGAAGGCTCGACCGCCGATGATGCCGTAAAAGAGGGCAATCACCGCCGCACCGATCAAAGCGTTGACTCCGACGACGGCTCCCGTGGCAAAGATCTGCAGCACGGCAAACGGATCGGCCAGCGGTACCTTCTGAAAGAGCAGAGAAGCCGACAGATCACCGGTGAGAACCTTCCATCCGTAGGCATTGCCCATGAAGTAGAGAAAGAGCAGACCGAGCTGAACAATCCGGCGCAGGACGAGATATTTGATATTACTCCATTTCATCTCAATACTCCACCCCTTTGTTCAGATAGTCCTCGGGCTTCTTCGCACTCCGGACATCGTGGGTCGTGACATCTTTGCCGACGCGTTCCTGCACCCGTTGCTGATCTTTTTTGTCCCAACCTTTGACATAGTGGGCACCGGGTTTCCCCAGGGCGATCTCTCTGGGCAGGATGAAGATCGCCGGCTTCTCGGTGACACAGGCCTTTTCACAAAGTCCGCAGCCGGTACAATGGTTCATATCGACCACCGGCTTGAGAAAGGCATGTTTCCCGGTCCGCTCGTTTTTGTCGTACTCGAGGCGGATCGCCTTGTCCATCAGCGGACAGGCGCGGTAACAGGCATCACACTGCAGACCCCAGAAGGCGATGCAGGAGTTTTGATCCACTACCGCCAGCCCCATATCCATCATCGTATAGTCCAACTCCCCGGTTTTGGGGTTGGTCACTTTGGCCACATCCAGGGCTCCGGTGGGGCAGGCTGTGACACAGGGAATGTCGTCACACATATAGCAGGGAACCTCCCTTGGTTTGAAGAAAGGAGTCCCGATAGTAACATCCTCCTGGGCCTTGGCCATCTTGAGGGTACCCGGTCGCGGACGGCCGGTATCCCGGTCGATATTGCTGGGGCGGTTGACACAGGCTTCGGCACAGAGACCGCATTTGATGCAGGTCTTGAGGAAATCCGGTTCCGCCAGAGCCGCCGGCGGACGCAGCGTCAGGGGAGAGCTCTTGGCTTTTTCGGTATATCCCGCCCAGAGCAGGCCTCCCATGATCCCCAGTCCCGTCGCATAGGCCAGGTCGGTAAAAAACCGTCTCCGGGAACTGATCTGCGTCTTTTTTGCCTTGGTGTCCACTGCTCATCCTTCCTTTCTTTTAGGCCTTGTAGATCTTGACGGCACACTTCTTGTAGTCGGTCTGCTTGGACATCGGACAGGTCGCATCCAGCGTGACCTTGTTGATGAGCACCCGCTCATCGAACCAGGGCACGAAGACCAGGCCGCGGGGAGGTCGGTTCCGTCCGCGGGTTTCGATGCGGACCTTGACCTTGCCGCGTCGGGATTCGACATAGACCAGGTCACCGTTTTTGAGGCCGCGTTTCTTGGCATCTTTGGGGTTCATGTAGCAGAGCGCCTCGGGCACGGCGCGGAAGAGCTCGGGAACCCGCATGGTCATGGTACCGCTGTGCCAATGCTCCAGTACCCGTCCGGTACAGAGCCAGGTATCGTACTCTTTGTCGGGCATTTCCGGCGGATCCATGTAGGGGCGGGCAAAGATCTTGGCCTTGTTGGCCAGGGACTTTTTGGTCTTGTCCTTGACCCCTTTGAGGTCTCCGCTGGGCAGTTTCTTGGCCAGGGGACCGTAGAAGGCGAAGTCTTTGAGCCCTGCCTCTTTGGCATGTTTGGCGGCATAGGGGTCATACTTGGTATTGAAGCGCCAGAAGGTCTCCTTGCCGTTGACGACGGGCCATTTGAGTCCGCGAACCTTATGATAGGTGACAAAGTCGGCCAGGTCGTGTCCGTGGCCCCGTCCGAAGCTGGCGTACTCTTCCCAGAGATACTGATGGAGCATGAAGCCGTAGCCCTTGAAGACTTTGCCGTCGCTTCCTTTGACGTTGCGACTGTCGCCCAGACATTCGCTGTTGTCGAAGCCTTTCTGGGGGAACTTGTCCAGATCAATGGGATAGTTTTTCTTGGCCCGCTCGTTGGCAAAGAGGATCTCGAACATCGTCGTATCGGGCTTGTAGCCCATCTTCTCGGCCGCTTTGCGTACGTCGGGAAGCTTCTTGCCGTTGCGCAGGGTATAGGGACCCCAGAGATCATTGACGGTGAAGCGCTTGGAGAGTTCGACCCACTGCCAGGTATCGCTCATCGCCTCACCGACAGGCAGCACCTGCTGACGCCAGTGCTGGGTCCGGCGCTCGGCGTTTCCGTAAGCCCCCCACTTCTCGTAGATCATCGCACTGGGAAGCACCAGGTCGGAGACCATTGCCGAAATGCCGGGATAACCGTCGGAGGTGACGATAAAGTTGTCCATCTCCCGGGCAGCTTTGATCCAGTGGCGGGCGTTGGCGCTGTCCTGATAGGGGTTGGCGACGTTGACCCAGGCGAACTTGACCACGCCATCCTCGATATCCCGGTGAATCTTCATGATATGCTGATTGCCCACGGGGTTGAGGGTCCCTTCGGGGATATGCCAGATCTTTTCGGCGATCTTGCGGTGCTTGGGGTTCTTGACCATCATATCCGCCGGCAGACGGTGGGCGAAGGTTCCCACCTCACGGGCGGTACCGCAAGCCGAAGGCTGACCGGTGAGCGAATAGGCGCCGTTACCGGGCTTGGCCTGTTTGTTGAGGAGGAAGTGGACGTTGTAGCTGAGGGTGTTGTCCCAGCTTCCCCGGGTGTGCTGGTTCATCCCCATGGTCCAGAAGGAGACCACTTTGCGATCCTTCTCGATGTAAAGATCGGCCAGCATCTTGAGCTTCTTCTTGAAGGCCTCCAGATCTTCGTCCGGATCCCCCTTGGAAACTTTGGCCACATAGTCGAGAGTATAAGGCTCCAGCGACTTCTTGTACTCTTCGAAACTGATCATCCAGTGCTTGAGGGTACCCGGAGTGTTTTTCATCTCCTCACCGGCTTTGTAGCCGTAGGGTGCCAGCGCAGGTGCTTCCAGCTCCCCGACCTTTTTGCCCATCTCTTTCTGGATGATCTCCATCTCTTTAGCGCTGTATTTTCCTGCCGAACCGTCAGGACGGACGGGAGTCAGCGACTTCTCGCCCTTGCGGCGCATGCCGTAACCGATATTGACGGGACCGACGGTAAAGACAATGTGCTGCTTGACAAAATCCCAATCGATCGCTTCGGGGTGGTTGTAGACGATCTCCCGGGCGACATAGTTCCAGATCGCCAGGTCAGTCTGGGGACGGAAGATGATCTCGAAATCCGCCAAATCGGAACTCCGGGTCCGATAGGTGGTCATGTTGACAACCTTGACTCGATCGGGATCGGAGAGCTTGCGGTCGGAGACCCGGGACCAGAGGATCGGGTGCATCTCGGCCATATTGGATCCCCAACTGATGATGGTATCGGTCAGTTCGATATCGTCATAACAGCCTGAGGGCTCGTCCACACCGAAAGTCTGGTAGAAACCGACGACCGCCGAGGCCATACAGTGACGGGCATTGGGGTCGATGGCGTTGGAGCGGAAGCCCGCTTTCATCATCTTCTGGGCGGCGTACCCCTCCATAATGGTGTACTGACCCGATCCGAAGACCGCCACCCCTTCGGGGCCGCTGGCTTTGAGCGCCTTGCGGATATGTTTTTCCATCTCATCGAAGGCACGTTTCCAGCTGACGGGACGGAATTTGCCGTGCTTGTCGAACTCTCCTTTCTCGTTCATACGCAGCAGCGGAGTCTTCAGACGGTCGGCACCATACATGATTTTGGCCGTGAAGTATCCCTTGATACAGTTCAGGCCCCGGTTGACCGGTGCGGCAGGGTCCCCTTTGACGGCAACGATCTTGCCCCCTTTGGTGGCGACCATGATGCCGCAGCCGGTACCACAGAAGCGGCAGACCGCTTTGTCCCAGCGCCAGCCCTCTTCACCTTTTGCTGCGGCAGCCTGGACCTCGGAGGGGACCGTGATGCCTACGGCACTCGCGGCGGCGGCGGCCGCCGAACTCTTCAAAAAATCTCGTCGATTCATTCCCATTGTAACCTCCTGTATGTTTACGGGATGCACACATTTTATCGCGATGAAGTTTTAAATTTGTTGACTAAAATCAATTGGATTGAAAGTTATAAAAAGTTCATCTTATGCAGTATCGATTGACACGGGTCAAGTGAGAAAAAAACTCGATACAGTACAATAAGAATATCTTAAATTACCAGGAGTGGAGAATATGCGGGAGGAACTGCTTTACCGGATGCAAAACGCCTTTCCACTGACAGCCAAGCCCTTTGAAACACTGGGACAGGAACTGAATCGGAGCGAAGCGGAAGTTCTGGAAGAGGTCCGTCGTCTGAAAGAGGAAGGCATTATCCGTCAGACCTCTGCGATCTTCGATACCAAAAAACTGGGATACCACTCTTCTCTCGTCGCTTTCAGAGTCCCTGAAGCACAAATCGAAAATGCTGCGGAGGTGATCAATATCCATCCGGGCGTCAGCCACAACTATCTGCGTAACCACGATTTCAATATCTGGTTCACTCTGGCGGTACCTCCCGACTCCAAACTGGGACTCCCCGAAACGGTGGAGCGGCTCAAAGCAATGAGCGGAGCCGAAGAGGCGATCATCCTGCCGACGCTAAAGATGTTCAAAATTTCGGTCAAACTCGATACTACAGGAAAACAGAGCAAAAAAGAAAAGCTCCACCGCAAAGAGCACAAGGCTCTGAAGATGCGGGCGCGTCACTTCGCGGTCATCCGGGAACTGCAAAGAGATCTCCCCATCACCTCCGAACCTTTTGCCGAGACTGTGCAACGCCTCAATATTGAGTATGACGAACTTTTCAGACTGGCCGAAGAGCTCAAAGAGGCGGGAGTGATGCGGCGCTTCGCTACGATTCTCAATCACCGCAAAGCCGGCTTCACCGCCAATGCCATGAGTGTCTGGGATGTACCGGAAGAAAGCGCGGAGGAACTGGGGAGAAAAATCGCCGAGTTCCGGGCCGTCAGCCACTGCTATCTGCGCCCAAAATATTCCAACTGGCCCTACAATCTCTTCGCCATGGTCCACGCCACCAGTCAGGAGGCCTGCGACGAGATCATTCGGGAAATCGCCGAAGAGACCGGTCTGACAAAATACGGCAAGCTCTACTCGACCCGGGAGTTCAAAAAACAGCGCCTGGTCTATTTCGATCCGGCATTTGAAGAGTGGGAAAGGAAGTATGGGGATTAGGAGTTAAGAGTTAAGAGTTAAGAGTTAAGAGTTAAGAGTTTAAACTATCTTATAATTTTTTTCAGATTCTTTTAATCGAGTTCTTTGAAAAACCTAAACAATCACTTTGCGTCATCCCGAACTTGATTCGGGATCCACGGCATAACGATTATTCCAAGCCCTGGATTCCGGGGCAAGCCCGGAATGACGGAGGTTTTTCAGAGAACTCAATCCAAAATCATGAGAGCGACCAGCGCTCTCACTCCATCCCCATCTGCTTTTTGAAGGTGGCGATGCAGTTGTTACAGGTTTTGATTTTGTTGCTTTCGATAACATGTTCCAGTGCTTCGGGATCAATGACTTTGATCTCATGATTTTTGTTCATTTCGATCAACCCCTCTTTTTTCATTTTATTGAAGATCCGGGAGAGGGTTTCCGGCGTGAGGTTGAGGATCGAAGCGACTTCGTTGTATTTGAGTTTGCTGAAAATCTCACTGTTCTCCAGGAGCATCTTGGCTACTTTGGCTTCGGAAGAGAAGATCGTTTCCTTGTGAATCAACGCCGAAAGCACCATCACTTTGGAAGTGAGTGACTTGATAATCTCCAGGGAAAAATCACTGTTGGAGAGGTTTTTGTAAACATAATCGTAAGGGATCAGCGCCATTTTGCCGTCGGTGACAAACTCACAAGTGGCCGGGAAAGGCATCCGTTCGAAACAGGCATACTCTCCTACCACTGCCGGGGCTTCAAAACGATTGATCTGGATCTGGGTCCCTTTGGGAGAAGTTTTGTAGAGTTTGACGGTTCCTTCGATCACTACATAGAGGTATTCTCCCCGATCCCCTTCATAAAAGACAATGCCTTCTTTGCCGAAATGACGAATCACGGCACGTTCCTTGATCTCAGCAATGTGCTTGTCGGACAAATTGGAAAAGAGTTGTATCTCTCGTAGATCGTACATTGACCACCACCCTATTTAATGAGGGACTATTGTAACAAAGATTCCTGACCCTCCCTTGAAAGATCGGAAGGAATATCAGCCCTCCTCCGCTCTTTCTCTTCCCAACGATACCACTCAGCAGATTCAAGGCTCTGAAAAAACTCCGTCATTCCGGGCTTGCCCCGGAATCCAGGGCCTGAAGTGGCCGTTAAACCGTGGATCCTGAAGCAAGTTCAGGATGACGGAGAGCGATTATTTCGGTTTTTCAGAGTACTTGATTGGCTCTTTCTCGAACCAACTGAGCTGTTCATGAAGTTCGACAACCTTTCCGACGACAATCAACGCCGGAGTCGGGAGATCTTTGGCCTGCTCGTAGATATTCTCCAGCGTTCCGATGACGGTTCGCTCGTCCGGCCATGTCCCCTTGCTGATGACGGCGATGGGGAAATCTTTGGGTTTACCGATCTCGATCAATTTTTCGACGATGTATCGGAGACGATGAAGCCCCATGAGAAAGATAATCGTATCGTCACTTTTATAGTTTTCCCAGGGAATCTGGCTCTTTTCTTTGGCCGCTTCGTGTCCGGTCACGACCCGGAAACTGACAGTGATCCCCCGGTGAGTGACGGGGATTCCCGCATACTCGGGCACGGCGATGGCGGAGGTGACGCCGGGAATGAATTCGAACCTGATCCCGCGTTCTCGGAGATAGATCCCTTCTTCTCCTCCCCGGCCAAAAACCAGTGGATCCCCTCCCTTGAGACGGACGACGGTTTCGTGTTCCAACGCCGCCCGATAGATCACTTCGTTGATCTCTTCCTGGGGCAGTGTATGGTGGCTGTCAGCCTTGCCGACGTAGATGAACTCACAGCCGTTTTTCGCTTCGGCAAGGATCTCGGGATTGGCCAGCCGGTCATAGATGATGACATCGGCCTGACGGATGACGCGCAGCGCCTTGACCGTCAGCAGATCGAGTGCGCCGGGACCGGCACCGGTGAGATAGACCATTCATGCTCCTTGGTATGAAACTAGTAACGAGCAACTAGTAACGAGTAATTTTGAGATTGGCTCTGTTTCGTTCTAAAATTCTCCATCCTCAATTCTCAATTCTCAATTTTTCACTCCCCACTCTTCACTTGCTATCTCAGCACGGCTGAGATAACACGACGGGTCTTCCGCCCAGAGATCGCCGTGGATCGCCCAGGCGCGGCTGCGGCTGCCGCCGTTGCAGATGTCGATGACACTGCAGTCGGCACATTTGCCCAAAAGTATCCGGGGATGCTCCCGGAGCTGAGTCAGCATCTCATTCTCCACATCCAACCAGATCTCGCTGAAAGGTTTTTCGGTCATGTTCCCGATGACAAAAGGGAAAAAGGGATCGGGTTTGACGTTGCCTTTCCAGTCGATATTGACCAGTTTGCGGCCTGCACTGTTGCCACCCCAGTTTCGCAGCCGCCGCTGCATCTCGTCCCGGAGCTCGGGATAACGTTCGCCGAACTTCTCCAGGAAAAGGATCGCATCCATCTCCATATTCCCCGTAACGACGTCGATCTTGCGCCCTTCCTTATGATACTGAAAGGCTTTGTCGATGATAAACTCGACAAATTTCCGCCGTTCTTCGGGAGAGATATCGATCTTGAGGTTATCCAACCCCCGACCGCTATAGACCAAGTGGGAGATATAGATCTTATCCACGCCGATCTTTTCGGCCAGATCGAAAATATCGTAGAAGCTCCCCTTGGTCTCTTTGGTCAAAGTAAAACGGATTCCCGCGTTGCCGCCGTGGCGCTGAATCAGGGCGATGGCATCGAGGCTACGCCGATAGGCCCCTTCCAGCCCCCGAAAAGCATCATGGACTGCTTCGATCCCGTCGATACTGATGCCGATATAGTTGAAAGTCTCTATGATCCGGTCGACGTTCTTCTCGTTGACATAGAGACCGTTGGTGGAGAGGTAGGTGACAATCCCCGCCTCTCTCATCGCCTCGGCGATCTCGAAGATATCTTTGCGGATCAGAGGCTCGCCGCCGCTGAAGATCACGAAGCGGATTCCGGCTTTGAGAAGCTCGGGGATAGCGTCCAAAATAAATTCGGTACTCAGGAAATCTTCGCTGTTGGGATCGGCGTAGCTGTAGCAGTGGCGGCAGGCCAGATTGCAGCGGTTGGTGAAGTTCCAGATGGCGATAGAGCCGTCAAGAGAGCGTTCGGGTCTTCCCGCCGTCACCGCGTCGATGAGATTGGAGAGACGAAACACTTAGTGACTCACTTTCCGGATCTTGGGGGCAGGCTCATCCGGTGCTTCAAAGAGGAAGATCCCCGAAGGTTTGGGGACAGGCCACATGAAATGCTTCCACCATTTTTTGGGATCGGGATCGGAGACCCGGTAGGCCAGCACCTCGTTTTTGGTATTGACACTGAAGTAGAG
>NZ_WFQN01000124.1 GCF_015487065.1 Nitratifractor sp.
GGGTGCAGATCGTCCTGGCGACCCACAGCCTCTTTCTGCTGCGGGAGCTGGAGATCCTCTCCCAGGAGCAGCGCTACGCCTCCGTGCCCCGGCGCTACATCACCTTCAGCCTCAAAGGGGGCACGGTCACGGCAGTCCAGGGGGATCGGATCGAGGAGGTCGAGCCCATTGTGAGCCTCGAGGAGTCGCTGGAGCAGTCCGACCGCTATCTGGAGATGGAGTAGTTTCGTGAGTATTGAGATCTTCGAGGGGAACCCGCCGACACAGCTGACCTTTACCTTCCCCGACGACTGGGCCGTGAGCCAGTTTGACAGCAGCCGCTTCTACCGGGAGCGGGTTGATCGGCTCAACGGGATGAAGGCGGTGGATATCCTCGCCGCCAAAGGGGAACGGCTGATCCTGATGGAGGTCAAAGACTTCCGGGGCCACAGCCGGGAGAACCTCCGCCGCCAGACCAGCGGCGCCCTCCTCATCGAAGTGGCCCAGAAGTTCGTCTGCACCCTCTCGGCCCTCGTGGGGGCCCAGCGCTCGGGCTTGCCGGAGTTTGCCCCTTTCTACCCGCCGCTTGAGCACTCCCGCCACGTGCAGATGATCCTCTTTCTGGAGCGGGATGAGCACGCACCGGGCTTCCTCCACGAAAAACGCCTCACCCTCGCCGATTTCAAAAGCAAACTCCGCCGCCTTCTGGTGGCTTACGACGTCCACTGCCAGGTCTACGACCGGGCCCACCTGCCCAAAGGGATCGAGTGGAGGGTGAAATAGTGCATAGAGGAGCCCGAAAAACCTCCGTCATTCCGGGCTTGATCCGGAATCCAGGGCCCGGAATACCCATTGAACCGTGGATCCTGACATAAATTCAGGATGACGAACAACAGTGAATGGGTTTTTCAGAGCACTCAAACAAAAATGATAGGTGAAATTTTATGAAATCGGTGGCGGAGAGTGGGGGATTCGAACCCCCGGTCCGGGAAGCCCGGACAACGGCTTTCGAAGCCGCCGCATTCGACCACTCTGCCAACTCTCCGTAGGTGTAGCTTTGAAAAAAGCAGTGCCATTATAGCCAAAGTCCCATAAGAGCCGTTATTTTAAGAAAACCCCCTCTTTTCCTTCCTGTCCTTCTATAATTTTAATGCTCTGGTTCCCCATTTTATCGCTATATTATTCGTTTTTTTCACTTTTATAAAGTGTGGGGGCGCATGAGGTGCAGTCGTTAGTCGATAGTTATTTGAACAAAAGCGTTGCAAAGCAATGCTTACCGAAATTCCTCATTCCTCATTCCTCATTTAAAAATCGGGCTCATCAGCGACACCACCCCAGTCAGGAAGAGGAAAAAGAGGATCAGCCGGCGCAGGCGTTCCCGATCCAGGCGATTGCCCAGGTGGATCCCGGCCAGGGAGCCGGCGATCACGAGAGGGGTCATCAGCAGGCCGTAGAGGAAATACTCCGCCACCTCGGGTCCAAGCTTCCAGTAGAGTAGCGCCAGCTGCACCGGGGCGGCCATGAGAAAGAGTGCCGCCATGAAGGCGCGGGTCCGCAGGGCGCTCCAGTCGTGGGCCATGAGCCAGAGCACCACCGGCGGGCCGCCCATGGCGATCATCCCCAGCATGATCCCGCTGAGGCCGAAGGCGATCAGATCCCAGGCAAGAGGCAGCCGCTCCCTAGGAGTGATCCGGATCCAGCGCTGGCTGGCCAGGATCAGCAGCAGCATAGCCCCCACGATCTGCTTGACAGTGACGGGGTCGAGACGGTTGATGAGATAAAGCAGCGAGATCCCGATCGGCAGGGTCAGATAGCGGATCGCCGAGGCGGGGAGGACGTCCCGCCAGACCACCTCCCGGCGGAGCTTCCAGGTGGCCACCGAGACCTGCACCAGGATCGGTACCGACGTCAGCGCCACCGCCTGGGCCAGGGAGAGGCCGCTCCAGATCAGCAGCGGCACCGCCAGGAGGTTGAAGGCGAAGCCGATGACCGACTGGACGAAACTGGAGAGCAGAAGGATCGATGCCGCGAGAAGTAGCGTATCCCAGGGCATCGTCGGGGCCTCAGCGGAAGTAGAGCCCGGCGGCCCGGGCGATCTCCCGGTAGTGGGCGAGATCTTCGGGGTTTTCCGTCAGAACGGGCAGCGAAAGATCATAGCTGTAGACGATCATCAGAGGACGCTTCTCGAAGAAGAGCGCTCCGCCGATGAGCTCCCGGAGGAAATACTTGACCGCGAACTCCAGGATCTCCAGATCCTCGATCCGGAAGAGGACGTTGCCCTCTCTTATCTCGAACTGCCGGGAGTAGATCATCTCGTCGATCCGATCCATGAGCTTGATCTTGTAGAGGTAGTTCTGCATATCCCCCAGTTTGAACTCCTGGGTGTGCCAGTAGCAGACCCCGCCGTTCTCGCGGAAAACCCGCCGGGCGAATTCCAGATAGTGGCGCTCCGCCGAGAGGCGGAAGTATTCGCAGTCGAGGAGTTTGATCCGCGGATCGTTCTCGGGGAGCAGCTCGGGAAAGACATCCAGAATCGCATGCTCGAAAAAGTCCCGCAGCTCCTCCAAAGAATCGGAAGCGTTGGGGAGGATCCGGCCCAGCGGACCGAACTTTTCGGTGATCCGGGGATCCTGAGCCTTCATCAGAGGGATCGTACATTCATAACGCATGGCCGCTTTACCTTCCATACCCCGCGTCAAGGCTGCGGGGAAAATCTGGCGCCATTGTATCCCAAATGGAGCCCAAATGCCCTAAGCTCCGGCAGGAATCAGCCAAAGATCCCTTTGGCAGCGATGATGGTGGCAAAGACCAGAATCACCATCGCCCCGAAACGGCGGATATAGGGGCGGTTGCCGATCATGATGGAGACCACCGTCCCCGCCATGGTCGTGACGATCAGAAAGCCGTAGAGGATAAAAAGCAGCGTCACCTCCTGCTGGGGCAGCTCCATCATCGGCCCCTTGTGAAGCAGAAAGGTCCGCACCCCGATCCAGAGAATCCAGAGATAGAGCAACACCGAAAAGAAAAAGGCCCAGAAGAGAAACTGCATCTTGCCGCTGCGGCGGATCATTTTGACTCCTTATTGTTCCGCTATTTTACTCTTTCTCTGATTTAGACACCAATAGGGCCGATATCCTCGACCGGATCGAAGCCCCACATCTGACTCGTTCCCACCGTCCTCGGTGGGAATGCATTTCCCCGCCGGAACGGCAAAGGGACAACATAGGTGCCGGAGGCGTTCCCACGGAGACCGCGAGAGAGAGTCAAACGATGCGGCTCTCTACACAGCGGTATAGGGACGACACGTTATAATAACGATAAAAAAAGAGTCCCAAGATGCCAGCACCCCGACGCAGAAAAAGCCGGATGAAAACCTATGCCGCTCCCATCATCGCCGGAGAGTTCAAAGGCAAGGCGGTGGAGATCCCTTCGGTAGCCACCACCCGCAGCTCCAAGGCGATCCTGCGGGAGTCCCTCTTCAACACCCTGCAGTTCGACCTGATGGGCAAGCCCTTCGTGGAGGTCTTCGCCGGGAGCGGCTCCGTGGCCCTGGAGGCGGTCAGCCGCGGCGCCTCCCGGGCCTGGTGCATGGAAAAAAACCGTGAAGTCTACGAGATCCTTCGCGCCAATGTGGAGCGAATCGCCCCCAGACGTATCGAGACGATCCGGGGCGACAGTTTCGAGGAGTTCCCGCAGGTCTACCGGCAGGTGGAAGCCGCAGGCGAGAAGGCCTACTTCTACTTCGATCCTCCCTTCAGCATCCGGGAGGGAATGGAGGAGATCTACGATCAGACCCTGGGGCTCCTGGAGCAGATCCGGCCCGAGACCTGCGAAATGGCCATCGTGGAGCATATGACCACCGTAGACCTCCCCGAAAAGATCGGGGCGCTGGAACTGGTCAAAAAGCGGCGCTTCGGCAAAAGCACCCTCAGCTACTACCGCCCGACCCCGAACGATGAAGCGTAAGCTCCCCCTCATCAGCCTGGGAATCCTGATCACCCTGGTGCTCCTGAGCCTCCTGGGACCCCTGCTCTGGGGTCAGGACCCCTATACCTTCCACCGGGAGCTGATCCTCCAGACCCCCAGCCTGGCCCACCCCATGGGGACTGACCGGCTGGGGCGGGATCTCCTGGCCCGGGTGATGCAGGGGGGACGCGTCTCCCTACTCATCGGCGTCGGCTCGGCGGTGATCGCCTCGTTGATCGGCCTCATCATGGGGGTCACGGCGGGTTACTTCAAGGGATGGTGGGACAAAAGCTTCGTGGTGATTGTGGATCTTTTTCTGACCTTCCCCACCTTTTTTCTGCTCTTGACTCTGGTGAGCTACATCCCCGCTTCGTCGATGATCCTCATCATCGTCATCTCCGTCACCGGATGGATGGGGACCGCCCGGCTGATCCGCAGCGAAAGCTACCGCATCGCCTCCCAGCCCTTCATCAAGGTCCTGCGCCTGGCAAAAGTCCCCACCCGCACCATCATCTTCAAATACTTCCTGCCGCTGCTGGCTCCCATCTTTTTCGTCAGCTTCACCTTCGGCGTCAGCGGCGCCATCCTGGCAGAAAGCGGCCTGAGCTACCTGGGGCTTGGCATCACCCCGCCCGATATGAGCTGGGGAAGCATCCTCAGCGACGGCAAAGCGGTCATGGAGATCGCCTGGTGGGTCAGCTTCTTCCCGGGATTGATGATCTTTCTTGTCACCTTCAGCCTGATCCAGATCTCCGACTGGCTGCAGGATCGGGCGAATCGGCGGGAGATAACGAGTAATGAGAAATGAGGAGTGAGGAGTGAGGAATTTCGGTAAGCGTTGTTTTGCAACGCTTTCATTTAAGTAACTGGCCTCGTAGCGTGGGATTGCCATCCCACGTCCCATGGAGCTTCGACCTCTTTTCCGTGGGATAGCAATCCCACGCTACAAGTAGCCCTCGCCAAATCCAAAATCCATCATCCAAAATCTAAAATCGCTTTGTATGTTTCCTCCGCGATCACTCCCTCCTCGTCGGTGGGTATGACCCAGAGTTCGACCCGGCTCTCGGGGGTGTGAATGGTTCTGGCGTCGGTACTCGGGGATTCATTGGCCTTCTTGTCCAGCACCACGCCCAGAATCTCCAAGCGCTCGCTGAGGGCCCGGCGGACGGGGGCGCTGTGTTCTCCTATGCCTCCGGTGAAGACGATGGCGTCCAGCCGCCCCAGTAGCGCGGCGTAGGCTCCCACATATTTGACCAGGCGGTGGATGAAGACCTCGAAGGCCAGCTTCGCCGTCTCGTCCCCCGCCTCCATCCGCCTCTGGATCTCCCTCATATCGTTGCTGCCGCCCAGGCCCTTGAGGCCGCTTTCGCGGTTGAGTTCCCGGTCGACCTCCTCGGGATTCCGGAATCCATATTTATACATATAAAAAAGGATTCCCGGATCGAGATCCCCACTGCGGGTCCCCATCACCAGCCCTTCCAGGGGGGTCAGCCCCATGGAGGTCTCGATGCTCTCTCCTCCCCTCACGGCGCAGGCGCTAGCGCCGTTGCCCAGATGGAGGGTGACGCAGTTGATATTTTTTGGTGGAGTCCCTTTGAGCCGTGCCAGTTCCCGGGAGACGAAATAGTGGGAAGTGCCGTGGAAACCGTAGCGCCGGACACGGTAACGCTCGTACCACTCTGTCGGCACCGCATATCGGTAGGCTTCTGGGGACATGCTCTGGTGAAAGGCGGTGTCGAAGACCGCTACCTGGGGCATCGCCGGGGCCAGAGCCGCCACCGCCTCGATCCCCAAGAGGTTGGCCGGGTTGTGCAGGGGCGCCAGAGGGATCAGCTGCCGGATCGTCTCGCGGACCTTTTTGTCGATGAGAGTCGCCCGGGTGAAGACTTCGCCGCCGTGGACCACCCGGTGCCCCACTCCCCCCAGCTCGGCAAAACTCTCCAGGATCCCCAGTCTCGGCATCAGCCCCTCCAGGATCTCCAGAGCGTGGCGGTGGTCCCGGATCGCCTGCGTCGTCTCGTGCCGCTTTTTATCGTAAATAATATGAACTACCGACTCCTCCTCGCCGATCCGCTCGATGAGCCCCTGGGCCAGGAGCTTTTTCCCCGGCATCACATAGAGCTTGAACTTCAACGAGGAGCTGCCGGCGTTGAGGACCAGGATCTTCACGACTCCTTCTCCTGGGCCTGGATGGCAGTGATAGCCACGGTGTCGATGATGTCGTCGACGGTGCAGCCCCGGCTCAGGTCGTTGACCGGTTTGCGCAGCCCCTGCATCACCGGCCCCACGGCCACGGCACCCGCGGAACGCTGAACCGCCTTGTAGGCGATGTTGCCGGTATCGAGATCGGGGAAGATGAAGATCGTGGCATGCCCGGCCACCGGGTTGTCGGGCATCTTGATCTTGGCCACCTCCGGCTCGATGGCGGCATCGTACTGGATGGGGCCGGCTACCGGCAGATCGGGACGTTTGCGCTGGAGGATCTCCGTGGCCCGCCGTACTTTCTCCACATCGGCCCCCACTCCCGACTCTCCGGTGGAGTAGGAGAGCATCGCTACGCGGGGATCGATCCCGAACTTCTCGGCGGTCTCCACCGTCTCCAGGGCGATCACCGCCAGCTCGTCGGCAGTGGGATCGGGGTTGACGGCGCAGTCGGCATAGACCAAAACCCGGGTCGGCAGACACATGAAGAAACAGCTGGAGGCCAGCGGATACCCCTCGGCGGTCTTGATCACCTGTAGCGCCGGCAGAATCGTATCCCGTGTCGAGTGAATCGCCCCGCTCACCAGCCCGTCGGCCCGTCCGTCATAGAGTGCCATCGTCGCGAAGAGGGTCTTGTTGGCACTGACACGGTCCAGGGCCGTCTCCCGGGTGACCCCTTTGGCTTTGCGCTCCTGGTAGTAGAGCTCGGCAAAGTGCTGGCGGAGGCTTTCGTCGGTCGGGTCCAGGATCTCCGCCCCACTCAGATCGATCCCCAGCTTTTTGCTCCGACGGGTGATCTCCTCATTCTCCCCCACCAGAACAATCCGCACCACTTTCCGGCGCAGCAGACTCTCTGCCGCCCGCAGGATCCGGTCATCCTCGATCTCCGGCAGCAGGATCCGTTTGAGATCGCTGCGGGCCCTTTCAAAAAGCTGCATGCGGAACATCGCCGGGGTCATGATCTCCTGCGGCATAGTGCTCAGACGTTTTTGAAGAACTTCACCTTCCACATATTCGGCAAAAAGCTGCAAGGCCATATCGATCTTCCGGCGATTGCCGGCGCGGATCGAAGGTTTGATCTCCATAAGGATCGGGAGAACCTCGTGTTCATATTTTTTAGTATATAACACAGGAGTCGGGATCTCATCGAGCCCTTCCAGCAGCTTGCTCAGCGCCGGGTCCGGGGCCTTGCCGCACAGAAGGACCCCCCCGTTCATCGGGGTGGTGACACTCTGGGCCGAAAGCAGCAGCCCTGCAACCATATCGGCCCGGTCAGAGGCGGTAATGACCAGTTCATAAGGCTGCTGCTCTTTGAGCAGACTCCCCAGCTCCATGGTTCCCAGGCGGAAAGCATTGAGATCGTTCTCTTTCTGTGTCTCCGATCCCGCAAGCATCTCGACCGGCAACTTCTCCATGATATCCAGGAGGCTCAGATGTTCCAGCGCCGCCAGCCGCGGCAGACAGAAGATCGGAAAGTCGTAATTCGATTTCCAGGGCGCCGACGCCAATCGATCCGCCGCCTCTTCGCTGCAGTGATTGGCACAGAGCAGAAAGATCTCCGCCCCCTCCTGTCGGATCGCCCGGCTCCAGAGAGCGAAGGGCTCCTCCAGATTCCCGACCTCCTCCGTCATGGAGAAGATCCCCGCCACGGGGGCCGAGAGGTTTTTGGCCAGCTCGATATTGAGGTCCATCCCCAGCTGCCGGTTGAGTCTCTCCATCCGGGTCCCCAGACAGAGGACGAAGTCGGCATCCCCCCGGAGGGCTTCATACCGTTCCAAAACGGCCTCTGCCAGTCGCGAGATCCCTTCGCCCGCCAGGAGACGCTCCGCCTCCTCCAGAGGAATCCCCTGAGTCGATTCCAAAGACTGCTCCAGCCCGAAATGTTTCAGCAGCGTTTCCATATCACCGTCATGTTCCCGATTGAAGGCCAGAGGCCGGTAAAGGGCGATGCGGCGATAGTGCCGGCGCAGCAGCTCCATCAGTCCCATGGCCAGGACCATGCTCCCCGCCCCCGGCTCCCGGGAGGTAATATAGACAGAATCGACGGGATGTTCTCGGCTCATGAGGACTCCTCGATAGAAGGGTTTTGACATCATTATACCTTTTGAGACTCTATTTCCAATACGTCGGAAATCAAAAAACCAAGAGTGTGTTACAATTGACAAAAAACCCAAAGGAGGCGGTGATGCCGGGGGTCAAAAGACGCCGAGGGTTCTCGGTGATGACCATCATCCGCTACGTCGTTTTCTTTTTATTCATCTGGGGGATCACCCTCCCCCTCACAGCCGAGCGGATCGACCGCTACGATGTGACCCTGCGAGTCCATAGTGACGGCACCCTTGATGTGAACGAAACGATCAGCTACGACTTCGAAGGGGCCTGGCGGCACGGGATTTTCCGGGACATCCCCAAAGCGATCCGCCCCGCTTCCTCCCGTCAACACAAGCGAAAATCGCACCTCACTATTTTAGGCCGTGAGGTCCAGCCCGGCCTCCTGACCCGCACCATCGACCTGGGACTGGGGGATTTCCGGGTCACCATGGACGGCAAGCCGGTCCGGTGGATCCGTCAATCGATTCGCTCCTCCCGGGCGGGGGAGATGGTCCGGCTCAGGATCGGAGACCCCGACCGAACCCTCACGGGCGTGCACCGCTACGCGATCCGTTATCGAGTCGCCAAGGGGGTCCTCCCCGCCTCCGACGGCAGCGGCGACGCGATCCGCTGGAACGCCGTCGGTACCGGCTGGAACGTTCCCATCCGTCGGGCGCACATCGAAGTGATCCTCCCTCCAAAGCTCTCCCGAAACAACGTGAAGGTGCGAAGCTATGCCGGCCGCTACGGTTCGACACGTAGTGTCCGCTCCCCAATCCGCTGGATCGACTCCCACCGTTTCGTTTTGGAAGATGAAGCGCTCTTTCCCCACGAGGGAATCACCGTCGAAGTGATCTACCCCGAGGGGCTCCTGGGCCAAAGCGGCAAGCAAAACGTCGCTGTTCCTTTTTCGGAGCGTCTCATCGAGAGTCTGCCGCTGCCGCTGGCGATTCTCTATCTCTTTTTCCTCGGCAAACTGGCCCGCAAAGGCAAAGACCCCAGAGCCTACAGCCGTTCGGTCGCGGTGCAATACTATCCCCCCGAGGGGCTGAGCCTCCTGCAAGCGGGTCTACTGCTCGATGCCTACGCCGATCGGCAAGATATCGCCCCGGCGATCGTCGAACTGGCCCAAAAGGGATACCTCACGATCGAGGAGACCGATAACGGCACGGTTTTGCGTCGCATCGAGGATGCCGACGAATCGAAACTCACCGAGGATCAACGTGCCCTGCTCGATCAGATCCTCTTTCCGACCGGTCCCACGTTCGTCGTCAGCACGACCGACCGGGACCGAAGAGAGGTGCTCTCCAGTGCCCTGAACGATCTCAACAACACCCTCTACGACTGGTCGGTACGAGCAGGATATTTCAAAGAAAATCCTTCCAAAGCCCGCTGGATTTTTCTGGCCAAAGCGATCGGATTTGTTCTACCGATAGTCGCCATGATTTTTTATGTCGTTTCCAGACAAGTGGGGGCGGATACGTTTTTCCTACTCATTTTCGCCGGCGTGTTCATCAGCGTCGGCATCGGGGCCCTGCTCAAAGCCTGGAAGTCCGGTAGCATCTCACAAACGATTTTCTCCGTTCTCTGGCTCGGCGTCGCCGTATTTGTCTTTTCCTTTCTCCTCGAAGACGACTTTGGGAGTTGGACGAATCTCCTGCTCTACCCGCCGCTATGGGTACTGGTCCTCCTTGTTTTCGGCATCGCCCATTTCTACCGCCGCGTGGGCCCCTACACCCACAAAGGGGCGCAAATCCACAACCATCTGCTGGGGCTCAAGGAGTTCGTCACCCGGGTGGAGAAAGATCGAATCCGCCGCTTTTTGGAGCAGGACCCCCACTATCTGGATCGCCTGTTGCCCTATGCGATCCTGTTTGGGGTCACCGACGCGTGGAGAGAGCTCTACGACGAATTCCAGGTCCCCGCTCCCGTCTGGTTCGTCGGGGATTTCGACGATCTGGGAGATTTCGCTCAAGATATGGGCACGGCGGCCTCCCCTCCGCCCAGCGAC